>NZ_CP145905.1:2992500-3322500 GCF_036894955.1 Paenibacillus sp. KS-LC4 | reverse complement strand
CTCGTTCATCATTTATTCCACGTTTTGTAGCTTTGCCGCCTCCTTTTCTACCCTTTTCACTTTCCAAGACATAAGTTTCATCCATTTCTCAGCACTGTGAGTGCCAGAAAGTAGCGTTCCACTTATGTCGTTGAAACTTACTTTCCTACATACAATCCTTGCATAAGTATCGTTGACGCTCGCTGTAAGTACCGCTTAGCGTAACACGCAAGCTACCACAATGAAAACAAGCTAAACCGTTCCGCAAGCGTTAAGCATGAAAGTACATCCAAGGCAGCACGGAAGCTATACCTGCTGAAGCTGATGGGGGCGGCCTTTTATTGAGCTTCTGTGCCTTATCTAACAGGGTGCGGAGCAGCTCTTTAAATTTATTAACGATATTAAATTTTTCTTTTAACGTCGTTAATTAAGTCGTATGGCTCAACGTTTGCTGGAGTGACCTCCAACTGCCAATATGGGTAGGCTAGGTCAATTACACAAGCTTGTTCAGCAGCACGGACTCTACCTTGGATAGATGAGCCTCCATAAGCCGGGATGCGTCTGTAGGCTGCTGTGCAGCAATGGCATCATAGATTGCTTGGTGCTCGCCTTGCAATCGCTCCGCCGTTGAGCGTTCGGCATAAAACCATAGCGCCCGCGTATCCTTCATGCTTTCGTGGAGCTTAGTGGACAAGGCATCCATCATCTCCAGCAGCACAGGGTTATGCGTCGCCTTCGCAAGCTCCTGATGGAAGCGGATATCTGCCTGTTCGCTGAAGGCCTCATCGCCAAGGCGTTCAAACATGCTCTGCAAGATAGAGGCCAGAGCAGTCAAATCGGCTTCGGTCCGATTGCGTGCAGCCAGCGCAGCGCAGCCGGTTTCCAGCACCTTGCGCACCTCCAAAATATGGCGCAGCGTTTCCGCACGGTCCATCCATGCTTCGTCATAAAGAAAGCTTGGTACCGATGCGGTAGCAGGCTCCGGCGGAGCGGTAACATAAGTGCCGCTGCCTTGGCGAATATTCAGCCTGCCCATGGCGCGCAGCGCGCTTAATGCCTCACGAATCGTGGATTGTCCAACGCCATAAGAGGAGGCAAGATCGGCAACCGAGGAGAGCTTATCACCAGGGGCGAGCGAGCCTGCATCCATTTTTTGCTTAATATCATTCATGACCCACTCATAGCTTTTGAGCGGCCGGTTTGGGCTAATCTCCATATGAACTCCCTTCAAACAACGAATTAGCATGCTTCAAAATAACGCTTTCGCTTTTATCTATTTTAGTGTATACTTTTTTCAATTCAAAGTCATCAGATGACCTGATTAATTGATGGAGTAATAGGTGAAGCTTTATTTTATGGAAGGGGACATCAATATGCTGCAGGAAACAGTTCGCCAACAACTGCTCGCTATAGTGGGGAGCGATTTTTATAAAGATGATCCGCAGTCGCTTGTGACTCATTCTTATGATGGTACACCAATGCTGCAAGCGCTTCCAGATGGTGTTATCTACCCTGCGAGCACGGAGCAGGTGAGTGCGATTATGAAGGTGTTGAATACGCATCGCATTCCCGTCATTGGCCGCGGCTCAGGCACGAACTTATGCGGGGGGACTGTTCCCGTCGAGGGCGGAGTAGTGATGGTCATGCACCGGATGAATCGCATTTTGGAGGTTGATCTCGAAAATTTGGTTGCAATTGTTCAGCCCGGACTCATTACAAAATCTTTTATCGCCCATGTGGAGTCGCTCGGTTTATTTTACCCGCCCGATCCGAGCAGTATGGCAATTTCAACTATTGGCGGCAACATTGCGGAATGCTCTGGTGGGCTGCGCGGACTCAAGTACGGCACGACCAAAGATTATGTTCTCGGCCTGGAGGCCGTGCTGGCCAGCGGCGAAATTATTCGTACCGGCGGCAAGCTGATGAAGGATGTAGCGGGGTATGATTTGACCAAGCTGCTCGTCGGCTCGGAAGGGACGCTGGCGATTATTACCGAAGCGACGCTTAAGCTTGTGCCGCCGCCAAAGTACAAGAAGACAATGCTGGCTATGTATAAGGACTTGTATGGTGCAGCGCGAACCGTGTCCAAAATCATTGAGAGCCGCATTATTCCTTCAACGCTCGAATTTCTCGATAATGCAACGGTGCGGGTGGTCGACGACTTTGCCAAGCTTGGCTTGCCGCTCGATATGGAGGCGATTCTGCTCATCGAGCAGGACGGAGAAACGGAAATGGTAGAACGGGACATCGCAAGGATTGAAGAGATTTGCCGAAGCGAGCAGGCGCACAGCGTTAGCATCGCTGAAAGTCCAGAGGAAGCACTCAAGCTGCTGACAGCAAGGCGCAGTGCGTTTACCGCACTTGCACGCTTGCGGCCAACGACGATTCTTGAGGATGCGACGGTGCCCCGCTCCAAAATTGCCGAAATGGTGCTGGAAATTAATCGAATTGCCCGCAAGCATCAAGTGACGATCTGTACCTTCGGCCATGCGGGCGACGGCAATCTGCATCCTACAGCAACGACTGATGCCCGGGATAAGGAAGAAATTCACCGCGTTGAGGCGGCATTTGCGGAAATTTTTGAGGCAGCGATTCGGCTCGGCGGGACGATTACAGGCGAGCATGGCGTTGGCCTAGTGAAATCCCCTTATCTCGAATGGAAGGTCGGCTCCGCAGGCATTGAAGTGATGCAGGCCGTTAAACAGGCGTTCGATCCGCATCATTTACTCAATCCCGGCAAAATATTTGCCAAACAGTCGCGCAAGAGGGTGGTGCTTCAGCATGGTTAAAACGGAAGAAAGGCTGCCTGTTCAAATTACAGCAGCTACAGAAGCAGCCAAAGCCACAAACATAAATCGGCACGGAACTGAGCCAGCGTGCATTACGCCACGCTCGCAGCAGCTTCAGCTTGCTGGAAAGCTCAAGCTCCAGCTTGATGAGGATCAATTGACCAATTGCATGCGCTGCGGCTTCTGTCTACCTGCATGTCCAACGTTTCGTGAAACAGGTATTGAAGCGGAATCGCCACGCGGTCGCATTGCATTGATGAAAGCGGTTACCGACGGTTTGATGATGCCTGACCAGTCCTTTGAGGAGCAGATGAGCCATTGTCTTGGCTGCCGTGCCTGCGAGCCAGCATGTCCAGCAGATGTGAAATATGGCCAGCTCCTTGAACAGACGAGGGAGGCGATTGAAGCGCATACGGAAAGCCACAGGTGGTGGGTAAAGCCGCTGCGGCACGTAGTGTTCAAGCAGCTTTTCCCTCATCAGAAGCGGGTGCGGCTTCTCGGCGGAGCTATAAGGCTGTATCAGCAAGCCGGACTTCGGAAGCTGGCGCGCAGCGCTGGCGTTATGAAGCTGCTGCCGGTGCATTTGAGCGAGATGGAGCAGGTGCTGCCGGATGCCTCAAGCAAAGGCATTGTCCAAAAAATTGGCAGCCATCATCCGGCAAAAGGCACGAAAATAGCTAAAGTCGGCATGTTCCGCGGCTGTCTTATGGATATGCTGTTCACGGAAACGAATATCAAGACGGTGGAGCTGCTGACTGAAGCAGGCTTTGAGGTCGTCATACCGGATACGCAGGCTTGCTGTGGAGCGCTTCACGCGCATAGCGGGGAGATGAAGGATGCCCGGTCACTAGCGAGGAAGAACATTGCTGCTTTTCAGGCAGCTGGTGTGGACTATATCGTATCCAATGCGGGCGGCTGCGGCGCCAGCTTAACGGAATATGACCACTTGCTTCATGAGGATGAGCAGTGGAGGGAAGGCGCGTTGTGGCTAGCGAAGCGTGTGGTGGATATTAGTCATTTGCTTATCCGTTCCGGTAAGCTTGCAGCCGCCCAGCCGGAGGGCCAGCCGATTCGGATTACGTATCAGGATTCCTGTCATCTGCGCAATGTGATGCGCTCTGCTGATGCTCCCCGGAAGCTGCTGAGGGACGTAAGTGGAGCTGAGTTTGTAGAAATGTTTGAGGCTGACCGCTGCTGCGGCTCGGCAGGCACTTACAATATTGTCCAGCCAGAAATGGCGGGCGGGCTGCTAGCGCGCAAAATGGAGCATGCCAATGCGACAAAGGCGCATTATTTGCTTACGAGCAACCCAGGCTGCCTACTCCAAATGAAGCTTGGAGCAGCCAAGCATGGTGACGGTCAAATGCAGGTGCAGCATATTGTTGATTTTCTGCATGAGCGTTTGGTTCATAACAGCTCCGATAAGGTCAAGGAGCAAGCATAGGAGTAAGCAAAAGACATACAGAAGAGGCAAGCAAAAAGAAATATGTGAAGCGTTAATACTTTAGGGGGTTGAAATTTAATGTCATTAATCATTGAAGATTGCAAAACGGAATATATGACGAATCCGCTCGGTATTGAAGCGGCTAAGCCGCGCTTGTTCTGGAAGCTGCGCTCAGAGAAGCGTTCTGTTCGCCAAATAGCGTATCAGGTGCTGGTCGCTTCTTCAATAGAGCGGCTGGGCGCAGATGAGGGTGATCGCTGGGATAGTGGAAAAACGGAATCGGGCGATTCCATTCAGGTGGAATATGGCGGCCGTCCACTTGAGGCGGAGGCCGAATGTTTTTGGAAGGTGCGCGTCTGGGACAATTATGGGCGCGTATCGGAATGGAGTGAGCCAAGCTTCTGGACGGTAGGGCTGCTTCATAGGGCAGCGTACCGAGGTAAATGGATTGGCCGCAAGCATGATGAGGAAGCAGCAGGCAGACAGCCCTCGCCCCACTTGCGCAAGCCATTCACCTTGGGCGGCAAGGTGCGCCGCGCTATGGTCTATGCGACAGCGCTTGGCTTGTTCGAGCTATACGTTAACGGGCAGCGGGTAGGGGATTATTTTGCCCCAGGCTTTACGGACTATAATGTCCGCTCACAGGTGCAGGCTTATGATATTACGCCGCTGCTGCATGAAGGCGACAACGCCTTTGGCGTCATTATTGGAGAAGGCTGGTATGCGGGAACGGTTGGCTTTCTTGGCGACAAGGTGTACGGAGAGCGTCCGTTTTTTATGATGCAGGCTTATGTGGAATATGAGGATGGCACGAAGCAAAGTATCGCAACCGATCATACGTGGAAGGTAAGTAAAGGGCCTATTTTATATTCCGATTTTATTATGGGCGAAGCGTATGACGCGCGGCTTGAAATGATGGGCTGGTCGGAAGCAGGCTTTGATGACAGCCTGTGGGAGGAGCCGGATGTGCGCCCTGGCTATAACGGCATGCTTGTGGCGTCTAACGAACCGCCGATTAAGGTAATGAAGACGATTAGGCCAATTCGGATGGAGCGGACACCGAGCGGCAGCTATATTTTTGATATGGGACAAAATATGGTCGGCTGGACGGAGCTTCGTGTTAGCGGTGAACGCGGCACGACGGTCACGATCAGCCATGCGGAAATGCTGAGTCCTGATGGCTCGCTGTATTTGGAAAATTTGCGTGTTGCTGTTCAGCAAGAGCATTATACGCTTAATGGCGAAGGGCTGGAGCGCTATGAGCCACATTTCACATTCCATGGCTTTCGTTATGTAGAGCTGATTGGATATCCCGGCGAGCCTGATTTGGATACGATTACAGGCAAGGTTGTGTATTCCGACACGCCGGAGACAGGGCATTTGGAAACGTCGAATGCGATGATAAATCAGTTGTTTTCCAACATTACGTGGGGGCAGCGGGGCAACTTCTTGTCGGTGCCAACCGATTGCCCTCAGCGGGATGAGCGCCTTGGCTGGACGGGGGATGCGCAGATTTTTGCGCGTACAGCCTCGTACAATATGGATGTGGCAAGGTTTTTCAATAAATTTATGTGGGATATGGTTGATTGCCAGCAGCCATCGGGCGCTTTCACCGATGTGGCGCCGGATGCAGGCTGGATTCGCTATAAAAACTGGAGCACGCGCCTGAACTGGTATGCGCCAGATAATGCAGGCTGGGGCGATGCTGGCGTCATTATTCCTTGGACGCTGTATTTAATGTATGGCGATATACGGATTTTGGAAACGCATTATGAGGCAATGAGCAGATGGGTCGATTACTTGCTCGCGACGACCGAAGAGCTAGTAAGGCCAAACTATGCCAACTATGGCGACTGGCTGTCCATTGATGCCGATACGCCAAACGAGGTGCTGGCAACCGCTTATTTTGCCTATAGCACGAAGGTGCTGGGGTTAATTGCCGACGTGCTGGGCAAGGAGGAGGATGCTCGCCGATTGGAGCAGCTGTTTCAGGGCATTGCCGCAGCATTCCGCCTTGCTTTTGTAACGGAGGAGGGCCGCATACATGGGGAGACGCAAACGGTATATGTGCTTGCGCTGCAATTTGGTCTGCTTACAGAAGAGCTGCGATTAAAGGCGGTCCGCCATCTCGCAGCAGATATTGCCAATCGCGGGAACCGCTTGACGACGGGCTTCCTCGGCGTTGGGTATTTGCTGCCCGCGCTGTCCGATAACGGCCAGCTCGACGTAGCATATTCGCTGCTGTTGCAGGAAGCTTTTCCATCGTGGATGTATTCCATCAAGCATGGAGCGACGACCATTTGGGAGCGCTGGGATGGCTGGACGGAGGAGAAGGGCTTCCAGACGCCTCAGATGAATTCATTCAATCATTATTCGCTAGGCTCCGTTGGCGAGTGGATGTTCCGCTATATGGCAGGCATTGAAGCAGACAAGGGAGCACCTGCCTTCCGTCATGCGATTATCCGTCCTCAGCCGGGCGGCGGACTTGCTTATGTAAAATCCCATTTTTCTTCGTTATATGGAAAAATCGAAGTAGAGTGGCAAATGGATAAGTCCGGGGAGTTCCAGTTAAACGTAATCATTCCGGCTAATACAACGGCAACGCTATACATTCCTGGGACGGTCAAGGCAATTGATGGAGCAGCTAGTCTATCTGGCAGCGAGGATATTAAGGTGCTGGATGCCTTTGTCAGCCAAACGGTGCTGGAAATTGGCTCCGGCTGTTACCGCTTAATCAGTCAAGTTAATGACTAGTCAAGCCAGTCCTGCGGGGGATGAAAGCTTTCGGAAGAGCCCCGTTTTTCCGATCCATTATTACGTTTCATAATGAAAAGGAAACAGATTCTTTCGCCCAAAGCCGTTTCTTCTCCTAGAAGCGGCTCTGGGCTTTTTAAGCGTTAGTTTTTAGAGCTCCCTCTACTCAAGTAGGGAGTGACGAAACAGATTAACGTCGAAGAGGCGTTCCAGCTAGCACGGGTGACCATGCTCGGTCGGAATATACATCCCAATTCTGGAATAAGTGACAAGCTCATCTTACCGTCTGATAAACGAGACCTATGGCTCCAGAATCAAAGGTCTTGTTGTCGATCAGCTTAAGATTGGTCTTCTCCTTGATGCCTTGGAATAACGGCAATCCCTTACCGAGCAGGACGGGAGAAACCGTAATTTTATACTCATCAATTAAATGAAGCTGCATAAGGTGGTGTGCGAACCTAGGACTGCCGAGGATGACCATATCCTTACCTGGCTGCTGCTTGAGGGTTTTGATCTCTTCCTCGACATCTTCTTTCACGAGTTTGGAATTATTCCATTCCACTTTCTCCAGTGTCGTGGAAAAAACGAGTTTTGCTGTTTTTTCGATCCACTCGGCATGATTCCGTTCGTGCTGCGAAGCTGATGGAGCCGAAAGCATAGATGGCCAGTAACTGTGCATCATCTGATAAGTCCCACGTCCCCAGAGGACGGTGTCGGCAGTACTCAAAATTTCTTGCGCGTGTTTCTCCAAATCAGCATCATAGGAAACCCAGCCAATGTCCATTTCACCATTTGGTCCTTCTACAAATCCGTCGAGCGAAGCGTGCAGAAAAAGAACGAGTTTTCTCATTTTCAATTCTCCTTTGTATGTGGGGAATATCTGCCTGATACATGAACTATACCATTATCCCGAGTTTTTTTATAACTTACAGCTGGTTACTTTTGGCTATTATATAAACACTTTTTGTTATAGGTTCACTTCTCCCAATTCGTTATAATGGTACTAAAACAAGTTTGCTCCGAGGGGGAATTATTATCCGGCTGCGCAATGAGCTGTTGTTAAGCTACTTTATTATTATATTGGTGTGTATTACACTGGTCGGCTCGGTTTCCTTCTATATTTCCTACAAAACGATGGCGACTCAAGCGGAGGCTGCCAGCCTGCTGCTCGTCCAGCAAATTGAAAAAAATATGGACAATGATTTTCATAGCAAGCGCAATTTGCTGCTGGCCTCCTACAATGAACAGAGCTATATTGACGGCGTTAATCGTTACCCCGAGCTTAGCGATCGCGAACGGTTCCTGTTTCGGCAGAAAATCGGCGATTTGTATTTAAAAAGCTTCAATGTCACGCCCATTCGTGATTTTTTGCGTTTTCAAATTTATTATAGCAACGGCGAGCTGCTTAGCTCCTCTGACGAAAGCGGTCAGCATAATCCGGCGAAGGTGCGGAGCTCCGAATGGTTTCGCCAAACGGTAGCGAAGGATGGCGAGGTATTTTACAGCGGCTTTATTCCAGCGGAAGACCGGACATTGGATGGGGAAACGGCCTATTTTTCCTCCATTATGATCCGCGATTTCTCCAATCCCGAGCAGTTTATATTAGTGCGTGCCGAATATCGTGCCGAGCTGTTCAACAGCATTGGACGAAACGACGGGCTTTCGCCAAACAGCAGCATTGTCATTCTTGACGAAGGCAACAGGCTTGTTTATGCATCTGGTGATGCGCAGCGTTATGCAGGCGGGAAGGAGCTGACGAGCCGTATTAACGGCAGTCAAGGCAAGTTTTGGCTGGGTCTGGATGGCGAGGATCGACTCGTCTCGTATACGAATTCCGCTTATTCGAACTGGAAGGCTGTGCTTATTGTGCCAAAGCATGATATTTTTGGCGCACTAGACATTATTAAGACGACGGTTATTGCAACCGCTCTCATTGCCTTTGCGATTACGCTGATTATTTCGGTTGTGTTCGGGCAGCGAATTACGAAGCCGATTCTAGATCTGTACAAGACGGTTAACCGCATTAAACGTGGCGATTTTTCGGTGCGCGTCGAGGTGCGGCGCAATGATGAAATCGGCAGAATCGGCATGAACTTCAATGCGATGCAGGATGAGCTGCAACATTTGATTGAGACGCGGTATGTGAATCAGATTAAGCTGCAGGAGGCACAGCTCGCCATGCTTTATTCGCAGATCAATCCGCATTTTCTGTACAATACGCTAGACAGCATCCGGGCGATGTCCGACTATTATCAAGTTCAGGAAATTAGTGAAATGGCGCAGTCGCTTGCTGATATTTTTCGCTACAATACGAAAAACAAGGATGAAATCGTCACCTTGCAGGAGGAACTTGTGCAAATTGAAGCTTATATGAACATTCAACGCATTCGCTTTGAGGACAAAATTTCCTTTGAGCTGCAAATTGATGACGACCTATACAGCATTCCTATGCTTAAAATGACGCTTCAGCCGCTCGTTGAAAATGCGGTATTCCACGGTATTGAACGCAAACGCGGCAAAGGAACGATCGCTGTAATCGTTAGCAGGGAGGGCGGCAGCATCATGCTCATTGTCAAAGACGACGGCGTGGGTATATCCGACAAGCATTTGGCCGACATCAGAAGCAGCTTGAAGCCTCCGCTTCAACAGGGCGAAGGACTCAGCTCGGATACGCGCAGCGGCATCGGGGTGCAAAACGTGTATTCGCGTTATCGGATTCGTTATGGGGACCGGTTTGAGTTTCATATTAATAGCTGCAAAGGTGCAGGTACCGAAATTAAGCTTCTTATTCCTGAATAATTGGAAACGGATTCATAAAAGTCGGAATATTCAACATTAGAAGTCAAAATCATAGACAGAATTAAGGAAGCGCTTTCAATACAATAAAGAGGCAGATCATTATGAATGAGAGGGTGTCTTATCATGAGAAAGATGAAAGCGGTTCACCTCACAATGGCGCTAATGCTGGGAGCATTTTCACTAACAGCTTGCGGCAGCAACAATGGCAGCACGCAAGGGACGAATGCCCCAGAGGGAACAGCAACAGCAGGCCCTTCTGCTGAAGCCTCAGCCCAGCCGTCAGCGAAGCCCGTTACGCTGACCTTTCTAATTCCGAATACGGAGGATGTCACGCCTTACAATCTTATTTTCAAAGAATTTGAAGCGAAGACGGGAAATAAGGTCGAGGTACAGGCGCTGCCCGGCGGCGACTATGACAATATGCTGAAAACTCGCTTCTCTACAGGTGATTTCCCTGACGTATTCCTCATGCAGCCGGGCACGAAGCAATATGTAAAGCTCAGAGCGGATGAGACGCTGTACGAATGGTCCGGCGAGGCTGGCGTTTGGGACAATGTCATTGATACGATTGTAGATTTCCAGAAGAATGCGGATGGCAAAGCTTATGGCGTGCCTTTTGGCAAAACAGGTATGATGGGCGTCTTTTACAATAAGGACGTTTTTGAAAAATCGGGCGTTGCCGCTCCAACTAATTATGCGAATATGATTGAAATTGCTAAAAAGCTGAAGGGCGACGGCGTAACGCCGTTCTACGAAGGAGTAAAGGATGGCTGGCCGACACAAGTCTTTTATTTGACTGGCTGGGTTAGCCAGGTTGATCAGGAAATCGGCGACGAAGGCGTACAGAAGCTGAACGTCAATCAGCTTAAGCTGTCGGACATCGCGTCGCTCAAGGACCTTTTTGTAAAATCGAAGGAAATTAAGGATCTAGGCTTGCTCCAAAAAAATACGCTGTCCGGCACATTCGACGAGCTGCAAAACGAGCTTGGCGAGGGCAAGGTAGCGATGGCCTTTATGCTGGACGGTATATTGCCGCAGCTTGAGAAGAAATTTGGCAAAGATTTTGTAACGAATAAAATCGGCTTCTTCCCTTTTCCAACTGCAACGGACACAGGCACGGCGATGATTACGCCTCCGAACCAGCTGATGGTGCCGTCAAAAGCGAAAAATTTGGATGCAGCCAAAGAGCTGGTTAAATTTATGATCTCGAAGGAGAGCGTCAATACCTTCTACCAAAGCCAGCCTGGCATTCCAGTGTTCAAGGATGCTACGAGCGAGCTGTATCCGATGCAGCAAACGGTCAAGGGCTACATTGATGAAGGTAAATCGAAGGTCAATATTCAAAACCGCCTGACGGCATCGTTTCTTGATTTCGGTAAAACGCTGCAAAACTTCCATATTACAGGCGATGTAGACACCGCGATCAAAGAGATGGATGCGAACTATGTGAAGGATGGCAAAGCAAAGCGTCTTGAAGGCTTTGAATAAATGAGCTAAGCAACAAATAAAAGACAGAGACGGCAGCAGGGCAAGCCGAAGCTGTTGATTACCGGACGGGATAGATGCTGCGGGCGATGCGATCAGAGTGATCGAGGCTTCGCCCCGGCATTCCGTTCAAACGAGGCAGGAGCAGGAGGGCAGCCCCTATGGAGAGAAGCAAATATCCGCTATATTTTTCATTTCCGGCATTGTTCGTATTTTTATTGTTTTTCATCACGCCAACCCTTATCGGAATCTATTACAGCTTTACGGACTGGAATATTAACGCCGATGCGATTAAATTTATTGGACTTGAAAATTACAAGGAGCTGTTTAACGAGCCTCGTCTGAAGCAGGCTTTTATAAACACCCTTATTTTCGCCGCCGCCGTTACGCTGCTGCAAAATGCAGTCGGCCTCGCCTTGGCGCTATTGTTGAATGAAAAGCTGAAGCTGCGCAATCTGCTTCGGATGATCTTTTTTATGCCGTATGTCATCGCTCCACTCGTTATCGGTTACATTTTCCGGGCGATCTATCATCCTGAGCATGGCATCGTCAATCAATTTTTCGGACTGCTCGGCATGGATTTTATGGTTCAGGATTGGCTGAATGATCCACGCTTCGCACTATTCACTGTCATTATGACCGACATTTGGCGGGTAGCTGGCTTTTCGATGGTCGTGTATTTGGCTGGCTTGCAGTTTATTCCGAAGGATTTGACGGAGAGCGCATCCATTGATGGGGCGAACTATTGGACGCGGTTCAAGCATGTTGTTTTTCCACTGCTCGCTCCGGCGTTCACAGTTAATGTGCTGCTGGCGATGATTGGCTCGATGAAGGTGTTCGAAATCGTAATGGTGCTGACCGAAGGCGGTCCGGGCTATACGACGGAAGTGTTTTATACGTACATCCGCAATACGTTCAGCTCCGGTGAAATGGGGTACGCGACGGCGATTAACATGCTGTTGTTCGCACTTGTCACGCTAGTGGGCGTTCCGGTCTTAATGGCAATGAAGAAGAGGGAGGTGGAAATGTGAGAAGCCGAAAATATTCTCCTTTGCTGCTGGAGCTGCTCGCGATCTGCCTATCTCTGCTCATTCTCATTCCGTTTTTTATGATATTCATTAACTCGTTTAAGGATATTCGCGAGTCGGCGCTGTTCGGGCTGACGCTGCCAAGCCATTGGGTGATTAGCAACTATGAAGAGGTATTTAACCAGGATAACCTGCTGCGCGGCTTCAAAAATAGCTTCCTGCTGTCGGCGCTCGTCGTCGTCAGCGTCAATTTTTTCGCCTCCATGGCTGCATTCGTCATTCAGCGGCGCGGCGGGAAGTTTTTGCAGGGTGTCTATTTTGCCTTTATTATGGGACTAATCGTTCCTGTATCCATTATTCCGACAATTCGACTGATGGATTTGCTGCACATGAAGGGAAGCTACTTAAGCATCATTATGTATTATACAGCAGTGCTGCTGCCGTTTGCGGTGTTTCTGCTTGTTGGGTTTATTAAATCGGTGCCGCGCGAGCTGGATGAGGCGGCGATTTTAGAGGGCTGCGGCTACTTCCGATTATATTTTAAAATCATTTTGCCGCTTATCAGCACGGTGCTGGTAACCGTCTCCATCGTCGTCATTGTATCGGTATGGAATGACTTTTTCGGCCCGTTTTATTTGGTCACGGACAGCACGAAATGGACGATTGTGCTTCAAGTATTTAACTTTGTTACGTTATACAGCACGAATTGGGGCGTTGTTTTTGCCTTTATGATCGTTGTCATTGCACCGGTGCTAATTATTTATTTGTTCCTGCAGCGCTACATTATTGACGGCTTGACTGCGGGCTCGGTAAAAGGCTAAGCGAAGCATACAAGGGCAGCAGGAAGGGGGAGCGGGCCATGCGCAAGGTTATGGTTGTAGACGATGAACGCTGGATACGGCGGGGACTTATTCAAATGATTCCATGGGAGGAGCTTGGGCTTGAGCTTGCCTGTGAAGCGGTCGATGGCGAAGAAGGCTATGAGCTGGCGCTGCTGCATAAACCCGACCTGCTGTTTCTCGATATGCGCATGCCGGGCTTCGACGGCAAGGAACTGCTCGGCATGCTGGCGGAATCTCTGCCAGACGTTGTGACGATCGTCGTCAGCGGTTATTCGGATTTCGAATATACGAAGGAAGCCATTCGTCATAAGGCGTTTGATTATTTGCTTAAGCCGCTTAAGCGGGAGGAATTGATTACGGTGCTCGGCAAGGCGCTGTCACTGCTCAGCGAACGTGACCTAAGGCAGGAGCAGCAGCGTCGGGACAGCCAGAAAAAATGGCTGCTGGACATTTTACAGCGAGGCGTGCCGCTTGCACAGGCTCAAACTCAAGCTTCTGCTCCATCGTCAGTCATACCAGAGGCAAAGAGAGCGTCCTTGACGCAGAGCTTAACCGAGCTTCCAGAAGGAGCAGCGGGCAATAAAGCGCTGCTGCTGCTCGCTCAGCCAGACTATTATACGGAGCAGGTCAGCATTCAAGAGGCCGTTGGGATCATAGAGACAAGGCTGCAGCAGTGCCAGTCCTTTTATTTTGAAGGCTGCTGGTCATTTGTCGCCGCCGCCTCTCCGATTAACCTTGGCGAAATAGCCCTCTGCTTGTTTGGCAGCCGCTTTGAGCATGCGGAAATACAGCGGCTTGCGACTTTGCTTCAGGGCATACTTCGCGAGGAGACGGGCACAAGCTACAGCATTAGTGCTGGGAGCAAGGATTGCCCGCCAAATCAGCTTCCAGCTGTCTACAGCAAGCTTCAGCAGCGTCTGGATGGGAGGCAGCTGGGCGATATGGCGATTATGGAATTTGTGGAGTGCGCGCTGGAGCCGGAGGAAATGTTGGTTAAGCAGCCGCCCCATTTGCCGACCAGTGCTGGAAATGCAGATTTTTACCCGACTGAGCTGGAACAAGCGCTTCTCGTGCAGCTGCAGCTTGGCAATGTAGAGCAGCTGCGCGCGGAATTCAATCGCTTTTTCAATGCGCTTGCAGCGCCCTCGCAGACGGTGGATGGCTTGCGCCGGAGCGCCACCATGCTGGTGCATGCGCTGGAGCGTCAGCTTCAAGCGGCGCACACTAGTCTGGAGCAATTGAGCGGGAAAAGCGCACTCGCTTATATGGAGCTTATCCGGCTGCGCAAGGATCATGTTTCGGTTAAGCTGCTGTTCGAGGAGCAAATATTGCCTGCTCTTGCTGCCCCGCGCGGCAACAGCCAAGGACGGCATGGCGAGCAGCTGATCCGTGAAATCCAAAAGCTGATAGAGCTGCATTATGACCAGCCGCTTAGCTTGCCGCAAATTGCAGAAAGCCGCTTTTTGAATGCCGATTATGTGGGTCGTTTGTTTAAGAAAACGACGGGCAGTAGCTTTGTCGATTACTTAATCGACTATCGGATTGCCAAGGCGACCGAGCTGATGCGTTATCCGCAGTATAAAAACTATGAAATAGCCGAGCTTGTTGGCTATGAGGATTACCGTTATTTCAGCCAAATTTTCAAAAAGAAAACCGGGCAAACGATTGGCGAATACCGCGGCGCAGCAGGTAAAACGCCGCAATAAACGATTAGGGAGAGACTTGCGATGCAAACGAGACAAATACCAGCTACGCTGACGCTTGCGGACAGAGCAGGACATGCGATGAATGCAATTGTGGGAATGGCAGACCGCGATTATAACGATATCCCTTTTTTTGCTGCAAACCTAATGAAGGAGCCAGCCAATTTGACACATGGGGACTGGGATTATGGCTCGTCTCATGGCCGGATGGTGGACGGGATGATTTTGGCCCGTCATATGTCGGGGGAAACGTTTGGCAAGGAGACGGAGGAGAAATACCGGGCGAATCTGCTCTCTTTTTTCAAGGAAGATGGCCTGAGCTACCGCCAGACAAACCCGCATCACAACTGGGAGCCGAATGCGAATTTGATTGACCAGCGCGCGGTCATTTTATCGCTGACGAGCTGGTATATGGAGACGGGTGATCCTTTGGTGAAGGAGGCGGCGGATAATCATGTTGCAGCACTTAAAAGGATTGCAATTAAAGAGCGCGATGTGTGGTATTATCCGGCGTCGGAATATAAGGAGGGCGGCTGGCCTTCTTCCAATGCCATATTGCTGCGGCTTGCGCCAGATCCTGCTGCCTTCTGCGGACGGCTCGTAATGCCGCTGCTGAAATACCATGAGCTGACTGGCAATGCGGATGCGTTCGAGCTGTGCCAGTTTTTCACGGCCCTCATCGTACAGCGAAGCGGCGTGTTCAACGCCGATGGCAGCTTTAACGATGCGCTCGCTTACCGCAGCGGACATTTTCATACAAGACTTGGAACACTCGACGCATTGGCGCGGTTTGGCGTATTCACGGGGGATGCAGCGCTGCTCAGCTTTGTGGAAAAAAGCTACGCTTGGGCCGTAACCCAGTGTACCGCCTTTGGCTGGACCCCCGGCGACATGAAGGAGCAGGCCTATGAGCATGAAACCTGCTCGCTCGTCGATCTCATCTCTACGGGCATTACGCTCGCGCAAAGCGGCTATACCCGTTACTGGGGAGTGACCGAGCGTTATATTCGCAACCATCTTGCCGAGTCGCAATTGCTCGATATGGACTGGGTGAAGGAAACGGAGGACCGATCCGGCAACATTCCTGGACTCATTACGCATGAAAATATTGCCAAGCGTACGCGGGGCGCTTTTGCCGGGTACTCGGCACCGAATGATTTTTGCTGTAATGTCAACCACGGGCGGGGACATACGAATGATTTGCAAATTTGCTGCCTTGGCTCAGGGACGCGCGGGCTGTTCATGGGCTGGAGCAACACGGTTACCGAGAAAAAAGGCACGGTCAGCGTTAATTTCCTGCTCAACCGCAGCTCGGCTTGGCTCGACGTTGACAGCTATTTGCCGCATGAAGGCAAGCTGGTGCTGCATATCCACCGCGATATTCCGCGCCTTCAGGTGCGTATTCCCGAATGGGCGGGCTTCGCGAAAGTAGCCTTTACCCGCGAGTTGAACGGCAGCACGGAGCAGGGCAAGGGCAGCGAGCCGAGCCGCTGGGTAAATGAATGCTTCCTGCTGCTTGGCGCAGCATTCGCTGGGGAAACAATTACAATAACGTTCCCGCTGTCGCGCCGCCAGACGGTTGAAACCGCAATCGGGCAAACGTTCATAACCCAGTGGCAGGGCGATGATGTCATTGGCATTTCGCCAGAAGGAGAGCATCATCCGTTCTACAGCGGCAGACAGGTATATGAGAAAGCGCCTATGCGTGAAGGCAGCATAAGGCGGATAGAGAATGAATTGGTCTGGTAGTTCTGAATCGCGGCTTAGAGAACAGGTTCAATAATCAATCCAAATGGAGGCTGGGGATATGACAACGGTAGTTGCGGTTTATACCGGACAAGGGCTTGCTGATCCGCTAAAGGCTGTGTTTCAGGAAGTGCTGCCAGGTGTGCGGCTTGTCAACATTATAGATGACAGCCTGATTGGCGATGTCGTCAAGGCAGGGCATATACCGGCTGGAGTGAGCAAGCGGCTAACGCAATATTTTCAGCATGGGGAGGAGCTGGGAGCAGATCTTATTCTGAATACTTGCTCCTCCGTCGGCGAAGTGGCTGATACTGCGAAGGGACAATTGAGTGTGCCGCTCGTTAAAATTGACGAGGCAATGACCGCCAAGGCGGTAGCCGAATACGACGCGATTGCAGTGCTGGCCACACTGCCTTCAACGCTTGAGCCGACGATGCGTTTTTTGGCGAAGCAGGCGGAAGCCATTGGCAAAGAGGTCACCGTCTTGAACGGGCTCGCAGCCGGAGCCTTCGACGCTCTGGTCGGAGGGAATCCGGCAAAGCATGACCGCATTTTGCTGGAAACGGCGCTTGCGGTCAGCGATAAAGCGGATGTTATCGTATTGGCCCAAGGATCAATGGCGCGAATGGAGGGGGCCGTACGAGAGGCGACAGGCAAGCCGGTATTATCGAGTCCGCGGCTTGCGGTCGAGCAAATTAAGGAGCTGCTGGCAGAGCGAGGCTTGCTGTAGCGGCAATGATTTTAGCAAGAGCAGCTACAGCAAGGTTAGAGGCAGATTTTGCGGGAGGGAAATAGCATGGAGCAAGAAAGAGTAACGGCCGTCTATTTGATAGAAACACCCTATACGCTGGAGCGTGCTGCCGAGGTCATTGCTGGCGAGCAGTCGACGGGCACCTTTACAGCAGTGCCAGGAGAGACGGACCAGCTGAAAGAGCGGCACGGGGCGCGAATTGAACAAATTGTCGAGCTTCCGTCTGTGTCCTCACCGTCGCTGCCTGGCTCCAAAACGCCGCCCGGGCATGATGGCTTTTATAGACGCGGCGAGGTAACAGTATCCTTTCCGATGCACAATTTTGGCCCGTCTATTCCGAATTTAATGTCTGCTATTGCGGGCAATTTGTTCGAGCTGCAAGAATTGTCCGGGCTGCGGCTAGTTGATTTGGAGCTGCCCGAAGCGTTCGCAGCACGGTACCCCGGCCCGAGGTTTGGTATCGCGGGTACACGGGAGCTAACCGGCGTGTATGATCGACCGATTATGGGGACGATTGTCAAGCCGAGCATCGGGCTTCCGATGGCTGATTTGCAGCAGATGATTATGGACGTATCGGCAGCCGGTCTTGATTTTATAAAGGATGATGAACTGAATGCAAATGGGACCTACGCCCCTCTGGCACAGCGGGTGAGTGCGGTCATGGATGCCGTCAACCGAGCGGCTGATGCCACGGGTAAAAAAATCATGTACGCCTTCAATATTACGGGGGACATTGATGAAATGGAGCGTGGGCATGAGCTCGTCGTTAAGGCAGGCGGCAACTGTGTCATGGTCAGCATAATGAGCGTCGGACTGACGGGACTTGCCCATTTGAGCAAATATAGCGAGGTTCCGATTCACGGCCACCGCAATCAGTGGGGCATGATGACGCGCTGTCCGCTGCTGGGCTTCGCTTTTCCAGCCTATCAGAAGCTCTGCCGTCTGGCAGGAGCCGACCATCTGCATGTGAACGGTTTAGACAGCAAATTTTATGAAAGCAACAGCTCGGTCGTAAGCTCTATTCGTGCATGCTTGAAGCCTATGTACAATGGCTTTGGGACAATGCCTGTCGTATCCTCGGCACAATGGGCGGGAACGGCTCCGGCTACTTATGAAGCCACAAGCACGGTAGATGTGATGCATTTGGCAGGCGGCGGCATTTTGGCTCATCCGGGCGGGGCAGCGGCTGGCTTTGCAAGCATGAAGCAGGGCTGGGAGGCAGCCGTTCAAGGCGTTCCGCTCGCTGAGTATGCAAAGCGGCATCCAGAGCTGCAGCAGGCTATAGCAAAATACGGGAAGGGCTGAGCGGTGATGGACAGAGGGGAATTCACGCTAAAGCCAGACGATGGTGCAACAAGCGACACCGGTGGAAAGCTGCCATATAGCGCAGATACTATGGGGGAGATCGGGCAGCAGCAAGAGGAAGCATACTCGGTTAGCCACGGTTATCGGCTCCCGGAAGCGCAGCGCCTGCTCAGCTACTATGGCGACGATTTCACAGGCTCAACCGATGTGCTGGAGGCGTTGTTCCGAGCTGGACTTCGGGCTGCGTTATTTCTAGAGACTCCTAGCGAGCAGCTGCTTGCCAGCAAGTTTGCAGATATAGAAGCCATAGGAGTAGCGGGCATTGGTCGTTCGCTAACCCCAGATGAGGCGGAGCGCGAGCTGCGTCCGGTACTGGAGCAGCTGCGGAAAATAGGGGCAGCTGTTACGCATTACAAAATATGCTCTACATTCGATTCCTCCGCTGAAGTTGGCAGCATCGGCAAGGCAGCGGAAATAGGCCGTTCCGTGTTTGGTGCTGGTTATGTTCCAGTGCTGGCAGGGGTTCCTTATTTAGGGCGTTATACATTGTTCGGCAACCATTTTGCGGCGGCGGGCGAGGAGACGTACCGGCTTGATCGCCATCCAACGATGTCGCGCCATCCGATCACACCAATGGCAGAAGCGGATTTGCGCAAGCATTTGTCGGAGCAAACGGAATTAAAGATGGCGCTGATGGATATTTTGGCGCTGGAAGGAGCCGAGTCTGAAGTGGGCGAAAGGCTGGCTGAGCTTGTAGAGCGGGAGCGGCCTGATCTCGTGCTGTTTGATGTGCTTGACGAAGCAAGACTGGCGGCGGCTGGAAAGCTGATTTGGGCGGAGGCCCAGCAGCGCGACGGCTTATTTGCCATTGGCTCCTCTGGCGTGGAGTATGCGCTTGGAGCCTGTTGGCGGCAGCTTGGCTTGCTGCCGCCGCAGCCAGAGCTTAGTACTGCTCAAGCAGCAGAGGTTGAACGTCTGCTCGTTGTGTCGGGTAGCTGCTCGCCGGTTACGGAGCAGCAAATTAAGGCTGCGCAGGCAGCGGGTTTTGCGGGCATTCGGGTGCCGGCAGAGGAGCTGCTGGACGGAAGGAAAGGAGCGGCTGCCCGGCAGCAGCTGCTGAATGAGGCTCGGGAAAAGCTTGCCGAAGGGCGCAGTCTGCTGCTTTATTCAGCGGAAGGTGTAGACGATCCAAGCATTTCGCGTTTCCGTGACAAGCTTGCTGAGCAGGGCTATGGACCTGAGCAAAGCAGCCGCCTGTTGGGCGCTTTGCTTGGAGCGCTGGCGCGTGAGCTGATCCTTGATGAACAGCTGACACGCATCGTCATCGCTGGTGGGGATACGTCTGGATATGTGACGCGCAGCTTAGGCATTTATGCGCTGGAATGCGTGGCTGCGCTGACGCCAGGGGCGCCGCTATGCCGAGCCTTCTCAGAG
This sequence comes from Paenibacillus sp. KS-LC4, assembly GCF_036894955.1. Taxonomy (NCBI): domain Bacteria; kingdom Bacillati; phylum Bacillota; class Bacilli; order Caryophanales; family Paenibacillaceae; genus Paenibacillus; species Paenibacillus sp. KS-LC4. The sequence goes on along the minus strand of NZ_CP145905.1, from coordinate 3,302,441 downwards.
GAGTCCGCGCTGGATGGGCTGGAGCTAGTGCTGAAGGGTGGGCAAATCGGCGAGCGGGATTTTTTCACCCGCATGAAGCAAGGGAGGGCGGCTTATGCCAATTGAACGCGAGCATCTGCCAGATTATTGCAACTTAAACGTGCTGGAGCGCAATACAATGCCCCCGCGCAGCGAAATGATTCCATTTGACAATACGGCAGCAGCGCTGCGTGATGCTCGGATCGAATCGCCCTATTACAAGCTGCTTAGCGGCAACTGGCGCTTCCGCTACTTCGATTCGCCTATGCACTGTGCAGTCGATAGCCATTTGGATACTTGCGATGATACGCTATGGGATTGGATTCCTGTGCCCTCAAATTGGCAAATGCACGGTTACGGACAACCACATTACAGCAGCTGTCCATATCCATTCCCGCTTGACCCTCCGCATATTCCACTGCTCAACGCTACTGGCTGCTACCGTACAAGCTTTGTAGCACCTGAGCATTGGGAAAATCGCCAAATTCGCCTCGTATTTGGCGGAGTCGATTCCTCCTTCCATGTGTGGCTCAATGGCGAACAGGTCGGATACAGTCAGGGAAGCCATCATATGGCAGAGTTTGATATTTCCCAGTTGCTACGTCCCGGCTCTAATTTGCTAGCGGTTCGCGTCTACCAATGGTGCGATGGCAGCTATTTGGAATCGCAGGACAAATGGCGGCTGAGCGGAATATTTCGCGATGTTTATTTAACCGCACAGGCGGCTGTCACAATTGAGGACATACGGGTGCGAACTCCCTTTATACCCGGCTCCGGATATCAGGAGGCGAGCCTCAGCTTGCAGCTTACGCTTGCTCAACGCAGCATTTGGAAAAACGCGGCAGAAACCGCAGTGAAAAAAGTGAACCAAACCATAAATGAACCGGAGTACAGTCAGGGAGAAAACTTCCATTTGAGCGTATCCTTGCTAGATGCTGGTGGAGAGAGCGTCGCTATTCAATCGTTTAACCTTCAAGCGTCACATTCGCTTGAAGAGCTTCGAACGTTACCGATCCAGTTTCCTATTTCAAAGCCTCGGCTATGGACAGCGGAAACGCCTTATTTGTATAAGCTTTTGTTGACGCTCCGTGGCCAAGACGGAGCGATAGCGGAGGTGAAACAGCTTTCAGTTGGCTTCAGGGATATTCAGATTGAAAAGGGGAAGCTGCTAATTAATGGGCAGCCTATCGTTATTCAAGGCGTCAATCGCAATGAGTTCCACCCGCAATTGGGTTATGTAACGACGCTCGAAGCGATGCTGGAAGACATAAGGCTGATGAAGCAGCATAATATCAACACAGTTCGGCTGTCCCATTATCCAAACGATTCACGTTGGCTTGATTTATGCGACCAATACGGCTTATACGTTATAGATGAAGCGGATTTGGAGACGCACGGATTTCATTTTATGGGCGATGAATCTTATTTGAGCAAACATCCAAATTGGCGTGAAGCCTATTTGCATCGTGCGCAAAGGATGCTTGGACGGGATAAAAATCATCCATCTATCATCGTATGGTCGCTCGGAAATGAGTCAGGTTATGGTGAAAATCATGATGCGATGGCGGAGTGGACCCGCAGCGCCGATCCGACTCGTCTGGTTCACTATGAGCGGGCTTATGAAGCCGCAGTTGTTGACATTGTGAGCTCCATGTACCCTTCGGTCGACATGCTCATAGAGGAAGGACGCAAGCCGGATGACCGCCCTTATCTCATGGTCGAGTTTGGTCATGCCATGGGCAATTCCACGGGCAATTTACAGGAATACTGGGATGCGGTTTACGAGTACCCCCGATTGCTGGGAGGCCTTATTTGGGAGTGGTCGGATATGGGCATTTTGCGGCAAAATGACGGTGAAGCTGCGTTTTACGCATATGGCGGCGACTTTGGCGATGCCCCGCACAGCGGACCCTTTTGCATGGATGGACTATTGTTTCCGGATCGAAGCATTAAAGCGTCCTTGCTGGAATACAAGAAGATCATTCAGCCGGTGAAAATAAAGCCGGACCCCGCACAGCTTGGCCGGGTTCAATTTGTGAATCGTTACAGCTTTTTATCGCTGGGACATTTGAAAGGTCATTGGCAGCTGCTCCGCAGCGGCGCCGCAGTTGCCCAAGGCGAGCTTGCTCGCTTGCAGACGGCGCCTGGCGAGGAAGAGATATTAGACATTCCGCTCCCTTTGGAGCAATTAATGGAAAAAGGTGAGTATGCGCTGCATATCTGTTTTACAGAGCGCAACAGTAGGTTGTGGTGCGACGAAGGTCATGAAACAGCTTGGGCCGATATATGGTTTGAGGAGACGGGCTGGCACCTGCAAGAGAAGGTTGCCGCTTATTGTGCGAAGGATGTGTTCTGTAGTATCGTTCACCCAATAGCTGGAGCAAGCGAGGCCTTTGGTGAGAGTCCTGCTCTAAAGCCTCCTAAGCATCAAAATTTGCAGCGAGAAGACGGTAAGCCTATATGCCGCATAAGCGGGAACGGGTTTCAGGTAGACATGGATCAAATGACAGGCACAATCAGCAATTGGCTGTATGACGGTGATGAGCAGCTGCTCGCAGGTCCACAGCTGCTCCTATGGCGTGCCCCTCTGGACAACGATGTCCATCTAGCCAAAGAATGGGGGAAAGCCGGTTATGATCGGCTTGATTGGCAGCTGCGCCAGTTTTCGGTGAACGCTGACCATCAGGGAAGCATCATAACTACGGCTGAAGCGGTCATGGGCGCAAAGGGCGAACGAGCAGCCTTCCGCTGCAAAATGATTCACCAGATTAACGCTGATGCCTCCATAGGCGTGGAAACGACGATTGAACCGCTTGGAAGCGACCTGCCGCCACTGCCGCGTTTTGGTTTGGAGCTGCGTCTTCGTGATAGCTATGACCAGTTCAGCTGGTATGGAAGAGGGCCTCATGAATGTTATGCCGACCGTAAAGAAAGCGGTAAGCTTGGCATTTACGGCGGTACGGTAGCGGAGCAGTTTGTTCCTTATGTCAAGCCGCAGGAAAACGGTAATAAAGTCGATGTACGCTGGGCAAAGCTTGAGAATGGGGAAGGTGCTGGAATCGGGATAACAGGCAGTGAGCGGTTTAACATTAGTGTCCATCATTATTCTACGGAGGATATGTCGCGCACAAGCCATGTTCATAAGCTGACCAGGCTGCCTGAAACGATTGTCAAAATCGATGCCCTACAAAGCGGGATCGGCAACCACAGCTGCGGTTACGCGCCGACGCTGGACGCTTATTTAGTAAAGCCCCAGCCGATGAAGCTTGCTATTATGCTTTTTCCGCTGACGAGCACTTAGCAGGACGGTTACTTTTCAACGAATATCGGAGTGGGGAAAAATAGCAGGAAAGGCCGATCCGGTTGCTGGATCGGTTTTTCGTTATTTTCACATCATGCTGTTGGCTCATAGAATGTGCGCGCCGGAACGATTGATGATGTGTTGGGACGATCAGAGGCAGCGGCCTCGGGTTGCCCAACGTCTACAAAATGTTGGAGCTGCATTGCGGCCCAATAGCCGTGCGCTGCAAGCTGGAAGAAGGGGCCGAATTAACGGTTTCTTTACTACTGGCATTAGATGCTGATAAAGCTTAGAAATATTGGAGAAAAAGATACAAAATTCATAAAAAAGTAGGATTGGCAGCTTTCATCGCCTATAATATGGATATCATGAGACTGTGTTCAAAGTCAATGGAATCTCAGGACTATGAATTGACAGAGCATGGCGTTTCAAAAATAACCGGATTGCCCTTGCAGATCAGCGGGCGATTCGGTCATTTATGCTGGATGATATCGTGCATATTTTATATGACCAGGGAATGGGAGAGTGAGAGATGTTTATTAATCCTTCGCAACAAATGAAAAGAATCGTCGCGGTTAGCGTAGCTTCCTCCATTATCGCCTGCGGCTTGTTGGGAGCATCGGCTGCGTTTGCCGAGAAGCCTATTATTAGCAGCACCACCCCTATGTATGGAGCTGTCTCTGCCCCAGCAGTCAAACCAATGTGGAGCTTGCCGCTTGCGAAATTTGATCAGGATGGCCGATTCATAACAGCAGCGCTTGCAGAGGAAGGGCGGCTGTTTGCACTTGTGAATGGAGGGCAGCTTGCTGCTTATGACGGCACAAGTGGTAGAATGCTGTGGAAATATGGTTCTGGCCTGAGGCCCGTGCTTGCCTATGAACAAGGAAGTTTGTATGGACTTACAACAGATGGTGCAGTCATTGCTGTTACCAAAAATGGCAGCAAGCAGTGGACGACAGCGATTCGTGCGAATAAAGCAGAAAGCATCGTTCCGATTGGCGATACGATTTATGTGACGCAAAATTTCACTCTTTTTGCACTAGATCGGGCAACGGGTAAGCTGCGCTGGAAGATAACCGAGAAGGATAGCCTCTACTCCTCAGGATCCAGTGACATAATCGTAAGCAAAGGTGTTGTGCTGCGCAGTTATTTGGTTCAAGGAGCTCTTACTTCTAATCAGCTTAATGCCTACGATCAGGCAACAGGCAAAAAGCTTTGGACGGCATTTGCTCACTTTTCTCCGCTCTTGGTCAAGGACGGGCTGGTCTACTCAGTCTTGGACACATTCATGAGAGGGGATGACGATTCCAGCAATAGAAGTTTGCAAATCGCGGTCCTTGACTTAGTGTCTGGGAAGAACAAGGGCGAGCGGGTGTACAACTGGACAGTAGTGCCTGAGGTGCCTGGGCAAATTGAATCAGGCGGCGCTAATGGCTCCGCATTCCTGGACGGTAATGACCTATACATTTATCAGGGGAAAATGGTTTCCAAATACAATTTTTCCTCATATTCTCCAAACAGTAAAGCTATTCAGCGGTGGAATGCGCCAGACCCAAAAGAATATTATCCGCTCTATAGCATTTATGGCGGCAAGCTGCTCTATCAGAGCTTCCGCAATCATTCCATGCTCGCTCTAAAGACGACGAGCGGGCAAAGTGTCCCGTTCCCGTTCGGTATTCAGCCCGTTCAGACGGATATTTTTTCAAATGGCCTGTATGTTGCACGTGCAGATGGAACGCTGGATGCGTATAATTTCGCAACCACAAAGCCCGTCTTCAGCGTGAAAACGGGCTCGAGCGAATTTGATCCGACGCTGAAGTCTGGGGATATGATCTATGTGCGCTCGGGCGGCACGCTGCTTGCTGTAAAGCTGCCTGCAAGCTTAACAAAGAGCTAAATAGTTGTGACGAGTAAATAGACGCCTCGTTCAGAGTGCGTCTATTTAGGATGTATATACAAATTGGAGCCCGCTTTCTGCTCATAACTTAGCGCTTATTCGAGGCCGATCTCATCTGACGATTCGAGACTTAAGGAACCGTGCTACGCGATTACGGGTAATAGCAATGTTACGGGGACCCCTGTGGCTAAGGTCATGAGGCTTGGACGCTCACTACTTTTTTTGCAGGACTCAGCTTCCTCTATTTTGAATATTAGACCCGTTTTTGGACGTGCGTGGACAGGAGATCCGCTATTGTCCTTATTTTCCGAGCAAGAAGGCAATTGGCAATCCATTAGCGGCTCCTGTGTCCGATAGCAGTTCTATATCCCTGATTTTGTTGAAATAGCGGCTGTGGTGTCCACGAAGTCTATTTTAGTGTTTTGTTCGGCGTAGGGTGTGACCCCACTGCAACGAGTAGCATGGAGCCTGATTTTCTAGAGCAGCTTCGCTCATCGAATCAGCCGCAGAAATTTATTTATTTGAGCGATTATGACGATCTCGATTATGCCCAAAAAGCGATAGGGCGCACTACCTATGATTATTTGCTAAAGTCTGTGGATCAGGAGAAAATTGTGTGCTTTATTGAAGCTAAAGGGTAAGTAGTAAAAATCACCTTGCAAAGCCTCTCAAGGCAGATATTATGATAAAATAGACTTTGGAATTGTTTACAATATGCAGGCGGTAATGCTCCGCTTTAGGGAGGAATAGGTACGATGAAATTTGAACACATCACCTTGTGGACAAGCAGGCTGGAGGCGCTGTATGCCTTTTATAACGAGCAGCTTGGTTTCTTGGTGCTGGATAGAGACGAGCAGTCCTTCACAATGGCCATTGGCAGCACGCAGCTCACCTTTCAGGCGACAACGGAGCAGACCGAGCCCTTCTATCATTTTGCCATTAATATTCCCGAAAATAAGCTGGCAGAAGCGAAGCGCTGGCTGAAGGGGAAAGTGGCGCTTATTGAGGAGGAAGGCAGAGACGAGGTGTTTTTCGCATCATGGGATGCAGGTGCCGTTTATTTTGCTGATCCTGCTGGCAATATCGTCGAGTTCATTGCTAGGCATCAGTTGAAAAATGGTACAGACCACCCGTTCAGCTACTCGGACTGCCTCGAAGTTAGTGAACTGGGCATCGTCGCTGCAGAGGTTATCCCTATCGTTCGGGAGCTAAATGCGCTTGGCATTCCCAACTGGCGGGAGGATAGCGAGGGATTAACCCCTGTCGGCGATGAGCACGGGCTATTTATTGTGGTAAAGCAATTACGCAAATGGTATTTCTCAGGTGGCAGACAGGCACAATTTTATCCAGCGGAAGTAGTAATCGCTTCATTAGGACGATTGGAGTTTCCACGGATTTCGCAAATTCACTTGAACCATACTTAAGCGATTGAATATATCGAAGAAATATTATTAATTTCTGAATAGTCTGAAATCAATCAATTAGTTACATAAAAATAATTATGTAAACAAAATGGCGATTGAATTGTTAAAGCCATTAACAATATTCCGTTATCACGAATATAGGGAGGTTTTACCTGTTGAATACTCGTATGACTACCCTCGAGCTTGTCGAGCACGTTGAGAACTCCGAGCTTGTATACATGCTGGATCGAATGAAGGCCATTCAGGAACGGGAGCATAATCCAATGGGGATAGCACTTCAGCGCTTCGGCCCTGCAGTGGCTATTGCTAGCCGAGAAATGCCATGGCCTCAATTTAATACGGTTAAAGGCTTTGGCCGTGCAAGCGCAGCACAGCTGGATGAAGTGCTAAACTGGTACAAAGAGCAGGGCGGGAGTCCGCAATTCGAGATCGTTCCTTCGCGTATAGATGGGGACACGCTGCTGGCGCTGGCCCAGAAGGGGTATTATCAGTCGGGCTTTCATGCGAGCTTGGCAGGAAATATCGCTCAGCAAGCAGGCATGACGTTGGAGGAAGGTCAGACAGGCATTGTCGTACGCAGGCTTGGCGAGCACGAGGTTGATCTTTACGCAGAGCTGCATGCGCTTGGCAGCGGACTGCCGATTGCTGGAAAAAACCACATTGCCGATAATAACCGCATGCTGTTCAACCGAGAAGGCTGGCAGTTTTATGCTGCTGAGATAGATCGTATCGCTGTTGGGGTTGGGGTCATGCATATACATGAACATATCGCCTCCCTTACATTTGCCGCAACATTGCCGGAATATCGCAAGCGAGGTGTTCAAGCGGCGTTAATTGCAGCGCGCTTGCTTGCTGCTGCCCAAGCGGGCTGCACCCTCATGGTCGGACAAGCCAGTTATTGCTCTAGCAGTCAGCGGAATATGGAGCGCGCTGGCATGAGCCTATGTTATACGCGCAGTACATGGAGCAAACCTCCCTCCGTGTAAAGCTGTCTCTTGTTTACCTACAGACGAGAAGACAGGTAGCCCAATCCTGAAAAAGAAGGCAGCAAACCGATCATTGACGGTCTGCTGCCTTATCCTTTTTCCTTAGCTTCAAAGTTCAAGCAAGGCTTCCCGGAGGAGGCCAGTACAACTTGGCTTGGCATCGCCTGCGTTTTAAAACCGAACGCCCTGCAACCTCTTGGCGCGCCGGGGTCCCAAGTAACATAATAATGGCGGCATTTCATACAATTTTTGCGCTCCTGCTCTGTCATTACAATGAATCATCCTTCTATGAATAAGTTGCTAACATTTATTATAGCATTTCTCGGACTGAAACGCGCTGTGCCGCCAATGGAGGCGACAGCCGTTTCACCTTGTTTTATGCTATAATGGCAACAGATTTATGGATTTAGCTAATGGAGGGATTACTTTGTCTGGAATGATGAACAACAAAAAAATCGTCGTAATGGGCGTCGCTAATGAACGCAGCATTGCTTGGGGAATCGCCAAGTCGCTGCATCGGGAAGGGGCGCAGCTTATTTTTACATACAGGAAGGAACGTTCTTTCGAGAAGCTGAAGGGGTTGCTTGCACAGAACGATATGAATCCACTGCTCACAGTATCATGTGATGTATTGGACGATGACAGCATAAGTGCGGCTTTTGCCCATATTAAAGAGCAGGTCGGAAGCATTGATGGAATCGTGCATTCACTTGCTTTCTCGGATAAAGATGAGCTTAAAGGCGAATACCTGGATACATCGCGTGAAGGCTATTTGCTCGCGCAAAACTCCAGCGCTTTTTCGCTTGTGGCGGTCGCTAAGCAGGCGAAAGAGATCATGTCCGAAGGCGGCAGCATTGTTACCCAATCGTATATCGGCGCAGAGCGCGTAGTGAAAAATTATAATGTCATGGGCGTTGCTAAGGCAGCGCTTGAAGCAAGCGTACGATATTTGGCCGAGGATCTTGGCAAATATAATATTCGGGTTAATGCGGTTTCAGCTGGGCCGATTAAAACCTTATCCGCAAAAGGCGTGTCCGGCTTTAATGAGATTATGCAAACGATTGAGGAGCGCGCGCCGCTGCGCCGCAACATTGACCAAGAAGAAGTAGGCGATGCGACGTTATTCCTGCTTAGTCATCTGTCACGCGGCATTACTGGCGAAGTGCTGCATGTTGATGCAGGCTATCATATATTGGGCATGTAATTTTTTGGGAAATAGAACACAGAGAGCGGAGGGAAACGTTTGAACGTCAAGCAATTGGCAGCAGAGAAGGCCGTCCAGCTTGTGCAGGATGGCATGCTTATTGGGCTTGGGACAGGAACGACGGCGTATTGGGCGATTTTGAAGCTGGCGCAAAGAATGAAGCTCGAAGGACTGGATATTAAAGCCGTTGCCAGCTCCAAGCAGTCTGAGGATTTAGCGGTTGAGTACGGCATTCCGTTAGTTCCGCTCGATGAAATTACGGCGATAGATTTAACAATTGACGGTGCGGATGAAGTAGATGGCGAGCTTCATTTGATTAAAGGCGGCGGCGGTGCGCTTTTGCGTGAAAAAATTCTTGCTGCCCACAGCAAAACGTTTATCGTCATTGTGGACGAGTCCAAAAAAGTAAGCCAGCTTGGACAATTTCCGCTTCCAGTGGAGGTTGTGCCCTTTGCCTCGAATTTAACGCTGCAAAAGCTGAGAGAGCTTGGCTGCACCGCTGAGCTGCGGGCTTCGGCTGACGGTATTTTTGTAACGGATAACGGCAATTATATTGCCGATTGCCGCTTCGGCACGATTGCTGCGCCTGCTGAGCTGCATGAACAGCTGAATGCGATTCCGGGCGTAGTGGAAAATGGTTTATTTATTTCGATGACCAGTCAAGTCATTGTTGGCTTCAGTACGGGTGAGACCGAGATGTTAACAAGGACACAGCTTAATTGATTTACGTAGATTGTGCATGATTTTATAAATGGGATTCAGCGAGCGTTGCCTTACAGGCAGCGTTCTTTTTATTTTACGAGGCCTATAACTCGAACTTTACAGTTTATAATCTAAGGAAGGTACTGCTGTATAAATGTACATTTAGGGTGTTTTTCGAAATAATACGAGCATGTCTCAAAAGTCCATTGAATAAATCAGATCTACTATTTATGATAAGCAAGGCAAACAAATGAGAATAAATATCAGTAGAGGGAGCGGAATAGCTATGGCTTTTAGTAAAAAAGGCTTGTCCTTATTGAGCGGTATATGGGTGCTCGTCATGGTGCTAGCGGCATGTGGAGGGGGAGAGGTGAAGGAGGAGACGGGCGTGGTACAGACCGAGCAGGCATCGCCCGAAAAATCACCAGCAGCTCAATCCACGAATACTCGCACCTTTGAGCATGTGCTTGGTAAAATTGAAGCCCCTGCGCAGCCGCAGCGCATTATTGGATTATTCGTCGAAGACGAAATGAGCGCGCTAGGCGTCAAGCCGATCCTGCAATACTCGAGCGGAGCTTATTATCAGACCTATCTGGAGGATTATCTGAAGGATGTTCCGAAGCTCGACACGAGTGCGATTAACTTTGAAGCGATAATGGCTGCACAGCCGGATCTCATAATTCTTGGCTTCCAGGGTTGGGCCGAGGAAGGCGTCTATGAAAAACTATCACAAATTGCCCCGACCTATGTATTTACAGGCAGTGAAATTCAATATCCGGAAAACTGGAAAAAAAATCTACTTATTGTAGCTGATCTGCTCGGAAAGACAGAACAAGCGGAAGCTGTAATTAAAAAGCGCGAAGCGGAAACGAAGCTGGCTAAAGAGCAATTGCAGACTGCTGCTAAAGGGAAAACAGCAGCTATGGTTCGCATCCATGCCAGCAAGGAGCTTAGATTGTATGGAGGACCTGGAGGTCAGGTGGGGACAGCCTTGTATGGTGATTTTGGGCTGGAGCCTGCTCCAATTGTACGTAAGCTGGCTTGGGGAGAAGACATGGATATTCAGACGATTTCCATGGAAATTATTCCACAGCTTGATGCCGACTATATTTTCCTAGCTGTCGATGAAGGAAGAGAGGAGCAAGCTAAAGAGCTTAAAGAAAGCAGCCTGTGGAAGAGCATTCCTGCCGTCAAGCAAGGACATATCTATGAAGTGCGCGGTGACGTATGGATTACCAATGGTCCACTTGCTTACGAGAAAAAGCTGGAGGACGTCATGAAGGCGATTATTCCGAGCAAATAACAACAAAGAAGAAGCTAGTTAACCTAATGGTTGACTAGCTTCTTCTTTGTTATTAGAATGATGATAATAATTCTCAATTAATTCTCGATTAATGCAGGAGGCATCCGTGACTTCAATGAATAGAAGCACTTCAAATAGGGGATACCAAGCGACTCCTTTTCATTCGTACTTTTTTAGACTGGTTGATGTTATATCTCTTGAACACAGTAGGGGCAGCGAGCTCTTCCCTAGTGTCAGTCTGAGCTACAGACTCATAATGGTATCAAGCGGCTCAGTCAGCTTGCATATAGACGACAGCTGTTATGAAGCTACCCTTGGCAGTTGTTATGGGATAGCGCCTGGTGCAAAGCTTGACATCACTGCTGATGGAAGTAAGGAGAAGGAGCTGCACTATATGTGCCTGACCTTTGACATCGTTAGCTCTGAGCTCAACAGCAGCCTTCCTCTTCATTTTGCTCATGGTGAAATGAGTATCAAGCCTTTTAATCGCATGCTGGCCCAAATACGCAAGCTGATCACTATGAAAAATACTAAAAGTGAGAAAGAGCGGCTCAGCTATTATTTCCGTTTCCAGAAGCTGATGTATGCCATTCTGGAGCAAAATACGTCCGTAACAGACACGACCAGTTCCATGGAGGCCGTAGAACAGACCGTTTCTTTTTTAAAAGACCATTATAACGAGGAAATCAGTACGCAGCAGTTAGCAGATCAGGCTGGACTTGGCACAAAGCAATACATCGTTTTATTTAAAAAAATAACAGGCTCAACGCCTCATGGATATGTAACAGAGCTGCGAATACGCAAGGCCAAGGAGCTGCTGCTTATTTCCAGGAAGCCGCTTTCTGATATTGCCGAGCAGGCTGGATTCCGCGACAGCTATTATTTTAACCGTCGCTTTAAGCAGGTAACAGGTGTACCGCCGCGAGTATACGTCAACACGCGCCAGTATAACATTTTGTCCATTGATTATGCCTGTGCGCTGCTGGCGCTTGGCATAAAGCCAGTTGGCGCACCTGCCTATCATTTAGGTTATTATGCTAGGCGTTCAGGTGAAGCCATTTCTAGCATTGGAGATAAGTCAACCTTCTATTATGACAAAATAACTGCACTAAAGCCTGATCTGATCATAAGCAGTGACACGCTAGACAAGGATATCCAACAAAAGCTTGAGCGTATAGCCCCGATTGTTAGCATTCCATGGATGGGGCTGCAAGCAACAGGGCATTTACAGGAGATCGGTCATTTGCTTGGGTTGGGCAAACAGGCACAGAGCTGGATTGACGGCTACGAAATGAAGCGAGCGGAGGCTCATCGGCGGATCAAGCCCTATTTAAATGTGAATGAAACGGTTGGCCTGCTTGTCATAGAAGGAAAGGAGCTATTTATACTTGGAGATCGTAATGCGGGCGAGGTCATGTATCATTCCTTTGGCTTGCAGCCACCCCCGCTTGTGCAAAGCGAGCTTGCTAAACATCCAAACCAATACGGCAGGAAGGTTGCGATTGAGCAGCTCTGGCAATATGAAGCTGATCGGTTGTTTATCATCGTATATGGGGCGGAGGCTGCTCTTACCTATAAGCAATTGCAGCACAACTCTATCTGGAGGGAATTATCTGCTGTCCGTCAAGGCAAGGTGCAAACGATAGATCCGCAAAAGTGGATTTATTATGATGTGCTTTCACTCTCTGGTCAATTGGAGGATGGGATCAGCATGCTGGCTAAATCATGACGCGTATTACAAGTATTGTGTATAAAATTGGATCAATAAGGAAACCTATAAGTGCTATTATCATTTAAAACAAACACTTGGGGTGGATTTCGAGATGGTTAAGGCACTGCAGCAAGTTAGCTTCCTACAAATTTGCATGATTCTCATGATGACGGTCGGTTTAACGAATCATGTCATTGTGAATCCTTTAATTTTGGAAGCTGCGGGCAGAGATGCATGGATTTCTGTCTTGCTGACTGGTGTATGCTTTCTACCTTGGTGCATATTGCTTGTTCTATTTATGAGGAGATCCGGTCAACAGAAATTGCATCCTTGGCTGGCAGCCAAGACGAATCCGTTCATTGCTTGGCTGATGATCATTCCGATCTGTCTACAATTGCTTTTTATCGGGGGATTTACCTTGATTGATACGGTCAGATGGACCACAACCAATTATATGCCCAGTACGCCAAGATCGGTTTTAATTATCACCCTGTGTCTCGTATGCTGCTATTTTGCCATATCTGGCATACGCATGATTGCGCTCGCAGCAGGCATTATGCTTCCCATTGTCATTGTGCTTGGTTACTTTGTGGCGATAGCCAATACGCCAGAGAAGGATTATCGCCTATTGCAGCCCGTCCTTGAAAATGGCTGGCAGCCCGCCATTCATGGCATGATTTATGTTGGTGGTGGATTTGTAGAAATGATTTTGCTTCTAGCTGTTCAGCATCGAATCAAATCCCGGGTTAAGGCATGGCAGCTTCTCATTTTGGCTATTCTCTTCATTTATATTACGCTCGGGCCTATCATCGGAGGCATTGTGGAGTTCGGACATGTAGAGGCGGCGAAGCAGATGGAATCCCCTTTTGAGCAGTGGCGGCTTTTAAAATTCGGTAATATTGAGCATGTTGATTTTTTATCAGAATTTCAATGGCTGTCCGGGGCTGTTATTCGTACAAGCTTTGCGATGTTTTTATTGGGAGAATTGATTCCCTTCCCAAACAAGAAGGCGGCGCGAAGACTCATTTTACTGTTGACACTCGGCTATATTGTCTTGGGCTACATACCCATTAATGGCTACTCCTCTTACCTTTGGCTCTATCATTTTTATTTTCCCGTTTCACTGTTTGGAGTTTTGTTGCTATTGGCCATATTCCTTGCAATCGCTTTGCTGAGACGGCAGGGGAAGGGGAGCCCCGCATGAACAAAACAAAGCCTGAGCCTGCCAAGCCATGGAGCTTGCAGTCAATTTCCAACTTATTTCCGCATTCTGCAGATGTGTTAATACAGCGATTCCAATTTGATGAGGATGTGCGTTCAGAGGTCACTCTTGTTTATAGCGAAGGATTATGCGATACCTCTCAAATCGGGAAATATATTCTTCCTGATCTGGAGCAGCTTTACCGTAAAAATGGGTTTGCTCATTTGCAATCGGGCAAATTATACGGGACGCTCCCGCTTATTCCTGTAACTGCGGACGCGTTGCCCGAGCAGCTTTGCGAGTGGATTTTTCAAGGTGATTTGCTGCTTCTATTGAATGAGTCAAATACCTTATTCCGAATGACGCTCAGCCAGCACCCTCATCGTACACCGGAGGAATCGACTACAGAAGTATCAATTAAAGGGCCTAGAGATGGGTTTGTAGAGGATGTTAGCATTAATGTGGCTCTCATTCGCAAACGGATTCGCAGCCAATCTTTATGCTACGAGACGGCAACGCTTGGCAGACGAACGAGAACGAAGGTTGGTTTATTGTACATCGACGACATGATTTCGCCAGATGTGCTGCACGCGGTGCGGAATCGTTTAAATAGCATTGATGTGGATGGACTTTACAGCATTAACCAATTGGAAGAAATGCTTATGGAAGAGAAATATAGCTTGTTTCCATTGCTCGATTTTACGGGTCGTCCGGATTATGCCGTAACTAGCCTGCTGGCAGGAAGATTTATCGTTATATTGGATGGCAATCCAATGGTCTTAATTGGGCCAAGCACCTTTCTGCTCCTGCTGAAATCGCCAGAGGACTTGTATTTTAATTTTCAATACGTTTCCTTTGCGCGCTTGCTGCGCATTTTCAGCTTTTTTATTTCTATTTTGCTGCCGGGGCTGTGGATTGCGCTTTCCGCATTTCATCAGGATCAAATACCGTACAGGCTGATGGCAACGATGGCGGCTACCCGAGTTGGACTGCCTTTTTCAGGCGCATTGGAATTTTTAATTTTGCTCCTGCTGCTGGAAATATTCAGAGAGGCCGGTGTCCGTCTGCCAAGCTCCATCGGTCAAAGCTTGACCGTCATTGGTGGATTAATTATTGGAGACTCTGCTATTCGGGCAGGCTTTGTTTCGCCGAGTGTCGTCGTTGTCGGTGCTATTACGGCAGTAGCTGGAGCGACGCTCGTTAATCAGTCGTTAAGTACGACGGTGAGCGTTATCCGTTTTCTGCTGTTTATAGCGGCTTCATTACTGGGGATGTTCGGATTTATTTTAGGGATTGTTGTGCTGATTGGATATATGGGACGGCTTAGCTCCTTCGGTGTCCCATATTTGTCGCCCTATTCTCCACCTATGATGAAGGAGCTTTTTGCGGCTACGCTTCGGCTGCCCTGGGTAAAGCAGAAACAAAGGCCAGAAACATTGCATACGGTTGATTCGGACAAGCAAGGGGAAGATTAGCATGAATTTGTGGGTAAAATGGGGCCTTATCGCTGGGTTGCTGCTGCTAAGTCCAGGCTGCTTTGATTCAAAGCCGATACAAAACATGGCTTATGCTACAGCTATCGGACTGGATTATAAGGATGGACATTTTATTACTTACGCGCAGGTGCTGAATTTCTTAAATGTGGCAAAATCCGAGCAAAATGAAATAGGGAAAAACGTACCGGTATGGATCGGCCGCGGCACAGGAAGGACGGTGACAGAAGCATTGTCGTCACTATCCGAAACATCGCAGATCAGAATGTTCTGGGGGCATGTCAAAGTTGTCGTGGTGGCGGAGGAGCTTCTAAAATCGCAAGCAATTGTTCGGCAAAGCTACGAGGCCATCAATCGGTATCGCGAGGTGCGATATAATATTTTGCTCTATTCAACGAAGACGCCGATGGTAGACATCTTCAAACAAAAGTCGATTTTTAATTTGCCGGCATTGGATTCCATTTTGGATACACCCGAGGATACCCATGCACAACGCTCCAGCCTGGATCCCCAATATGGCTTCAAATTTATTGCTGAATTTAATGAGCCGGGCAATACGGCTATGATTCCTACGATTGGCATAACGAAGGAGGTATGGAGGGAGGATGCCCGTAAAATGCCAATGTTTAAAATTACGGGGGCTTATTTTATGCGGCAAAATGAAAAAATAAGCTGGTTTTCAGAAACAGAATTGCTTGGAAGAAGATGGGTGCAAAAAGAAAATAAACGCTCCGTTCTTCTCATTGGAAATAGAGAATCTCCGACGGCTAACCTCATTATTGTAAAACCGCATTACCGAATCCAGCATGTTAGGAACAACAAGCAATTGCAGTTTAAGGTTGAGCTGAAGGCGAAAGCCTTTGTGGAGGAAATGATAAAAGAGGCAACAGTAAAAGAGATGGAGGCGCTTGCGGCAAAAGCCATTCGCGATGAAATAATGGCTACCTATGAGAAAGGTGTTGCGACTCAAACGGATCTGCTAAATTTATTTGCTGTGCTTTATCGGAGTGACGCCAAGCTTTGGCATCAGCTGAATAACAGCAAACAGCTTCTATTAAACAACAATACGCTGGGCCAAATTGATGTGAAAATAACGATTTCCAATACTGGAAAATACAAAGGTAGACTGTAACATTTTTTGGGCAGATCAGGGAGGCTGGCGGGGTTGAGCGTCTTGACTAAAGCGTCAATGAAGTGATATATTATTTCAGATTGCCTGAACGTGTAAATGAAAGGGATGTAAAATATATTGGCTACGAGCGAAGACATTACGAAACCGAAATTATTACCTACCAAAATTTTGAAATGTAAAAACCCCGAATGCAAAGCGTGGGTAAGAGATGAATTCGCCTCGGCAGAGCAAACCTGCCCGTTATGCAAAGGACCGATGCTAAGAAGCATGAAGCATTTGCCAGCCGTGCAGAACAAGCCAAAGCCGCAGCCTAGAAAACCGAAATCCGACTTTTAATTACAATTTGAAAAAAAACCGCCCGAACGGCTGCGTGATTTTAACGCAGCCGTTCGGGCGTCTATTTGGAGGCGCTGCAAAGTATGACACACCATCATTATCCGTTTGATTTTGACCCGTCACAGCCTTATATGCAGCAGGCAAGCGACTGGATCGCAGATGTTTTTTACGAGAAGCTTCCCGAGGCCGGGCTTGAGCTGCGCGATGAGCAAATTTATATGGCGTTTCAACTGGAACGGGCTTATGCGGACAAGCAGACGATTTTCGCCGAGGCTGGAGTGGGTACGGGCAAAACCTTCGTCTATTTACTGTATGCCCTTAGCTATGCGCGATATACTCAGAGGCCAGCCATTATTGCCTGCGCGGATGAATCGCTCATCGAGCAATTGGTAAAGCCGGAAGGAGATATTGCTAAGCTTTCCCGTCATTTGGGGCTGACAATCGACAGCAGATTGGGAAGGTCGCCAGACCAGTATGTCTGCTTGAACAAGCTTGATGATGCACGCGGCGACGCTCAATTAGAGGGCGCTGAGCATTTTGACGACATTTACCGCAGCTTGCCGGATTTTGTTCATAAGCCGGAAACGATGCAAAGCTTTCACCCATATGGCAATCGCCGGGATTACCCTGAGCTCAGCGATGAAGTATGGAACCATGTCGGCTGGGACGTCTTTCAGGACTGTATGGTATGCAGCCGCAGACATCGCTGCGGACAGACGCTATCGCGTGATCACTACCGCAAATCGAAGGACTTAATTATTTGCTCGCATGATTTTTATATGGAGCATGTATGGACTTATGAAGCGCGCAAGCGCGAGGGACAACTGCCCTTGCTGCCGGAGCATAGCTCCGTCGTATTCGACGAAGGGCATTTACTGGAAACAGCAGCGCAGCAGGCATTAACCTATAAGCTCAATCATGCGGTATTTGAGAGCATTATTACGCGTTTGCTGGAAGGGGAAATCCGCGAATCGCTGGCGCTTGCTATAGAGGATGCAATTGTGCAAAGCGAGCAGCTATTCGATCGAATCCAGCAAAGCAGCCGCGCTGTAGCAGCGTCAGATCGCCGTGAGCTGATGTGGGACAACACACTCATACAGGAAGTAAACCGACTGCATCAGCTGCTTGATCTCATCGAGGAGGAGCTTGTATTCGAAAGCGGCTTGTTCACGCTTGATGAATATCAGCTCAAAATCGTCGAGGAGCATTTGGAGATGATTCAATACGCTCTCTCTCTGTTCCGCAAACCGGAAAAACCAATTAGCTGGGTGATGGAGGATAAGTCGGGCATTTCACTTGTGATTATGCCCAAGATGGTAAAGGAAGTGCTGGAGGAGCAGGTGTTCTCTCGCAAAATGCCGATTGTGTTTTCATCGGCTACGCTATCGGTTGACGGCTCCTTCGAATATACGATGGACAGTCTTGGCATTAAACAGGCCGAGTCGTTCTCGGTTGCTTCGCCCTATGATTATGAGAATAAAATGCGGGTGCTTGCATCCGATTCTGAGGTGCTGGATGAATTTGCGAGCCGGATGCAGGCAACGGTGAAGCTGCTTGGTGAAGCGGAGGGCGGCACGCTTATTTTGTTCCCTTCTCGTGAAGAGCTCGCTCGCTTCAAGCAGATGATGAATGATGAGCCGTTTGCCCGGCAAAGACGGTTTCTGTATGAAGGAACGTCGGAAATCAGCCATTTGATTGAGGCATTTCAAGCTGATGAGTCCAGTATATTATGTGCCGTGACGCTTTGGGAGGGACTCGACATCCCGGGGCCATCTTTATCACAGGTCATTGTATGGTCGTTGCCATTCCCTCCAAATGATCCCGTGTTTGCTGCAAGGCGTGCGGACGCCAAGCTGCCTTTCGAGGAAGTCGATATGCCTTATATGCTGCTGCGCTTAAGACAGGGCATGGGGCGTCTGATTCGTACCAGCAGCGATCATGGGACGGTTGTCATTTTTGGCGAGGAAATGCGCCAGCCGGCTGTTAAAGAGCGGATTAGAGCCATTATGCCAAAAGGCGTTAAGCTGCTGGCGTTAGAGGCGTTAAGCTCCGAATGAATATCATCCTCGTTCGTGCTAAGCAGCGCGCTTCACTGAAATAAGCTAGCCGTTCAAAGAAAGCAACCTCATTCATTAGGCGCCTTATGTTAGGATACTTTTACAAAAGTGTCCTGACATGAGGTGCTTTTTTTGTTTTTCAGCGGTTGTGGTTAAAAATAGGGAATTTAGGAAAGCCTACACTTTATTCCATTGCGCAGAAATCAAGGGGAGGGCGGTGCAGCATGAAGACATTACTAGCCTATATACCGGAATACCCCGTGTTCCTTCAGGCGCTGGCCGTGCTGATCGTTCCGCTTATACTATCCGTCGTTTTCACCTGGGCTGAGTCGGAAAGGAATTAAGTGATGGATAAGGAACACAGCATAGAGACCCGTCTAGATGTAATAAAAATGAAGCAAATGGAATATGGGGATATCAACATACGGCAGTTTGAGCTGGGGCAAACCAAGCTCAAAGCGGCTATTGTGTATTGTAATGGGCTGACGGATAGGGATCAAATTGATACTCATGTATTAAAAGCTTTAATGTCCTATACGCAAGAGCTTCAGCCGATTTCGAAGGAGCTCATTCAAAATACGCTATTGACCACAAGCGAGATTATAGATGTGGAAGCGTTAGAGGAAATGTTGTCCAAGGTACTTACAGGATTTACTGCCTTAATCGTTGATGGGATAAAAGAAATCACCTTGATCCGTGCACTTGCTGGCAAAAGCCGCACCATTGAAGAGCCTATTTCAGAAGCATTGGTGCGTGGGCCGAGGGCTGGATTTAACGAAAATATTTCTGATAATATCGCATTGCTGCGCAAGCAGGGAGAAAATAAAGACTTGTGTATGCTCAAGCTCCAGGTAGGCGAGCGGGCGAAGAAGGATCTATACATTGTTTATATGAAAGGAATTGCAAATCCTGCTTTAATTGAAGAGGTTCGCCGCCGAGTGGCAAAAATTCGCATTGATAATGTATTGGAATCGGGCTATATCGAGCAACTGATTGAAGATAATTATTTAAGCCCCTTTCCGCAAATTCAAAATACGGAGAGGCCAGATAGAGTGACAGGGGCTTTAATGGAGGGGAGGGTAGCCATTTTGCTGGATGGTACGCCATTTGCGCTAATCGCACCGGTTACCTTCAGCATGCTGCTGCAGTCGCCAGAGGATTATTATGAGCGTTGGCTGGCAGGGACACTGCTTAGAATGATGCGCTTTTTCGCTGCTATCATGGCATTGTTTGTTCCAGCAACCTATATCTCCTTTATTTCCTTTCACCCAGGCTTAATTCCAACTAAACTGGTCATTTCCATCATTGCTACGAGGGTTGGCGTGCCATTCTCATCCCTAGTAGAAGCTTTGATTATGGAAATTGCCATCGAAATATTACGGGAGGCAGGTCTAAGGCTGCCGAAGCCGATTGGACCTGCGATGGGAATCGTAGGGGGCCTCATCATCGGTGAAGCGGCTGTTCAGGCGGGAATAGTCAGCCCGATTCTCGTCATTGTAGTAGCGCTTACTGCCATTTGCTCGTTCTCGATACCGCAATATAGCACAGGCATTTCGATAAGGATGCTGCGCTTCCCAGCGATGTTCTGTGCAGCAGCCTTCGGCATGTATGGTGTAGTGTTATATGCTCTGCTGCTTGGAGCACATATAGCGAGGCTGGAAAGCTTTGGTGTTCCTTACGCCAGCCCAGCCGCGCCATATCGACTTGGGGATTGGAAGGATTTCCTCTTGCGTGCGCCGCTGCGGATGATGAAGCGGCGGCCTAAGCTGCTTTATCCACAGGATTCTACAAGAAAAAGGTGAGCCAATGAGCGGGAACCCACAGGCCAAAGGCGGCCTTCCCCAAGCGAAACTCACGACCATTCAGGTCGCGGTTATTATATCCAACTTCATGCTTGGCTCCGGCATTTTAACACTCCCCCGAGTAGCAGCGGAAAAGGTGGGAACGCCGGACGCCTGGATATCGGTGTTGTTTGGCGGCATTGTAGCGATTGTGGCAGGGGGCATAATGGCGCTTTTATCGCAAGCCTATCCCGGACAAACCTTTTATGAATACAGCCGAAAAATAATGGGGGCGTGGCTGGGACATTTACTAGGTCCCATTATCATTTTATATTTTGCCGCGACTGCCGCGTTCCAAGTTCGTTCATTAACCGAGGTTTCTGGCTTTATATTATTAGAGGGCACGCCTCGATGGGCGATGGCCTCTGTATTTATGTGGGTGGGGCTGTATTTAATGCTGGGTGGAATTGGGGCTATTGCCCGCCTCTTTGAATTGATTTTACCACTGACTATTTTCATTTATTTACTCGTAACCTTAATGGGGTTCACCATATTTGATTTGGATAATTTGCGTCCTGTATTAGGACAGGGAATTTGGCCTGTTCTTAAAGGGGTTCAGACGACCTCACTCGCCTTTACTGGTTTTGAGGTCATTCTTATGTTAACAGCTAATATGACAAATCCACGTCAAAATATTAAAGCGGTGACTATAGGAATAGCGGTTCCGCTCGTCATTTATATTGTGACTGTTTTTATGGTCATTGGCGCGTTGTCCGTAGATGGCACCTTAACGAGAAACTGGCCGACCCTTGATCTGGCTCGAAGCTTCGAATTGTCGGGGCTCATTTTTGAACGCTTTGAATTTTTGCTGCTGCTTATTTGGATTATGCAAATTTTCTCTAGCTTCACTACCGCTTTTTATTTTTCAGCTTTGGGCATTGCCCAGCTTTATAATCGCAAAATGAAAACATGCCTGTATGGGCTGCTTCCATTTGTTTATATATTCGTGGCCGTTCCGAAAAAGCTAGACGACGTATTTACATTAGGAGATTGGATTGGAAAAGTCGCGCTGTATTTGTTTGGGGTCGTTCCGATTATTTTATTGATGGTGACGAAATGGAGGTCGAGCAAGCATGCATATTAGCCATATAGTCAAGCGCTCGCTTCTGATTGCGGTTTGTGCAGTCGTTTTGCCCCTGCAAACGGGCTGCTGGAGCAAGGATGAGATTGAGGATCAGAGCATCTATGTCGGTATGGGGCTAGATCCAGCGAGTGAGACAGAGCTTGAGAAAAAATTACGCAGCATGGGAAGCGACTACCTCAAACGCAAGCTGCTCACGTATACGCTGCAAATTATAAATGTACAATCTGAGAGCCAGCATAGCGGGGGACAGGCTCCGACATCGCAAAAGCCCTATTACAATATTTCTGAGACGGGAGACTCTATGTTTCAGCTCATTCGGGAGTTTGCGACGCGCATGGAGCGACCGGTTATAGGTCATCATTTAAAGGTCATTGTCATTAATGAGAAGCTTTTGCGAAAATATAGCATGAATGAGCTGCTTGATTTTTTTCTGCGAGACAATGATATTCGGCCAAGCTGTCTCGTCCTGATCAGTAAAGGGAGTGCACGCAGCTCATTGGTCGCGAAGGACAAAGCTATTATTCCATCCTTTCGGCTTGCGGGACTTGTGGATAATCGTTATCGCTCCTTGAATATTTTAGAGCCGATGACATTATCAAAGCTGGAGGGCAAGATGTATGGCGAGCAAAGCTACTTACTGCAAAATATTATTGCCGCAGAGGGGGAGGTCAAATTTTCCGGTGGAGCCGTTATTAAAGGCAAAACGCAAAAAATACAAGGTCTTTTGACCGAAGAGGAAACAACGGGTTGTGTTTGGCTAACGGGAAAGGGAGAAGGCGGATTAGTTAAAAGCTATTATGAGGACAGCCATCAGCCGATCGTTTATGAGGTCAAAAGCATGAAGAGCGACATTGATGCCAAAGTAGCAGGAGACCAAATTTCCTTTCACATTAGCATAAAGTCACAGGGACGGCTGATCGAGGAATGGTTGAACAATAATGAACCGATAGATCCGGCCTTCAAGAAGCAGGCAGAGGAAGGTGCTCAGAAAGAGGTGCGAAGGCTGACGGACAAAGCATTGAAAAAGGTTCAGCAGAAATATGGAACGGATGTGCTTGGCCTCGGCAAGCAGTTTAGCATTCAGCATCCTCGCATGTGGGAGAAGATAAAGGGCCGTTGGGAGGAGCTGTTTCCCGAAATTCCAATAACGGTAAGCATCGAAATGGAAATAACCGAATATGGGGGTAAAATCACGCGTTAATGCCGGAAAAAGCGTCCGTTTGCGTAAATTTAATCGTCAAAAAAACTGCGTGAAATACATATTTCACGCAGTTTCACTTTACGGGCATTATATTTATCAGCTATGATAAGGAATATATCAAATTTAAGCTTTAAAAGCTTGCATTTGAGGAGCTGGAGGTAGCAAGCAGCATGTGGCAGCATGAAATTATGGATACGTACACGCAGGAGTTGGAGCTGTTCTCCGTTTGGATGAAAAACAAAGGGATGACGGCAGCGACGCAGCGGGCGTACTTAAGTGACACACGGCATTTTTTACATATGGTACATCCGAAGGCGCTTGATCAGGTTGGGAAATTAGACATGGTGCGATTTATGTCGGCATGTCGTGAAAAAGGGGCAGGGGATGAAGCGCGCAATCGCAAGCTCTCCTCCTTGCGTTCCTTTTATAAGGCGCTAATCGAGCTGGAGGCTCTCAGAGTTAATCCAGCTGCACTTATTGCCAAGTCAAAGCAAGAGAAGGGGCGCATCCCTGTCTATTTGGAGGAGGGTGAGCTGGAGCAGCTTGTTGCTGCGATTGGCGGAAAATATTATGAGCGTAATCTCGCGATTATGCTGCTCATGTGCTATGCGGGGCTGCGGGTTGGTGAGGTGCATCGACTGGACATGCAGCATTTTCACTCCGACGGCTCCCTACATATTTTAGGAAAAGGGCGGAAATGGCGAGTTGTCCCGCTGCCAGAGCCGTTACAGGAGGTGCTTCGCCGGGCGATAGAGGTGCGAAAAACACCAGGGCACCTGAAGGAACAGGCGATGTTCGTCTCGCAATTTGGCAGGCGGCTGTCTATTCGCATGATTCAGACCGTTGCGGATGACACGATTGGACTGATGAAGAAAAAGCTGCCCGAGCTTGAGGGCAAAAAGCTTTCCAGTCATAAGCTAAGACATTCCTTTGCGACACTGCAAATTCGCAGCGGTACGGATATTCGTACGTTGCAGGAGCTTATGGGTCATGCGAGTATAGCGACGACGCAAATTTATACGCATATAGACAATAAACAACTGCAAAATGCGATGAATAATATTGCGGATAAAATGAAGATTGGCAGCAGAAAAGCTTAGCCGATGGGCATAGCGCAAGAGAGGAAGCGTTGCATCGTTGATGCGGCGTTTTTTGTGTGTGAGGATGTCGGTTGAAAATGAGCCGCTTATAGCTGTCTGTTTTTGCAGCTTATGTTTACATAATTAAAATTATGAAACTTTTAATTAATTGCCTCAAATTTAATTAAAAGTCAACAAAATTCAATTTGATCAATTTTTAATAAAAATACATACATTATTCATAATTTCCTATATAATGAAATTGCTCGACGAAATTAGACGAAAGGAGGTTAATGGTGATGGTATTAACATGGATGAAGGAGAGCCGGATTGCGGCGGGTATTTTTATGTTTCTTCGCTTGTATATTGGGACAAAGTGGCTTTTGGCGGGCTGGAGCAAGCTGACTGGAGAAGGTTTTAGCTCGGCGGGCTTTATAGCGAATGCTGTCGAAAAACCGATTATGGATAATGCGACAGGCCAGCTTGTTTATCCAGTATACACGGGATTTTTGGAGAATTTCGCCTTGCCCAACGTAGGCCTATTTAATCTGATTATTCCCATTGGTGAATTTCTTGTGGGCCTGGGACTAATTGTAGGCGCATTTACTACAACGGCCGTATTGTTCGGATTGCTCATGAATTTCATGTATTTATTTGCAGGCGCTATATCCATCAATCCTTGGATGGTGCTGCTCGGTGGCATTATTCTAATTGGAGGAGCCAATGCGGGCAAGTTCGGGCTGGATTATTTCATTTTGCCCTATTTGAAAACTATCTATCAGCGTATCGCTGGGAAAAGCTTGAGAGATGGAGAAAGTCCGTTTAAGCCGACACCAGGCTAGCGGTCTGCCTCATTGTTCCAGCCAGTTGCTCTGCGCCACTTACATAATCAGCAACATCCTGACACTTGGATCAAAGGTGGCGCAGTGACTGTCAAGCCTAGTGTATGCGTTCAAATAAACGACACAAATAGACGGTATTAGCCAATCTTTTTGTTTGTTGTGAAAAAAATCACATATTAATGATCGCTCATCCCTTATGATAAAGACAGAAACAAACAACACA
Source organism: Paenibacillus sp. KS-LC4 (assembly GCF_036894955.1). Classification (NCBI taxonomy): domain Bacteria; kingdom Bacillati; phylum Bacillota; class Bacilli; order Caryophanales; family Paenibacillaceae; genus Paenibacillus; species Paenibacillus sp. KS-LC4. The sequence continues at coordinate 3,277,406 of NZ_CP145905.1, read as the reverse complement.
TAAACACTTAAGGAGTGAGTGGTCATGTTATACAAATGGCTGAGAGAAAATCGAATTGCGGCAGGTGCGCTGTTGCTGCTTAGACTATATGTCGGGTATCACTGGCTGGAATCGGGCTGGGGCAAGCTGACAGGCGGGGGCTTCGATACGGCAGGATTTTTGAAAAATGCAGTTGAAAATCCAGTAGCTGACCGGGCAACAGGCCTCGCTGTCTATCCAACGTATACTGCATTTATAGAGAATTTCGCACTGCCTAATGCAAAGCTGTTCAATTTTATTATCCCGCTTGGTGAATTTCTTGTAGGGTTAGGACTCATCGTTGGTGCACTGACGACAGCAGCTGTATTTTTCGGGCTTCTCATGAACTTTATGTTCCTCTTCGCTGGAACGATCTCGGTTAACCCATGGATGGTGCTGCTCGGTGTCATTATCATCGTCGGTGGCGCGAATGCTGGCAAATATGGTCTTGACTACTACGTGTTGCCTCTGTTGCGGAAATGGTATCAACGACTTGTTCATCACAAAAATGACGGAGAAAGCACAGGACTGAAGCCCTCGGCGAGATGACGCTGAGCAGGGGGACAATTAAATAAAAGCAAGCTGCATCCAGCAAATCATAGTTCTGTATGAACTGATGAGGGCTGCGATGCAGCTTTTTTGCGAAAAAAACTGCTTTTAACAATTTCCTTCCTCATTTGTATGCACAAAGACGTCATATATTGGTATGATGTACAAAACGGGAGGGGGATGAGCCAGATGAGCGCAAATAGCTCTAATGAACGAGGCAGCTTCGCTCGACCTGCTATTGCACAAGGAGAAGGTATTGCGGCCTTCTTCACCCCAGCTGATTTGGAACGTATAACTGAGCGGATGAACATGCACCGTTATGAGGCGGGCAATCATTTATTTTGGGAAGGCGATGCAGCGAGCTACCATTATTTAATTGTTTCAGGCAGAATAAAGCTGACTCGGATGATGGCGGATGGCAAAAGTCTAACGCTGTCATTTGCAAGTCACGGCGATTTTCTCGGTGAATATGGCGGTGAAGGACAACTGCTGCATGGCATGAGTGCCGAAGCAACGGAGGACGTTGTGGCTGGTCTTATCGCCTCTGACGAATTGGAGCTGCTGCTTCGTACAAATGGGAGTATGGCGGTAAGCTTTGCCAAGTGGTTAGGCATGATGCAGCAAATTAGCCATTCAAAGCTTCGGGATTTGACGCAGTTCGGCAAATTGGGCGCGCTCGCTTCGACGCTGATTCGGCTTAGCAATATGTACGGGGTGCTGCGTCCAGAAGGGCTGCACATAGATATTCGCCTGACGAACAACGAGCTTGCTGAGCTGATTGGAGCAACGCGTGAAAGTGTCAATCGCATGCTTGCCGCGCTCAAGGATGAAGAAGTAATCAAGGTCGTCCGCGGTGAAATTATTATCCTTAAGCTCGATGAGCTCCGAACTCACTGTGAATGTCCGACGGCACCGACCTGCGCGAAGGGCGTTTGCCGTCTGTAAAATAACAGCGTATGACAATCGTTAGTGGGAATGCGGGGAAAGAGGCGCACATTCCCACTAACGATTTTATTTTGCCCTTTTTATTTTTAAGCGCTTCCCCCTTCATCGTTTGAGATATATGACAGTCGTTGTCATCTAGAAAGCGTTATAATGGGCGAGACTAGAAGAAGCAAATAAAAGGGAGCGTGGCTTGTCATGAAACCATTAGCCGGAAAAGTCGCTGTTGTGGCGGGAGCGACAAGAGGAGCGGGCAGAGGGATTGCAATTGCTTTGGGCAAAGCAGGGGCTACCGTCTATTGCACAGGGCGCAGTGTGCGAGGCGGCTTGTCGAATATGAACAGGCATGAGACCATCGACGAAACGGCGGAGCTGGTTGCGGCAGCAGGGGGAGTTGGTATTGCTGTGCGTGTGGATCACACGGTGGAGTCGGAGGTTCAGGCATTGTTTGAACGGGTGACAGCCGAGCAGAACGGTCAGTTAGACTTGCTGGTGAATGATGTATGGGGCGGTGATCCATTAACCGAGTGGGGCAAGCGGTTTTGGGAGCATTCGCTGGAGAATGGGCTGCTTATGCAGCAGCGTGCTGTTTTTTCACATATGATTACAAGTTATTATGGTGCTCCGCTTATGACAGCTAGAAAACAGGGGCTTATTATTGAAGTTACCGACGGAGTAGACAACCAGTATCGCGGAAATTTGTACTATAGCTTGGCCAAAACGTCGGTTATCCATTTGGCTAAAGCGATGGCGGAGGATTTACGGCCATTTGGGGTGACGGCGGTCGCTTTGACGCCTGGTTTCCTGCGTTCGGAGGCGATGCTGGATTATTTTGGTGTAACGAAGGAAAATTGGCGTGAAGCTGCTGCCCAGGAGCCGCATTTTATAATGTCTGAAACACCTGCCTATATTGGTGGAGCGGTTGCCGCGCTCGCAGCTGATCCAGAGATACATCTCAAAACAGGGAAAGCGCTAAGCACTTGGGGGCTCTCGGAGGAATACGCGTTTGACGATGAAGGTGGCACACGCCCACATTGGGGGAACTATGCAGCTACGCTAGAAACAATTCCGATTCCGGAAGCGAGCGACGGAAAAGCGACATAATGACAGGAGGGATATCAGCTGCGGGCAGATCGATTAATTGCAATATTGCTGCTGCTGCAAAATCGCGGCAGAATGACGTCACAGGAGCTGGCTAGCCAGCTTGAAGTATCGGGAAGGACCATCCATCGCGACATGGAGGCGCTTGGTACTGCGGGCATTCCAATCGTGGCAGAGCGCGGGACGAATGGCGGCTGGATGCTTGCCGAGGGCTATCGGACAAATTTGACCGGGATGAAAAAGGAGGAAATCCAGTCGCTGCTTCTGTCCCAGCCTACGGGAATTGCCTTAGAATTAGGGATCAGCGATAACTTTGATGCTGCTTTTCAGAAGCTGATCGCCGCATTTCCGTCGATGTATCGGGAGGAAGCAGAAAAGGTGCGGCAGCGCATCCATATCGACGGGGCGGGCTGGCAGGAAGCAAGCGAGCAGGTGCCGCTTCTTCCGCTAATTCAAGAAGCGATTTGGCTGGAGCGGAAGCTGCTCCTTTCATATACGCGCGGAGCGGAGCTGGCTGAAAGGCTTGTTCAACCACTCGGGCTTGTGGCGAAAAATCATGCATGGTACCTCGTTGCTGATACGGAAGGCGGAAGGCGAACGTATCGTATTTCTCGGCTTCATGAGGCGGCTATACAAGGGGAGAGCTTCGATCGGCCGGAACGATTCGATTTAGCCTCTTACTGGCAGCAGTCCATTTCGCAGTTCAAGTCTGAGCTGCCGCGTTATCCGGCGAAAATCCGCATGAGGGCAGCAGACCTGCCCCGATTTCGTAAGCAGTGGTATGTAACGGTTACGGCAGTAGGCACTGTTAATCAGGATGAAATTAAGGTGGATGTGCTTTTCAATACACTGGAATCCGCCTGCGAAATTTTGCTTAAATTCGGTTCAACGATCGAGGCTCTTGAGCCGTTAGAGCTGCGCCAGAGGCTGCTTCAAGAGCTGCAGTCAATGATGTCGCTATATACGGACAAGCAAGAAGAAAGGATAGGTAAGCCCATTAATGGCAGTTAAGCAGTCCATTTAGCAATTGTCAACAAATGGGCTGCTCACACATATGCTGATCTAAATCATGATCTTTATTTGTGGAGGCTAGTCGATGAATTGGGTTAACTATCAATGGAGAAACTCGGTGTTTATGCCAGTATGGGCAACAACCCCGCAGCATGCGTTAACGTTAATTAAAGAAGCTGTACAAGGGGAACGAAATGATGAGTTGTTCTATGATGAGCTCATTAGGCTTGCGCCGAATGCCGAGCAGGCAGGGATCATTATGTCTATTCGCAATGATGAGCGCAGCCACAACCAAATGTTTCGCGGAATTTACAGGCAGCTTACCGGTCAGGAAATTACCGGAGTCAGTAATGAGCCCCATCAGCCAGTGAGCTCCTATCTTGCCGGATTAGAGGAAGCTTTATTAGGAGAGCTTGCTGCGGTGGAAAAATATCGCAACATATGGTTCGGTTTGCCCGAAGGTATATACAGAGACACGGTTTTTGGCATTATTTTAGACGAGTTGAAGCATGCAAGCAAATATAATTATTTGATTACGTTAAATCGAACGAATGGTTAATTAGACAAAATAAAGCCGGATGCTCCTGTGAAGTGCTCCCCGTCAAGTAGACAGTCAAAAAAACAAAAAAACAGTTCAGATGGATACCTTAACTCGGATGACGTGCTAAGGTATCTTTGTTATACCGCTCTGCGGTATTCATTTGGAGACAAGCCGTCCAGACATTCCGTATAACGGTAGTTGTTATAGTAGTTCATATAACGGCGAACGGCGCTGTATAGGCTCTCATAGGCATCATACTTCGTAAGATAATAACTTTCTGACTTATACGTACCCCAAAATCGTTCAATTGGCTGGTTATCCAAGCATCGACCCACACGAGACATGCTCTTCGTAAATCCATACTTCAATTGAAGCCTTTTATACTCATGGGACGTGTACTGAAAACCTCTGTCACTCTGGATCATCGGGGACACACCTGGATTTTTGGTATACGCTTTTTTCAGCGTATCCATCACGAGTTTATTGTTGTTGGAATGACTGAGCACCCATGAAACAATGGCGTTGTCGTACAGATCTATAACAGCGCTTAAATACGCTTTACGCCCATTTCCGTATTTCAGTTCGGTTACATCCGTAGACCATTTTACATTTGGAGCAGAGGCATCAAAGTCGCGATTCATTTTATTCTCAGCCACATGGAGCGCTGTGGCACTTACGTAATGTGGCCGTTTTTTACGAATGACTGCTTTTAGCTCCAGCGCACGCATGATTCGGTAATAGCGCTTTTTGTTGTACTTCTGGTTCAGCTTTCGATTTAACTGGGTTCGCATTTGGCGATAGCCCAAAATCCCATCTCGCTTTTCATAATGACGCTTCACTTCTTTAGCAAGCATACGTGCTTCACGTTCTTTGGCAGAAGGTGTCCACTTTAACCACTTGTAGTAGGCAGATCGAGCCACACTAGCTAACGCGCATAATGCTGCAATCGCGTATCCTTTCTCAACGTATAGTTCTTGTATCGCTTGATACCGCTGTACATGTCGAACCAGCGTTAACGTGGTTTTCGTCGCTCGATCTCTGCCAACTTTTTTGCGAAGGCATTCTCCATCTCTAGGTATTCATTTCGGGCTTCTAGTTCTTTGATCCGTAGCTTGAGTCGTTCTTGCTCGCCGAGTTCTTCTACAGGCTTTTTACGTCCCCGACCATCCTGAAGGGCTCCTTCTTGACCTGCTTGGTATTTTCGTACCCATGCATATACCTGTTGATAAGATACACCAAACTTCTCCATCGCTTTTGAATAATCCAAGTCATGAGCCAGCGTATATTGTGCGATTTCAATCCGTTCTTCAAGCGTTGTCTTACGTCCTTTGTTCATAGGAGATCGTCCTTTCCCTTTACGCGCAGGTTTCCATTTGATCTCCTCAGTATACTTGGTTAGCCATTTCGACAACACACTTCTGCTTGAAATATGATATTTTTCTGTTGCGGCAGTTAAGGATAAACGACCAGACACAACATCCTGGATTGCATCAAGCTTCAATTCCTTGGCATACGTTTTCCACGTTTTCGATTCCGTTAACCCGTCCAATCCATGTGCGCTATATTTTCTGATCCAATCCTTGACTGAGTCCTGGCTCACCCCCATGTGTTTAGCCTCAGCATTTGGGTTGGAACGGTAATCCAGACATCGTTGTACAATTTGTAGTTTGATTTCTAAAGGAACAGGACTTCTTTTTGACATGAGAAAAACCCCCATCATGAGTAGACGTAGAAATTTTTGTTTTTTCTACTGTCTACTATGATGGGAGCGTACCACTGATAGGGAATGTCCCGGCTTTATTTTGTTTACATAATAAATAATATGTCTTCTTATATCATTGACATTCGTGAACGCGATCATATTCCTTTTTCTCCTGCATATGTTTAGTTTGTTAAGGATAAATTCCAGTCGTATACGGGTGGGGTGTGAGGATCATGAATACGGATGACATGCAGTGGGTGCGATTGGCTGCCGCTCACTTGCCAGTTGGAGCGGAGCTGGCTGAAATTTCGTGCCCGTCTCCACATTATGCAGTTGTAGTGGCGGATTTTAATGGGGACGGTTGCCCCGAGGTAGCAGCGGTGTATCGTTTGAATAACGAATATTATGTTATGATTTTGCAGCATTGTCAGTTTGGCTGGGTGATAGGCGCTTGTGTGAAAGGAAGCGGGTACGGCGTAACGGTAATGACTGCCGCCCCTGTAACTAGCTATCTATGCTGTAATTTAATCATTGGCTGGCAGATTGGGGCAATTTGGTCCACGCTTTCGGTGTATGCTTACAGCAATTTCAAGCTTTGCCCTGTACTGCCGGATGGCATCAATTTCAGCTATGTGGATGTGGAGGATATGCCGGGACCAGCGGGAAGAGATGGGCAGGCCGAACTGGCATTGTGGGCACATGACACGGGGGAAGCGTATGATGTCCATGTCATGCGCTGGTCGAAAGGAATGCTTGTTCCGGCGCAAGATGTCTATCCTTATTACTTCTGCAAAGTCGTCCATTATTATGAGCGAATGGTAGCTGAGCAGCCGGATTTTGGCTTCTACTGGTTTCATCTTGCAGATGCGCAGTTTAAAGCGTGCCAGTTGCAGGCGGCGCTTGCCTCTGTCCACAAGGCGCTTAGCTTTCCTGAGCCTTATCCATCCCTTGAGGTGCTGAAGCAATTAAAGCATGCCATCATATTGGCTAATGGCAGAGGAGAGGCAGGCACAGAGGCGGCCCAGCAAGCAACAGGAATGACTGCCGACATGGACGTCATGGATCACGCTGGAACGCAATATGCAGAAGCTGCATTGGAAACAGGGGAAATGGAGCATGCTCGCCGAGCCGTACTGCTTCCGGCAGCAGTAAAGACGACGAGCGGAACAAAATGGGGTTATATCGACGCAAAAGGAAGCTTCGTCATTGCGCCGCAATACAGCAGTGCGGATGCTTTTCAGCCAAATGGGCTCGCTGTCGTGCAGTCAGGCAACAAGAGCGGTCTAATTGACATGTCAGGTGCTTTCCGGATTCAGCCGATCTATGATTTTATTGGCCTATTCTCGGAAGGCCGGGCGGTCATCATAGATAGCGCAGGCTTTAAAATCATTGATGAGCGAGGGAATGTTCTTACCCCTAAGGCCTATTCATACATTTCTGCGTTTGCAGATGAACGGGCGATGTTCTATGTCATGAATGAAGCCGACAGCAGCTCCAAATATGGGTACTTGGATCGTAAAGGGGCGGAGGTTATACCGGCACAGTTCGAAAGCGCCGGCGATTTTGCGAAAGGAAAAGTCGTCGTCAAGCTGCATGAGCAGGCCTTTGCGCTAATTGATCGAAACGGACGCAAGCTTGCCGAATACCCGTTTTATGATGTGGGCCAGCTTGGGGAAGGGCTGCTTTCCTATCAGCCAGAGCAAAATGGCAAATACGGGTACATCAATGAGCGCGGCCAATCGGTCATTTATCCGGCGTTTACGTCAGCTATGCCGTTTCAGGATGGCCGGGCCATTGTGAATACAGCGGAGGATTTTGGCGCGCTGTATGGCGTCATTGACAAGCGGGGCGGCTATGTCGTTCAGCCAGCCTATAATGATATTCGCCAGCTTGGCGAGCAGCGATTGGCGCTTGGAAAGGCGAGAAACGCCGATCAGCCGTATCTGGGCTCCCTTTATGCCATTGCAGATCATGACGGCAAGCTGCTGACGGATTATTTTTTCACGGATGTGTCGGATTATAAATATGGGCTGGCCTCCGTTACTGACGGGAAGCAGACCTATTTTATTAATACGAAGGGACAGCCCGCTCCGGGGTATCCTCGGCTGTCTGGCAGAGGCGTGTTAACGATCATAGATGGCGTTGTGCAGGCGATTGTCGATAACCGCGAGTCCTATTATACGCGCAGCGGACGCCTTATTTGGCAAAGCAATACGGTTATTCCGCTGCGAGTCCCCCTTCGAGTCAAGGAACATAAATATAAACCGAACGTTGATTATTTAGTGTATTATCCAAGCGTAGAGGGCATGGTCAATCAAGCGGCACAGCAGCAGGTAAACCGCCGGCTTGCGGAGCTGTCTCAGGTGAAGCCGATCCCGGCGAATGTGCAGCTGGAGTATTCGTATGACGGTGATTTTGATGTCACCTGGTTTCACAAAAACCTGCTCGTCCTGCAGTTAAACGGCTATCATTTCCCGTTTGGGGCTGCACATGGCATGCCGACTATGATTTACAGCCACATCAATGTCATCGACGGGTCCATGTACGAGCTGAGAAATCTGTTCCAGCCAGGAAGCAATTATGTACAGGTGCTGAGCGATATCGTTGGCGAGCAAATTAAGAACGATCCTCAGTATAGCTATGTGTTCCCAGATACGTATACCGGAATAAAACCGGATCAGCCTTTTTATGTAACGGAGGATGCGCTGCATCTTTATTTCAATCCGTATGATATTGCGCCATATGCTGCCGGGTTCCCGACATTCCGCATTCCTTATGCCCAAATACGCTCCATTATTGCGACAGAAGGCGCTTTCTGGCGATCCTTTCATTGAAGCTAGAGGCTTTTATAGCATAATGGTCGCGCAAGCGGGGAGCATGCTATAATAGCAGGAAGGACTACCGAGCAGAATGGAGCAACGAGGAATGAAGAGGTTTAAGAAGTTTTATGTGGAAATTACGAGCATCTGCAATTTGGCATGCACCTTCTGTCCCCAGACACAGCGGGCAAAGGGCTTCATTCAGGTCGAGGATTTCGAGAAGCGGCTGGAGCAGATTAAACCGTTTACGGACTATATTTATTTTCATCTAAAAGGTGAGCCCCTGCTGCATCCGAAAATTGACGAGTTGCTGGATCTTAGCCAAAAGCACGGCTTTAAAGTCAATTTAACGTCGAACGGGACGCTGCTTCATAAAGTGAAGGAGAAAATTTTGACAAAGCCGGCGCTGCGCCAAATGAATTTTTCCTTGCATAGCTTTGATGGGCATGTTGGCTCGACGAATAAAGAGGGATATGTGCGAAGCGTATTGGATTTTGCACGTGAAGCGGTTGAGCGGACCAATATGATCATATCGCTTCGCCTTTGGAATTTGCATACCGATAATGCGACAAATGCGGAGCGACAGCGCAATCGCGACGTTTTGTCAATCATTGAGCAGCAATTCGGGTTGGATTATTTCATTGAGGAGCGGGTTGCTCCAGGTAAAGGACTGAAAATTGCCGACCGCATTTACTTGAATCAGGATCATGAGTTTGAATGGCCAGATTTAAAGGCAGAAGAGGATGACGGCAAAGGCTTCTGCTATGGGCTGCGCAATCAGGCGGGCATTTTGGTCGATGGAACGGTCGTACCCTGCTGCCTGGATGGTGAAGGCGTCATTGATCTTGGAAATATTAATGATCAACCCTTTTCGGACATTATCGAGGGTGATCGGGCGATTAAGCTGGTGGAAGGCTTTTCCCGCAGAGAAGCGGTCGAGGAGCTTTGCCGAAAATGCGGCTATCGCAAGCGCTTTGGAACAGGGGCATAAGATGGTCAACCAAAAAACCGGCATCCTTAATAGAAGGATCTCGGTTTTTTCGGCATTCAGGCTTGACCATTGTGCGTATCCGTACAATAATGGTTGTTTTGATGCATGGTGGAGCATAGCGTTTAGTTGGTAAAATAATTAGGACTTGCTGCAAAGGTTGAAGAGGTTGAGGAAGTACACAATGAATGACTGGAAAAAAATATAAATGGGGTTCTGTCATGAATATGATTATTGCGGAGCATTGGAATTCTGAAAAACATGAATTGCCCGGTATGAATGGCATTCTCTTTCCAAATGGAACGATAACAATTCTGAATACTTACAGCACCTATAACCCTAACACAAAAGAAAGTGAATTATTTTGCTCACCCTTATGTGACACGACCATTGAAAGTATAGAAAAGTATAATAATGAATCTTGGACGGTCGTGGATGAATGGGTAAGTATGGATTATCAAGGCGGGAAAATCCTTGGCGGTGATGGTCAAATGGGCAATGAAGGCTTTATTGCTTGTACGGATGCTGAAGACCAATTGGTATGGGGAATGTTTTTTGAAAATACAAACCCTATCAAAAGCTTAGAACTGAAAGAAAACATTTTAATCGCTATTAATGAGCATTCTGAATTACAAATTGAAATCAATGTGGAAAACCTCACCCAAATTAAAATGACCTGCTTAAAATCCTAATAGGATGAAATTCGAAGAAAAATGCCGGATCTTGCGGATATCCTACGCCTTGACCCAATCGCCTGACCTCACGTTGTTTCTTCGAGCGACTTCTCCTGCTTTAGGCGTTTGAAGCGAAGCTTCAGCCTGTGGGTACGCTTAGACCAGTAGATACCTGTATGTCCAGAGAAAAGGTAGCTAACGAAGCAGCCTAGCAGTAAATACGGGAAGGCGTCGAGGCCGAACAGCTCCATGCCCATTATGGCAGCGGCGAGCGGCGTATTAGCGGCACTGCCAAATACGGCAACGAAGCCAATGCCTGCAAGCAGCGGAACGGATACTGACAGCAGGCCGCCAAGGGCGCTGCCCAAAGCTGAGCCGATGACGAACAAGGGCGTAACCTCACCACCTTGAAAGCCAGCACCAAGCGTAACGGCGGTGAACAGCATTTTTAGTAAAAAAGCGAGAGGCGACAGTGCCTCATGAAAGGCCTGTTCCATTAAAGGAAGACCGAGGCCTAAATAATCGCGTGTACCCAAAATATAGACAAGCAAAACGATGAGCAGACCGCCGACGAAGCTTTTGATAGCGAGATTCGGGAAATAATGGCTGAATAATGCCTTGAGCTTATGGGTGAGCACGATGAACAGCCGCGCCATCAGGCCGAACAAAACCGAAGCGAGTAAAATCGAGAGCAGCAGGTGCATATTAAAGCTTGGCAGGCTGCCAATTGCATAATGGCTATGATGCGTACCTAGCCCCAGGGCTACGGCATGTCCAGTAAAGCCTGCCGCCAAAGCGGGCAGCAGCAGCCAGTAGGGGACGAGACCAATTGCGAGCAGCTCCAGGCTGAATATGGCGCCAGCGAGCGGGGTGCCGAAGACAGAGCCGAACCCGCCGCTAATGCCGCAGATGAGCAGCATTTTCCGCTCTATTCCGCCAAGCTTGCAAAGGCGTCCAATGTAGCTGGCGAGACTTCCACCCATCTGTACGGCAGTCCCTTCACGTCCGGCAGATCCGCCGAATAAGTGAGTAATCATCGTGCCGAATAGGACGAGGGGCGCCATGCGCAGCGGAACTGCGCCCTCCTCCGCATGCAGCTGCTCCAGTACGAGGTTGTTCCCTTTGCCGGCATCCCTGCCATGCTTCATATAGATGTAGCTGACCATAGCTCCGCCTAGCGGAAGGAGCCAAAGCAGCCACGGATGCGTCAAGCGCTGATTCGTTGCAGCCTCCAACAGCGCTAGCAGCAGCGCAGAAGAAGCTCCTGTAAGCACCCCAGTTGAGGCGGCAATGCTAAGCCATATAAGGAAAATCCGTATTTTTCGCTTCATATCTTTCCAATCTCCTGACTTCAGATGCTGACAGCTAAGTTTATAGCCTATTTTGAGATGAGTCAAAAATAAATTCGCTTCTCAACCATATAAGAAATTGCCTATACTTAATCATACAATAAAAATAGATAGAAAGAGGAGAATGACATTGACTAACCTATTGCAAAAACAACTTAACCGCGAATACATACTGGATTTTTTAAATCGCTTGCTTCAAACACCAAGCCCTAGCGGCTATTGCATGGCGATTATGAAATTGCTGGAGGAGGAAGCAGGCAAGCATGGCTTTGAGCTGGAGCTGACGCCGAAGGGCAATGGAATCATTACGATTCCGGGAACAGGGGCATCGACAGCTGGCACGCTTGCTTTAACTGCGCATGTCGATACACTGGGGGCCATGGTGCGCGCGATCAAACCAAATGGCATGCTGCGTTTTACGCCTATTGGCGGTTATGCCATGCACACGGTAGAAGGCGAATATTGCCTCGTCCATACGCGCGATGGCCGCCAGTATGAAGGAACCGTGCTGTCGACGAAAACATCCGTTCATGTGTACCCTGAGGCAAGGGATTGGAAGCGCAGCGAGGAAAATATGGAAATTCGTCTGGATGCGGATACGACGTCCAAAGAGCAGACGAAGCAGCTTGGCATTGAGGTTGGCGATATTATTTCCTGGGACCCGCGCACAAAAATAATGGACAATAGCTGGGTAAAATCGCGGCATTTGGACGATAAAGCTAGCGTCGCTGCCTTATTTGGATTGCTGGAGTGGTTCGCACGCGAGGGGAGACGTCCAGAGCGTACGATTAAGCTGATCTTTTCCACTTATGAAGAGGTTGGACATGGTAATGCCTATATGCCGCCAGATGTGACGGAGCTAATTGCGATTGATATGGGCGCTCTAGGTGATGACTTATCGGCTAGCGAGCGTGATGTATCCATTTGCGCCAAAGATTCCTCCGGCCCTTATGATTATGAGATGACCTCAAAGCTAATTGAGCTGGCAAAGGCATCAGGCATCTCCTATGCGGTCGATATTTATCCGCAATATGGCTCGGATGCATCGGCTGCGCTGCGCGGAGGCAGCAATATTCGGGCTGCTCTCATTGGTCCAGGCGTGCATGCCTCGCATGCAATGGAACGGACGCATGCAGATGCGATCATTAACACGGCAGTGTTGTTGTTATCCTATATAAATGAGGGATATTCATGGACAATGAAATCAAGCTAAAGCTAAGCACGCAGCAGTTGGCACAGATAGCCCAGCATCATTTCGGCAGGGAGCTTGCGCATTCGCGCGAGCTTACCGATGGCTGGGCGAATACGGCATATGAGCTGACACTTAAAGACGGAATCCGATCAGTTATAAAGGTAGCACCTACAGCGGTTGGGGCACTGATGCGCTATGAGCAGGATATGATGAACACCGAGGTGGAGGTTATGAGGCTCGTGTCTCGGGATCACCGTTTACCCGTTCCTGAGGTGTACGCGTACGACCAATCTAGGTTGCTTGTCCCCACTGATTATTTTGTGATGCAGCGGCTGGAAGGCGAGCCATATAATAAGGTCAAGGAAAGCTTTACCCAAGAGGAGCGCGAGCAAATTGAGTTTCAGCTGGGTCAGTACAATGCCTGTCTGAACGAATTAATGGGGGAGAGGTTCGGCTATTATCCGCTGAACGAGTCGTTCGCAAGCTGGCCGGATGCTTTTTGGTCGATGCTGCAAGGCGTACTTGATGATGCAACCGATTCAGGAGTCGCGCTGCCCGCAGAGCGTTATGTGATTGAACAGGAGGTCAAAGACCGCTTGCCTCATTTGCAAGCTGTGACCAGACCCCATCTGCTGCACTGGGATTTGTGGGATGGCAATATTTTTGTGAAGGAGCAGCAAATTTGCGGCATTATCGACTTTGAACGGGCGATGTGGGGCGATCCATTAATGGAGCATTATTTTAGCCACTTTAACTTGTCGGAGGCATTTTTGCGGGGCTATGGTCGTGGGGCGCTTACAGCTGAGGAGCGAATACGACGGGGGCTGTATGATTTGTATTTGGATCTTATTTTTGTAGTTGAATGCGCTTACCGCAAATACAGCGACCAAACGCATCTGAAGTGGGCCAGAGACAATGCGACGGAGGGCTGGGAGCGGTTTTTAAAGCAGAGATAACGACCATCGGAATAGAAACAGCCAGGCAAGAGAACACATAGCTTGTAAAAAAGCAAGTTATTGTTCGCGTGTCTGGCTGCTTTGGTTTCATGCAATCAGCGCCCAGAGAGCTGCTGCTCTGCCATTTGAATAAGACGGCGTGTAATGTACCCTCCGATGGAGCCCATATCACGCGTCGTCATATGACCATAATAACCATCCTGCGGCAATTGAATGCCAAGCTCCTGCGCAACCTCAAACTTCATTTGCTCCAGCGCTGCACGAGCCTGTGGCACAACGAGCTGATTTGAACCTCTAGTCATAAGGGTAACCTCCTCAAGTATTGAGCGTCAGCATTTTAGAAGAAACCAAGCGCTGGCGTACTGCTATTATGTGGAGGAATGTATTGGAATATTCACTAAATTCCCCTGAATTTACCGCCGTTCAGCTAGCGCTTTCCATGCTAAAATGATAGGACAGCAAGGGGGAGACGGCATGTTTAAGCGACCGATGCTGATGACGGCATGTGATCAGCCTTTTGATAACGAGCAATTTCTGTTTGAGCCGCTCATTGATGGGCAGCGCCTGCTGCTTTCTTTTATGGATAGAAAAACGCGTTTGTTTACTAAGCATGGTTACGAGGTGACCCGGCAGTATCCGGAGCTGCTCAGGCTGCCGCTATCTCGACCCGTGGATATCATGCTGGATGGCGAGCTTTCTTATATGAATCCGGCCACTGGACGGCATGAATTTGCCCCGCTAATTGACCGTTACAAGCTGACGAAGGAAGCGCGAATTCGCGAAGGCGCTATAAAGTGGCCCGTTCGTTATTATGTGTTTGATTTACTTTATTATGACGGGGTCGACCTGCGCAGCAGGCCGCTGCTGGAACGGAAAAAGCTGCTGTATGAGCTGCTTGAGGATAATGGATTTTTTATGAAGCTTCCCTTCGTAACAGGGTGTGGCACCGAGCTATGGGAGCGGATTGCGGATTATGAGCTGGAGGGCATGGCTGGAAAAAGAAGCGAGAGCAAGTACCTCGCCGGGCGAAGCACGCACTGGCTGAAAATGACGAATGCGGCGTATTCCCGCATACATATGGACACGGATACGGCTGCATTGCTCTGATTGAAGAGCGATGCAGCGTTTTTTTATGAAGCGGCAATTACCTTGATTGGACTCCGCTTCTCTTGCTTAACCATTGGTCCAGAGCATAGGCCAGCAGCAGTCCGAAGCTATATCTGGCTAGATCAATGCCGCTGAAGCCTTGTCCTAACACAAGGCCGCCTAGCGTCGTATGCCGGACATCCCTAATCCAATCAGCCTGATAAAGCTGGCTGAATTCAATGCCAAAGCTGAAGACTGTGCTGCATAGGAGAGAAAGGAGCAAAGGACGCCCGGCTTGCAGCATGCGGAAACCAAAGTAAACCATGCTTGCCCATAGCATATCGCCAAAATGGGCAACAATAAACGCAGGCAGCTGGCTGGCGAAATGCCGCGAGCTGAAGCCAAGCGCCATCGTGAGGAGAACGGCTGCTGCATAATAAAATCTTTTTGTTATCACGGATGGTACTCCTTATCTGGTAGCCGTTATTTAAAGCCGTGCATCTGCTTGAATTCGCCAGGCGTACAGCCCACATAAGCTTTGAACAGCGTATTGAAATACGTTGGATTTTCAAAGCCGACCTGGCGGGCGATGTCATACAGCTTCATACCTCCGCCGCGTATGAGCAGCTCCTTGCCTTTATTGATTCGCTCCTTATTCACATATTCCATGGGACGCAGCTTGAACGTTTTTTTGAAAAGCAGACATAGATGCTGGGGCGTGACATGAAGCAGCTTCGCAAGCTCAGGCAATGTGATCGGACGATGCAAATTCGCCTCGATGTAACGCAGCACCGGATGAAGCCGCTCATTCATTTGCTGCGTCGCAAGACTGCCTTCAGCAAGCTGCTGGCGCAGTCCAAGTAGAACGCTGTAAATTTGCTTGGAGCCGAGCATACCAAGACCCGGCTGCTTCTCACGCATAAGGCGAAGCATATCGCTCATCATCTCCAATACAGCACGATCATCGTTAATGGTATAGATGCCAGGGCGGGTCAAGCCTGCCAGCTGATTCAACGATTCCGCGAGCGGTCCGTCATAGGTAAACCAGTAGGCTTCCCAAGGCTCCTTTACTGAATAATAGCTGTGGGTAAGCCGCGGAGGAAGGAGAAAGCCGTCGCCCTGCTTCACCAGAAAACGCTCCTGCTCAATAATAAGCTCGCCTTCGCCGGAGACGACCTGCGTCCACTGGTATTCGGGAAAGCCCTCCGGGCGACGAATGCCTTCCTGATGGTCCCAATGTCCAACACCGGTCACATAGACAGGCAGCTGATAATCCGTTGTCGTCAGCGTCGTATAAATAATTTCATTCATGGGAAGCATCCCTTCTAAGTAGCTGATGTTCAAATCTTTAACTAAAATACGAAAATAGTTTAATGATCTTTACTTTTCTAGCTTTTATAATGTGAATATTATAACTAAACTTATACAGAGTTGAAAGAGGTGCCTTCATTGTCAAAACGCAAATTTACTTATCAGGCTCCAGCTAATGGATATCCAGAGTGGAATAACAACCCAACTATATTTCAGCTTAATCGGCTCGATGCACATGCAACCCGTATTTCTTATACAAGCGTCAAGGAAGCGCTTCAAGGTGACCGTGCAGGCTCCGAGCGTTACGTTTCACTGAATGGAGACTGGAAGTTTGCCTTTGCGGAAAATGCGGAAGCTCGCATCGCTGATTTTTATAAATTGGACTATGACTGCTCGGAGTGGGCGACGATTCCCGTACCGAGCCACTGGCAGCTTCAAGGGTATGATTACCCGCAATATACGAACGTTACTTATCCATGGGTGGGCAAGGAGGACATTAAGCCGCCTTTCGCGCCTGTTAAATATAATCCGGTTGGCTCCTATGCCACGACCTTTACCGTTCCCAAGGGCTGGGATGGACAGCCTGTGTTTATCAGCTTCCAAGGTGTAGAGTCTGCCTTCTACGTTTGGGTAAACGGCGAACTTGTCGGCTATAGCGAGGATACGTTTACGCCAGCAGATTTTGATTTGACGCCTTATTTGCAAGAGGGTGAAAACAAGCTGGCGGTGGAGGTTTACCGTTGGTGCGACGCAAGCTGGCTGGAGGATCAAGATTTTTGGCGGATGAGCGGGATTTTCCGCGAGGTATATTTGTATACAGCGCCTCAGGTTCATATTTATGACTTCTTCGCCAAGGCGGCGCTCGATGCAAATTATGAGGATGGCGAGCTGACGGTAGAGGTGAAGGTTCGTTTCGAGGAGGAAGCATCCGAGCAGCAAACGTCAGTTGAGGCGATGCTGTACACGGCTTCCGGCGAGCCGGTATGGCAGCAGCCACTTAGCGGCAATGCAATTCGTCAGGAGCAAGGCGAGACGGTCGCGGCATTATCGTTAAACTCAAAGCTTGCACAGCCGCTTAAATGGAGCGCAGAGGAGCCGAATTTGTACACGCTTGTGCTGTCACTGAAAGATGCAGAGGGCATTTTGACAGAAGCCGTTAGCTGCAAGGTCGGCTTCCGCACGTTTGAAATTAAAGACGGGTTGATGCAAATCAACGGTCAGCGCATTCTTTTCAAAGGCGTCAATCGCCATGAGTTTTCTTGTGACACAGGGCGTGCTCTCAGCTATGAGGATATGGTTACCGATATTAAGCTGATGAAAGCTCATAATATCAATGCCGTACGAACTTCGCATTATCCGAATCATCCGCTGTGGTATGATCTGTGTGATGAATATGGGCTTTATGTCATTGATGAAGTCAATCTTGAAACGCATGGCTCATGGACCTATGGGCAAAAAGAGGTTGGAGACGCCGTACCCGGCAACTTCCCGGAATGGACGGCAAATGTGCTCGACCGCAGCCGCTCGATGCTTGAACGCGATAAAAACCATCCATCTATCGTTATTTGGTCGCTCGGCAATGAATCGTTCGGTGGGGATAATTTCCTGAAAATGGCCGATTATTTCCGCCAGGCAGATCCGTCCCGTATTGTGCATTACGAGGGCGTGTTCCATTGCCGCGAAAGCGAAGCGGCTTCGGATATTGAGAGCCATATGTACACAAGTCCAGAAGGTGTAGAAGCCTATGCCAAAAATAATCCGCAAAAGCCGTTTATTATTTGCGAATACAGCCATGCAATGGGCAATTCCTGCGGCGGCCTGCATAAATACTGGGAGCTGTTTGACAAATATCCGATTCTTCAAGGCGCTTTCATCTGGGATTGGATCGATCAGGCTATTCGTACGCAAACGCCGGATGGCATTACTTACATGGCCTACGGCGGCGACTTTGGCGATAGTCCGAACGATGGCAACTTCTGCGGCAATGGCTTGATTTTTGCTGATCGCACCGTATCCCCTAAGCTGCATGAAGTGAAGGCCTGCTACCAAAATATTAAAATTCATAGTCCTAACTGGGAAGCTGGAACGGTACAAGTCGATAATAAAAATCTGTTCATATCGCTGGATGCGTATGAGCTTCACTGGAAGCTTAACAGCAATGGAATTATTATGCAAAAAGGCGTGCTGACTGTAGATATCGCAGCGGGCGGCTCTGCCGAGCTGGCCGTTCCATTCCAAATGCCAACAGAAGCAGGCCTGAATGAGGAAATTACACTTACAATAAGAGCGTTCCTTAAGGAAGCTACGCCATGGGCGGAGCAAGGGCATGAGGTGGCCTTCGGTCAATTTATTGCGCCTGCACTGCCTGTATCGCCAGTTGCAGTAGAGCTAGCATCGCCGCAGTTTGATGCAATAGCGGTTGAAGCCGTGTCTAATGGAGCCCTTTTATTAACAGGCGAAGGCTTTGATATTCGCTTTAATCAGGTAAGCGGCGAGCTGGAGTCTTATCGAATTGGCGGCTCTGAGCTATTGTCCTCGCCGATTATCCCGAATTTCTGGCGCGCGTATACTGATAATGACCGTGGGAATGGGCATGTCGAGCGCTGCGCGCCTTGGCAGGCAGCTTCAAAGGAGCGCCAATTAATCCGCTTTAGCTGGGAAGCGCTTGGAGATCGCGTGA
This sequence comes from Paenibacillus sp. KS-LC4, assembly GCF_036894955.1. Classification (NCBI taxonomy): domain Bacteria; kingdom Bacillati; phylum Bacillota; class Bacilli; order Caryophanales; family Paenibacillaceae; genus Paenibacillus; species Paenibacillus sp. KS-LC4. Next base: position 3,258,487 of record NZ_CP145905.1, on the reverse strand, counting down.
GGGTGAAATCGCAATACCGCTTAAGCGCTGCTGCTGAGACGCGCTGCGAGCTAGCTTATACGATTTATGGCGATGGGCTGATTGAAGCTGAGCTGCTGCTGCAGCCTGGTGAAGGCCTGCCTGAAATACCGGAAATCGGTCTGCTCTTCACGATGAATGAAGCATTTGATTCCATTGCTTGGTACGGCAATGGACCTCATGAATCGTATTGGGACCGTCAAACGAGTGTGCGTCTTGGCCGTTTCGGCGGCAAGGTGAAGGATCAACTCGTTCCTTACATCCGTCCGCAGGAATGCGGCAACAAAACCGAAGTGCGCTTTGCAGCTGTAACGGATACGAGCGGCAGCGGCATATCGCTTCACGGCGAGCCGCGCTTTGAATTAAATGTGCTGCCTTATACAGCCGAAGAGCTGGAAGCGCATGATCATCCTTACAAGCTGCCTGTGAGCGATAAAACCGTCGTTCGCGTGAACTATCGCCAAATGGGTGTTGGCGGAGATGACAGCTGGGGAGCACGGGTTCATCCGGAATATACGCTTCCTGCCAATCGCGACTATCGTTTCCGCGTCTCGCTGCGCGGACAATAATCGAGGTTTACCACAAGCTATGGCTTTGTGCTAATCCTATAGCTTCGCTACGGCAAACTGCCGCTGTGACCGATCCGGTCATAGCGGCAGTTTTTTGCATTTTGCGGTCATGTATAGAGCGAAGAGGGTGGACAGGCATAATAAAAGTATTGACTATGACCAAACAAAATAATATTATGTCTAAATATAAGGCAAACATATATATATTTTGTCTATTTTATAACTAGAGGAGTTGCGAAAATGTTTAGCAATCGTTTTTTTCGTACGATCATCCTGTCCAGAATTTTGCTCCAATTGGGGATTTGGATTAGGAACTTTGCGATCCTGCTGTATGTGACGGAGGTTACGAGCAATGATCCTTCAGCTATATCGCTTATTTCAGTGGCAGAGTTTGCGCCGATTTTTGTATTTGCTATTATTGGCGGTACGTTTGCAGACCGTTGGAAGCCCAAACGGACGATGATAGGCTGCGATTTGTTATCCGCTGTTTCCGTCCTCGGGGTATGGCTTGCGTTGCTTAGCGGCTCATGGCAAGGGCTGCTGCTGACGACGCTGGTTTCGGCCGTGCTTTCACAGTTTTCCCAGCCCTCAGGCATGAAGCTGTTCAAGCAGCATGTGCCAGAGGATCAGCTGCAAGCGATGATGGGGATGTATCAAACGATAATGGCTGTGTTTATGATCATTGGCCCGCTGCTCGGGGCATTTGTGTATCAGCATTATGGCATTGAGATAGCTATTGTTGCTGCGGCTATACTATTTTGTGGCGCAGCAGCTATATTGCTGCTGCTGCCGCGAGATGCGAAGCTTGAGCGCACACCGCAGACAGCAAGCTTCAGACGGGAGCTTGCGGAGGGACTTCATTATGTTTGGGGACAGCATGCGCTGCGTTCCTTGGGTTTTACGTTCGCGGCAACGGGCCTCGCTTCCGGGCTTACCCAGCCGTTAGCTTTGTTTATTGCCATTGATAATTTAGGCCAGGATAAGTCGTTTTTACAATATTTATTGGTCGTTAGCGGGGCAGCTATGCTAGTTGGCGGTGGGGTGGTGATGTCAATCGGAAAAAAGGCAGGTCCGCGCAGGCTGCTCCTATTCGGCCTATCGGCAAGTGCATTGGCTACGCTGGGCACCGGCTGGTCGGAGAGCATTCCGCTAACTTTGGCGCTGCTCATGCTCGGCGGCTTCTGTGTTCCGCTTATACAGGCGGGCATTAGCACCATTATTATTCAAAACACCGATGCTGCCTTCATCGGTCGGGTCGGAGGCACGATTACGCCCATGTTTACTGGCATGATGGTCATTGGAATGTCGCTATCCGGCGTATTAATGGCAGCATGGACGCTGCCTCTTGTTTACAGCTTAAGCGCACTTATATTCGTTATTGCGGTTTTTACAGTTAAGCTCGGGAGCAGGGCAAGGGAGAGCAGCCCTAAAATAACACCGCAGGTTTGAAAATACGGCCTGAGCCGCTGAAATATGGTAAAATAAAGCGATCACACGTTATATTGGGGAAGGATACCATATGCTTTATTATTTTGCAGCGCTGCTTGCAGCTGCCTTACTGCTGCTGTTAACAAATCCACGGAGCGAATCGAATCGCTGGGCCGCTTTTTTTCTTGGCTTTGCGTCTATAGGCGGGCTTGCAGATACGCTGGCCGCAGCAGAAATGAATATTTTAGCTCAGCTCGTTCAATTGATGAATCACACGATTACGCCTTATGGCGTATTGGTGTTTAGCATGGTCTATTCCGATAAAGTGGCAAATGCTAGGGTGCGTCTGCTGCTTAAAGGACTGCTGCTGCTTCCGGCAGCTGTCATGCTGTGCATTACGCCGGTTGCACCAAGACTGGAGCTGGACTACCGAATTCTGCTAGCTTGGACAGCTCCCTATTATTTAGCCTCCTGCTATTTGCTGCTTTTCTCGCTTTGGAGTGAGGATAACAGCCGCCGAAAGCGCAATCGCTTTATAATTGCCCTTATTATGGTACCGACGCTGCTAGCGGTGCTTATTCTTATTAATGTAGCGAACGTTATCTCGCCTGCCTTCGATTATTTTCGATATATATCGCTTTTCATCTTTTATTCGCTTACGGTAGCTGTACTGTGCACATTTGCTTATGGCGTGCTCGGCGTTAAGCTGCGTTTCGAGCGCGATCAATGGGAAAGCACTCGCAAGGCGGTCAGCTCCGGGACGACGATACTTAATCATACGATTAAGAATGAAATCGGAAAAATTGCGATCAGCACGGAAAATTTAAAAAGCGAGCTGTCTGCTGGGTCGCCAGAAGCAGCCGAGCAGCTGCGCATCATTGAAACGGCATCCAGCCATATGCTGGCGATGGTGACGAGCATTCACAGTCAGACCCGCAGCATTGTGCTCCGCGAGCAGCCTATTCGTTTGGACGAGCTGGCAGAGCGCTGCTTGCAGCAGCAGCCGCTCGAAGGCAGGCCCATTCAGCTCAAGCTGCATCTGCTTTGCAGGCCCACGGTGCTGTGTGATTCGCTCCATTTGCTGGAAGCGCTGAATAATTTGGTGCAAAATGCAATCGAAGCGATCCCGGAAGGGGAGGCTGGCGAAGTAAACGTAACGATAAGCTGGCATAAAAGAGCAGTGCGTCTCCTTGTGAGCGATACGGGCAGAGGGATGAATGAGGAGCAGCTAAAGCAAGCGCTGGAGCCTTTTTATAGCACGAAAAATCGCAGCCGCAACTTTGGATTAGGGCTTGCTTATGTATATAATGTCGTACAGCAGAGTGCTTGGACGATCAAGCTGTCCAGCGTTGTTGGCAAAGGAACAGACGTGCTCCTTCATGTTCCCGCCCGCAAAGTGTTGGAAATCAAGGAGGGAATTGGATGAGCCACATACGGGTGCTGCTCGTAGAGGATGATCCCGATTGGGTGAAGGCGATGACGCTTTTTTTGAACAAGGAGGCGGATTTGCTTGTAGTTGGAGCGGCTTCAACGGCGGAGGAAGCGCTGAGCCTTGCTCGAACGTTGTCTTTTGATGTCGCATTGCTTGATATTCAGTTAGCTGACCAACAGCAAAATGGGATATATACAGCTGTAGAGATGCATCGTATCCACGCAGCCAAAATCATCATGCTGACCTCGATGAGCGAGGAGGAAGTGATGACTCAGGCGTTCACCGCCGGCGCTATCAATTATATTGAAAAGACAAATTTTCGCCAGCTTCCAGAAGCGATTCGCAGCGCTTATCACCACCCTGCGCCAATGGAAGCTCTGCTGAAGGAATTTGCCAGATTAAAGCGTGAGGAGCAGCTAAAGGATTTAACCTTGGCAGAGCGGGAAGTATTCGAGCTGATTGAGCAGGGGTACACGCAAACGCAAATCGAACAGAAGCTGTATAAGGCGGAAAGCACGCTGAAAAATCAAGTGAATAAAATGCTCAAGAAGCTAGGCGTCCGCAGCCGCAAGGAAGCCGTTGAGAAGGTAAGGCGCAAAGGGCTGACCGCTGGCCTGGAGGAAAATAAGGAATAGCTGCATAGACAAGCTGAGGGTACTACACATCGTAGTACCCTTTTTCGTATACCCGCTACAAAAGTTAGCCCTGATCAAATTTCGCTTCTCCCTCTACAATGAAGGAAGAACGGAGGGATATGATGCACGCTTCTAACAAACAACAGCCAAGGCAGGCTCTGCTGCTCGTTGACGGACAATGCCAGCTATGCAGCAATATCACGAAATTTGTTATTGCGCGTGATCAGGCAGCCTACTTCCGCTTTGCTTCGCTGCAATCACCTGCCGGACAATATGTGCTTCAGGCTCACTCTCTGTCAACAAGCGACCCGGATACCTTTGTCATGATTGAGGGTGGTCGTATCTATACAAAATCAGAAGCAGCACTTCGCGTCCTGCGTCGATTAAATGGACTATGGCCGCTATTATATGGTTTAATGCTCGTTCCCGCGCTATTAAGAAATAGGATTTACGATTGGATTGCCGCTAAGCGTTATGGCTGGTTTGGACGAGTTGAATATTGCCTGCTTCCAAACCCAAATCAAGCCATCCTTTTAATAGAAGAAAGAGAGGAGGCATTTCCCTATGTCAAGGAAGCGGAAAGATAGGTCGATTTATGTCGAAGCAGCAATTCGTACCGATCTGGATACACTCTGGAATTACACACAAATTCCGAGCAAGCATGTACAGTGGGATTTGCGCTTTACAGCTATTGAATATTTGCCCCGCCACACGGAAGAGGAAATTCAGAGGTTTCATTACCAGACACGCATCGGCTTTGGACTTGCAATAGCAGGCACAGGGGCGACTCGCGCGGGGTGGCTGGAAAAAGGGGGGGAGCCTACCCGTCTTTCTACCCTCTCCTTCAGCTCCGAGCAGAAGCTGTCGCTCATCAGCAAGGGGAGAGGCTACTGGCAGTATACCGAGCGCGGAGAAGACGTTATTTTTCTCACCCGCTATGATTATAAAACACGCTTTGGGGCAGCCGGCAAAGCTTTCGATCGGCTCCTATTTCGACCGCTATTCGGGTGGGCAACGGCATGGAGCTTCGATGTGCTCAAAATCTGGCTGGAGCAGCATATTCCACCTGCGGCAACGATACAGCGGGCGCTCATTCATTATGTTAGCCTTATGCTGCTCGCTTTATTATGGCTTTATCAGGGCATCGTCCCCAAGCTGCTTTACCCGGAGACGGGGGAGCTTGAGCAGCTGCATGCCTCGGGGCTATTTTCAGGCTGGGAGCAGCAAGCGCTTGTACTGCTCGGTCTTTTTGAAGCAGCGCTGGCCGTTATCTTCGTCGTCTTTCACCGTTCTTCAATGATGTACCGTTTGCAGCTGTTGCTGCTTCTGCTCTTGCCTGCCATCGCTTTATTAAACAACCCGGAGCTGCTGCAAGCCGCGTATAATCCGGCTACGATAACGATTCCGATGATGGGACTGTGCTTAGTCGCGCGCTGGACATGCAAGGGTTTGCCCAATGCGTCACGCTGCTTGCGCAGACCAAAAATGAAGGCTCACGAATAGAAGGGGGACATTTACGATGGCATCCATTTATGAACAGGCTTTAGGAGCAGATTTTGCAAAGCTACACCCGCGCATTCAAGAACGGTTTGGCTTCAGCAGTACAGATGGTATAGCTTCGATCGGAGAAGGCGTCATGGAAGAAATTTGGTATAGCAAGCGCGTTGCCATCCCGCTTTACATTGGCAACTGGCGCCATATCATGTTCCCGCAGGGTGGCAGTCAAATTCCATTTACGATTGGGAATTATGCCTATTCAGATCAATTTGGCCGGGAAACGGTGACCTGGATCAGAACCTTCAAATTTCCGCAAAAAATACGAAGATTCGACGCTACGATGATTTATAGTCGAAAACGTGAAAAGATTGTCGATTATCTGGGGACGAAGCAGCATCTGGCTGTAGAGCTTAATATTTCCGCCGTACCGGGTGGAGGCATTCGCATTCGCTCCGGCCAGCAGCGCTTCTATGAGCGTTTCTTGCAATTCCGCTTTCCTAGATGGTTGACGGGCGAAGCCGATGTGATGGAATGGTATGACGATGCTCTGGATAAATACCGGATCTCGGTTCAGGTGAACAATCCGCTTATCGGTACGGTTTTTCGCTATGCGGGCTCCTTCGAGGCTTATTTCATTGATACTGACAAGCAGGCGATTCCGCTAGATGCGAGGCCCTTGCGCGAGGAGCGCAGGGAGTAGATTCACAACTTGTTCAAAGTATGATTGCGTATTTTGCCCATCATGCTGGTATGATTAGGAGGTGTTTGCAGATCATTTCGTCAGGAGGTAACACAGATGTCAACCTATACGTTGAAAACAGCGATGGGCCGGCTGCGCCTGTTCGGCATTACGGAAGGAATTTCGTTTTTGGTGCTGCTGTTTATTGCCATGCCGCTGAAGTACGGCGCAGGCATTGATGAAGCGGTTTCGATTACAGGGATGCTGCATGGCGTGCTGTTTATTATCTATCTCATCGGAATAGCCAATGCTTTTTTCGTGAAGCAATTGTCCTTCTTTCATTCTTTTTTGGCAGTTCTTGCTGCTTTCTTACCCTTTGGTCCATTTTTACTGGATCGCAAGCTGCGTTAACAGACTATGTGAAAAATGTCTCCATGGTTTAAGCAGTCTGGTGCCCCGTAATGGGGGAGCCAGGCTTTTTCTTATATTGCGTGGACTTTTCAGTAAAATTTTTTTGAAAAACGGTGTCTTTAGCACTAGTACGACTAAACCTAGGTATGCTATGGTATTGCTATGAATCATCAGGCTCCCCACTAATAACCAAGAAGTATTTTTTTGGTAATAAATCCATAAGAAGAGGATTTAACCAAATCGTGTAGAAACATACTTAACCAGTATTTGAGACTTGACGAATAAGAATCCGAGGTATTTGAATGCAAAATTCAGTATTTTTCAAAAGTGTGATTAACTCTGATTCGATCTTGGATTCTATTGGGTTGTTAGGACAATACCTGGAGACATTGATCGGTTGCCAGCATATTTGTTTGTTGCTGCCGCACGATAATGGGCGAAATGAGCTTATACCATATTCTTTCAAAATCAATCAAACGGATCTGAAGCTTTTGCAGCAAATGGCGATAGACACCGATTTATTTTCAGACATGTCCTCGGGCATGCGCCTCTGTATAAAGATGAGCAGCGCAAAACCTGCGATTAAACTCCTGTCTATGACAACTTTCCAATCGCTATATACCTTTCACCTCAACCGCTCTGTCTATGGCACGATTTTATTATGCTTCCGTTCTGAGGTCCAATTGACAGACGAGCAGCTTCATATCTGTAAGATGGTTACAATGCAAATGGAACAGTTAATCGAGAAAATTTATTTTCGCAAGCAGGTGTTGAAGCAGCAATCCTACGAGAATTTGGTCAACACCTTGCGGATGAAGGATGGTTTTACGCTTAATCATTGTTATAATGTGGCCTTCTACGCTTCTTTGTTGGGCGCCAAAGTAGGCGTTGATGCTGAGCAATTGGAGCAGCTCAAAATATCGGCCCTGCTGCATGACATTGGAAAAATCGCCATACCGGACTCGATACTGCTTAAGCCTGATCGACTGACGGAGGATGAATTTTCGGTTATAAAACAGCACCCTGCAATTGGATACGAGCTGCTCAAGGATTTGCCTGATGTTCAGAAAATATTGCCTGTCGTACGCTGGCATCATGAGCGAATTGATGGCAAAGGCTATCCGGACGGTCTCAGCGGGGATGAAATTCCTTTGCTCGTGCGTATTGTCAGCTTGGCAGACGCCTTCGACGCGATGACCTCTACGAGAGTATATCGGCATTCCCTTCCTGTCTTCGAGGTTCGGAGGCAACTGGAAATCAACGGAGGGAAGCAGTTTGACGAGCGGCTTGTAAAAGCATTTCTGCAAATGCTTGATGATCATATGATTATGGACAGATTGGTTTGGGATGAGTGATTTTATAGTGAAGAGGGTTGGGGACATATATGCGCAAGAGGGTTTTTATTGTCGACGATGAGCCTCACAACATCCATATACTCCGTGTTTTCTTGACATCGCTGAATTATGATATTTATGTAGCCGAGAATGGCAGACAGGCGGTGGAAATGATTGACGCTGTTGCGCCGGACTTGATTTTACTGGATGTGATGATGCCGGATTTGTCAGGATTTGAGGTTTATAAACGCTGGCTGGACAAAGATGATTTTGACGTGCCAATCATTTTTCTATCTGCCAATGTACAGAAGAAGGCGATGCTGGAAGGGCTTCAGCTTGGCGCCTTTGATTATTTAACCAAGCCTTATGATCTCGATTTGCTCGAGATGAAGGTGTCGATTGCCTTGCAGCAAAAAATGAAGCTGTCGAGCTTGAAAAAGGATAATGAGCAGCTTGCAGAGCTAGCTTATGTGGACGCGCTAACGGGACTTTACAATCGTACATATTTGGAAGTCGTAGCCCAGCAAATTAAAGACGGAGAAAGGCATTTTGAGTCCGTTCTGATGATTGACATGGATAATTTTAAAACAATTAACGATACTTTCGGTCATATGATTGGCGACCAGACGCTTCGCGACATTGGAAACATCCTTTTTCAGGTGCTTACCCCTTATGTGCATGTGTCTTTCCGTTATGGGGGAGACGAGTTTCTCGTTATATTGCAGGATAGGGAGGCAGCGCTCGTGGCGGCAGAAGCCATTATTGCCGCCGTGGATCAAATGCAGGTCGGCCATTGTTCCCAAAAGCAGATTCAGGTTTCCGTCAGCATCGGAGTATCTCACAGCTTAGACTCCAGTACCCTTCATCAGATGATATCGCAAGCGGACTCTGCATTATTAGGCTCGAAACGAGGCGGCAGGCACCAAATAACAGTGAATTAATCTACGATGAATGGATGATGTGAAGTGATGGAATTAAAGAGCTTCAAGAAGCTTTTTCATATGACCAAAATTATCAATTCGCAATATGAGCAGTCTGAAATTTTGCAAGTGTTCGTTGATGCAATAGCAAGTGAAATTACTCAGGCCGACCTTGTTGGCTTTTTTCTAAAGCAGCCAAATGGAACGTACAAGGGCTACAAAGGCAACAAAATGCCCGTTGATATAACCGAGCTAATTATTGATCCATCGGAGGATGCATTCGTACACGATATTATGGAAAATCGTACGATTGGCTATATTCCTGATACGAGCAAAGACAATCGCATTGACGATACGAAAAAGAATCTGCTGAGCATCAAGTCGATTTTGGGGATTCCGGTTATTGTCGATGATAAAATATTCGGACTTGTGTTCGTCCATGACTTTGGCAAGCCAATGAATTTAACACAGGAGCAGATGGACGTAACAGAAGCATTCGTCAATATGGCAAGCGTAGCGATTCGCAATTTGCAAATGTTCGAGCAGTCGCAAGAGCTGCTGGAGAAGCAGCAATTGCTGCTGGATGCAACGAAATCGCTGTCCAAGTCGCTGTCCGTCCGTGAAGTATTAAAAACCTGCTTTTATTATATGCAGCGTGCCAGCGGCTCGGATGATGTTGCCATTCATTTGTTTAATGAGAAGGATCGGACGGTCGAGCCTTTCCATCTGTCTTCTCTGAATGTAAAGGAAGAGGACTGGCGAGGGAAGCATCGTGATGTAATCAAGCTAAGCATCGACAATGACAAGCTGTTTTACGAGGTCATTATGCACAAACGGGCGATCTTCATTCCAGACGTTTATGCGGACGAGCGCCCTAATCATAAAGCATGTGAGATGTTCGGAATTAAAAGCTTGCTCGCTATTCCGCTAGTGGCAAAGGGCAGCGTATTTGGTATTATTGCGATTCCATCCATTCATAAGCCTACAGAGTACGAGGAGGGCAAAATAGAGTTTTGCCATTCTATTGCCGATGTAACAGCTACAGCTTTGTCTAATGCGCTGCATACGGAGCATTTGGATCAGGCAGTAAGTGAACGCTCGATGGAGCTGCAGCAGGCGAATTTTAAGCTGGAGGGGCTTGTTAAGGAGCTGGAATACTTAAACGAGCTCAAAAACGATTTCATTGCAACGCTGTCCCATGAACTGAGAACGCCAATCACTGCAATCAAGGGGACCGTCGATATATTGGGCAAAGGGCTCCTTGGGCAATTAAACGATGCGCAGCATGATTTGCTCGATACGGCAGGCCGGTCCATTGAGCGTTTATTGAACCAGGTAAATGAGCTGCTTGATTTTGCCAAGATGGAAAATGGGAAATTTGAGCTCTGCTATAAGGTTGTTGATTTTAATGATTTAATTCGCGAGGCCGCGCGCATCGTTCAATCGCTGGTCAATAAGAAGAAAATCAACTTGGCAATCGAAATCGAAGAGACGGCGGATATGATTATTCAGGCGGATCGGGAACGGATTTTGCAAATATTGCTGAATTTGCTGTCCAATTCGGTGAAATTTACGCCACAGCAAGGGCAAATTACGATTCGCGCATCCTCCGACGATGATCATTTAAAGCTGGAGGTTTGCGACAATGGCATCGGCATACCGTTAGAGAAGCAAAAAAACATTTTCACGAAATTTTATCAGGTTAATAATCAAATTAATGGTACGGGGCTGGGTCTTGCTATCTCCAAGCAGCTAATTGAGCTGCATGGCGGTCAAATATGGTTTAATAGCAATGAAGGAGCAGGCTCTATATTTACGTTTGTACTGCCAAAAAGGGGGCAGAGATAATGCGTGCTATCGAAGCGGGTATGCGCTTTTTAATCAAACAGGGAGTAAAATATATATTTGGCATTCCTGCTGGCTCGATAAATGCCCTTTATGATTGTTTATATGATTTGCCAGAGCTGCAGGCAGTAGTAGCCAAGCATGAGACGAGCTCTGGCTATATGGCGGCAGCTTATACACGCATCACCGGCATGCCGTCGGTATGCGTAGGCTCCAGCGGACCGGGTGCTACGAATTTGGTGACACCAGCCGCCAATGCCTGGAAAGAGAAGCTGCCAGTCATCTTTATCACCGGCTCTGTGCCGTTGTCTAGGCACGGCAAAGGAGGCGCACAGGAGCTCGGAGCTGATCCGATTTTTGCACCTGTTACGAAGCTTAGCCGAATGGTCATGACTGCTGAAGAACTGCCCGGAGCAATTGCCGAGGCGTATTGGACGGCGATTAGCGGGGTTCCAGGACCGGTGCATTTGTCCATACCGATTGACATTCAGATGCACGATATAGGCGATATAGTGCTGCCTGAGCTGCCATTGCTACAGGAGCGGCTGGCTCCAGTAGACAAAATGCTTATAGATGCGACATTGGAAGCGGTGCTGCAAGCTGGTGAGCGAGGGGCCTTATTACTTGGTCATGGAGCGAAAAGCGCAAAGGATGAAGTACTCGCGTTTGCGGAGCAGACAGGATGGATGGTTGCCACGACACCCCGTGGAAAAGGAGCTTTCCCTGAAGACCATCCACAATCGCTTGGCGTCTATGGCCTTTCCGGCAATGATAAAGCAATTGAATTTCTAAACAGTAACGGCCATAAGCTTATTATAGTACTGGGCTCAAGCCTTGGTGAGCTTGCGACCTGCAATTGGGAAGCGAGATTGACGGCAGGCAAGCAGCTCGTTCATGTCGATTATGATGAGCGGGAGCTTGGGCGCTGCTACGAAGCGGACTTCGCCTTGCATGGAGAAATTGCTCCTGTGATGCGCGAGCTGAGCGCAGGGCTTGCACAGGCAGGAATCGGCTTGAGTGCAGAGCGGAAAATGCGGCTAGAGCAGCTGTATTTTGCCCGCTTGGAGGCGGCGGCCGCTGCTTTGGATAGAGAGACGTGGAATACACGTACTGCGATTCGCATGCTTGGTGCTCACGCGCCGGAGCAAACCCGTTTTTACATTGATATTGGCGAGTTCATGACGTATTCCATTCAAAATTTGCTTATTCGTGAGCAGCAGCAATTTGATATCAATATTAATTTTGGTGGTATGGGCTCAGGCATAGCGGGCTCGTTAGGTGCACAGCTCGCAGAGCCAGAGCGCCCAGTCCTCTGCATAACGGGGGACGGCTGCTTTTTCATGCATGGATTGGAAGTCATAACAGCTAAGGAATACGGCTTGCCAATCGTTTTCGTTGTCATTAACAACGCTCGTCTCGGCATGGTCTATCATGGTCATATGCTGCAATACGAGCGCTGTCTCAGCGATTTCTCGCAGCAGCGCGTCAGCATTGCAGCAGTCGCCGAGTCGCTTGGCGTTCGCCATATGCAAGTGGGGTCAGTGGATCAGCTTCAAGCCGAGCATATTCAGCAGTGGTTTGCCGAAGGCGTAAGTGGACCTCTGGTCGTAGAGATAGTCGTTGATGGCAATGAAATTCCGCCAATGGGCGAACGAGTAAAGTTTTTGCAAGGGGCGACATATTAAAGCTTCAACTAAGAAGCCAGCTATTATAGCAAAGAAGCCTGGGAAGGCCGTCACATGATGGTGGCGGCCTCCTCAGGCTTCTTTTTATATAAAGCTATGGCGCTTGATGCTCGTTAAATTCTAAACTTTTTCACTTCTTCAAACAAAGTATTGGCATGCTGTGCAAGCTCATTCGAACGTTCGGAAATATTCGAAATAAACTCAAACTGCTCCTGCGTAGAGGAAGCAACTTCTTCCGTCGAAGCCGCGCTTTGCTGAGACATGGCGGCAACACTTGCAATGACTTCAGAAATTTTGCCGGCATTATCATCAAGCTCCGCTGTCGAGACGGAGACGGATCTAATGTGGCTGCCAATACCATCCATGGATTGCCTAATCCGCTCGAATGAATCTCGCGTCTCATTTACCGCTGTTACCTGCTGCTCCACAAAACCCTCTGCATGGGACACCTCGCTTACGCTCTGACGGCTTGCTGCTTGAATTTCGTCCAGCAGTACAATGATGTCTCCAGCGGAGCCAGCAGACTGCTCAGCAAGCTTCCTAACCTCGTCTGCCACCACCGCAAACCCGCGTCCATTTTCTCCGGCACGTGCTGCTTCAATCGCTGCATTCAAGGCAAGCAAATTGGTTTGGGAGGCGATGCCGCGAATAACACCAACGATGACTTCAATTTTTTGCGATTTATCGGCAAGCAGGGCGATAGACTCGCCAACGCTATCTATCGACTTACGATTGTCTGCTGCAAGCTTTACCTGCTGCTCCACGGCCTGCAGACCTTCCTCCATCGCCATTCCTGCTTCATTCATCATCGCAACGGATTGTTCCACACTGTGGCTGATGCCTCGGGCCGATTCACTCATTTCAGACAGGCGCTCTGAGCCTGCATAGACGGAATCGGCTTGCGAGCTGGAGCCTTTGGCCAGCTCTTCTGTAGCCAAGGAAATTTGCTGAGATATCCGCTGCGTATTATTCGTATGTTCGTCCATTTCGATGGAGACGCTGTGAACCTGACCCGCAGCCTCCGTTACCTGCTTGAGCAGAGCGCTTAATTTATCGGACATGAGATTAAAGGCTGTGCCCAGCTCAGCAAATTCATCCTTGCCTTTAATAGAAACCCTGCCCGTAAAGTCGCCTTCCGACATTTGCTGGGACGTCGCCCGCAGCCTGTGCAGCGGCTTGGCGAATTGTGTAGCAATAAAGTAAGCGGCAGCCATGACAATAAGCAAGGTAGCTAAAATAATGATTATATATTGATTGCGGAGCTTGAAATAATCAGCAAAAGCAAGCTTTTCCGAGATGACTGAGCCTACAATCCAGCCGGTGCTTGGTATTTCGTTGTAGTAAAGCAAATAGCTTTCACCATCGAAGCTGAAGGACTGCTGGCCGCTTTCATTGGCTTGCATGTCTGCAAGCAGTGGCTTCAGCTCGATATTGTCCGCAGCGGACGTATTGACCTGCTGTTCATCAGGATGAGCTAAAATCATGCCCTTCTTATCCAGCAAAAACGCATAGCCGAGCCCGTCCAAATTGATTTTACCTACCGTTTCCGTAATGGTCGAAAGCAGGAGGTCACCAGCAACGATGCCTTTAATACCGCCATTTTGGCTGTTTACCGGCATCGCAATGGATACAGCATATTGTTTGGACATCATGTCTTGGTACGGATCGGAAAAGATGAGTTTGTTGGCCTGCTTTGCCTCCACATACCATGGCCGCTGGCGAGGATCATAATCCGCATCTGGTGTCCAGTCAGAGCCATTCATAAATGTGCCATCCGATTCGAAGCCAAAGTAAAAGTCGGACATGCTTTCTTTATTCGTGCCAAGTTTCATAATTGAAAAATAATTTTCAGTCAGCTCGCCGTCTGGAATGCCCTCCTGAATAACAAAGCCGAGCGTTTCAACTACTTTCGCATTGCTGCTTAGCCAGGAGTCCAATTGGTTAGCAGCGGAAGCCATCGTGCCTACGAGCTGGGCATCTACCCCGCGGGAAGCCTGTTTATCCATGTGATAAAGCCCAACTGAGACTAGTGGGGTGGCTGCAAAAATAACCGTTATCACGAACATCAACATTAATTTCATTTTGAGTTTCATTCAATCACCCCTACAGAATTAGTAAATTTGTGAATCTGTTACTTAAGGACTATATCGTCAAATCATTTTGTAATTTTAAGAGTAATAATAAGATGATAATCATTTTTACTAAAATTTTACGACAGAACTGTAGAAAAGGATAAATTATCCATGTTTAGTTCGCTTATAGTGGATTTTTGCTGTTGGCAAGGAGACATATTGGACAAAGCTGCCGCATACCTATATAGTGGGAGCGAATTTTCAAGCCACTTGAAGAGGAGAAGCCGGAACGAAGGAGCATTTTGAACAGCAATGGAGGTATGAAAATGAGCGCTGAGCTACTCATTCAATTACTCGTGCTTGTCATCATGATCATCGGGCTGGCGAACAAATCGGGAGACTCCTGAAAGCATAAAGCTTATGGAGGAAGGAAAGCCAGAGCATGCGAATGTGCAGCTCTGGCTTTCTGGCGTGTGTATCGGCTAGCTGGCAAGAACAACGGGGAAGACTTGCTTTTCTAACTTAAAGGTTATATACTTACAAATATAAAGTTACAATATGAATCGAAAGGGTGTTTATTATGAACGTAAAAGGAATCCATCATCTATCTGCTATGACAGGCAGCGTATCCTTAAACTACAACTTCTATACGCAGGTGCTTGGCATGCGACTGATTAAAAAAACTGTAAATCAGGACGACACATCCGCTTACCATCTCTTTTATGGCGATGAAAGAGGCAATCCGGGTACGGAGTTGACTTTTTTTGACTTTCCTAACATTGGAAACAACCGTCCTGGCGTAAGCAGCATCTCCGGCACGTCGCTGCGGGTTGCGAGCGACAAGGCGCTGGAATATTGGCTTCAGCGCTTTGACGAGCATGAGGTTAAACATTCAGAAATTAAGTCGTTTGCAAATCGCAACGTTATCTTTTTTGAAGATCCAGAAAAACAGCAGCTTGCCCTTGTATCGGATGAAACGAACAGTGGTGTTGCTGCCGGTATACCTTGGGACCGCAGCCCCGTGCCGGTAGAATACGGGATTACAGGTCTCGGCCCTGTTAAACTGACTGTTCGCAAGCCTGATTCAACTGTTGCCGCTCTCAAGCTGCTCGGCTTCGAAGAGACAGGGCGTGTTCCTGCTCTCGTCGAAGGACAGGACGATATTATCATTATGCAGGCTCATGAGGGTGGCTCTGGCTCTGAAGTGCAGGTAGAGCCGCGCAGCGACTTATCGTTTGCTGGCCTTGGCAAAGGCGGTGTTCACCATGTTGCTTTCCGCGTAGAGGATAAGGAAGAGCTTATGGCGTGGATCGACGTATTGAATAAGGCGGGCTTGCAAAACTCAGGCTTTGTGGAACGCTACTACTTCCGTTCGTTATATTTCCGCGAGCCGAATGGCATTTTGTTCGAATTGGCCACCGACGGTCCAGGCTTTGTAACAGACGAGCCTTTCGAGACGCTTGGCGAATCGCTGGCGCTGCCTCCGTTTCTGGAACCGCGCCGCGAAGCCATCGAAGCACGGCTTAAACCCATTGATACGACGCTTAAGGCATAAGTCCTAACAAAATAAGGCTTGCTGACTTGGCATTATTCTCCAGATTCTCTTATACTAATTGTATAAAGTGAGAGAAATGGGGAAGGACAATGAAGCTGACTGAAAATGGGATACTAATCCTTGATGAGGAAGATGTTTCCGGGATGTATTGTTACCGTGATCGGGATGGAACGGATTTCATTGATGGCTTTAAATTTGAATTGAAGCTTCAAGATATTGTTGTTACGCCTGGGAGCATTGTTTCTGTTCAGTTTCCAGAAGATTTGTATAATCAACCCGAAGAAATCAAGCAGGCCGTATATGCGGCGATAGAGGATATTGAGCAAAATAAAAATTAAGTGCTTTCCCAAAGCCAAATGATTGCAATTACAATTTATTAGGTTGAATAGAGCATTCGGATGCTTTTCCGGATGCTCTATTTTATTTTGGCGAATGAGCTTGCGCAGAGAGGCAAGTCATAGCAGTAGAGAGGAGCTTATATTTTTGTAATCATGTAGAAATATTAGGTTATTTATGGTAAAGTTCCTTTGAGGACTTTTTATGATTGCGCTTTCAATTTGGTGCAGCTATATGTGACAACCTATTAATGAGGAGGAAATGAAGTGACAAAGAACCGATGGTCAAAGGCTTTTTTAATGTGCTTGGCTTTTACTTTGCTGCTTGGCGGGATAAGCATGGGGCAGGGTGAAAAGGTTAGTGCCGCAGACAATTATAAATTTGATTTCGGCAATAGTGGAGTGGCCTCCGGCTACATTGGCGTATCTGCTACGCAGGGCTTTTCGGCTTCGCTGGGCTACGGCTTTAATACACCAGCCAATATGCAAAATGTAACCGCTTCTGGAACAGGCGTAGGCAGTGATGCGGTACGCTTCCTTACATTCGGTACGAAAAGCACAAATACGTTTAATGTTAATTTGTCTAATGGGCTGTATGAAGTGAAGGTCATGCTTGGCAATACGTCGCGAGCCAGTGTGGCCGCGGAGGGCGTTTACCAAATTATGAATATGACAGGCAACCTTGCAACGGACTCTTTTCAAATTCCAATTACCGATGGGCAGCTTAATATTTTGGTAACAGAAGGCAAGGTCGGCACTGCCTTTACACTCAGCTCGCTGGAAATTACGAAAATTTCCAACAATCCGGTTACGAAGCGGACGATTTATATTGGCGGCGATTCGACGGTCGCGAATTACTATCCATTGGCAAGCAGCATACAGGGCGGCTGGGGACAAATGTTGAAGCAATATGTTAACAGCAGCACGTTTCAGGTACGGAATATGGCGACAGGCGGACAATTCGCGAGAGGGTTTCGGGATGATGGACAGCTGGAAGCGATTTTGAAATATATTAAACCGGGCGATTATTTCATACTCCAATTTGGCATTAACGATACTGCCGCAAAAAATGAAACAACCGAAGCGCAGTTCAAGGAGATTATGCGTGAGATGGTTACCAAGGTCAAGGCGAAGGGAGCGACCGTCGTCCTTTCCACGCCGCAAGGTCGGGCAACTGATTTTAATGCGAGCAATGTCCACAGCTCCACGGGCAGATGGTACAGAGCAGCAACAATGGCGCTGGCTGTCGAAGAAAATGTAACGCTCGTTGATCTCAATGTGCTTAGCTCTGCGTATTTCACCTCCATCGGCCCTGCGGCAACTTTGAACCTCTACATGACGGGAGATACGCTGCATCCCAATTATGCAGGGGCTCAGAAGCTGGCCCAACTTGTGAAAAATAATCTCAGTAGCCAAGGCTTGAGCGGCTTTTGAGGAAATAGCGGGCGTGCCAAGCTTCACCAAATCTATCACAAGGAACATGGTAATATGACGCGAGATTATAGTAAGCTGAAGGATGCTGAACGGAAATTACAAAAATTCTCAATCGTTTCGTTCGGATTATTGTATGGTCCGCTATTCGGCTATTCTCTTAACAAGGACGCCTATTATTTCTGGCTAATACTCGCATTCATTGGCAGTATATCTTTAGCACTTAAACTAAGGATGATCAGACCAGAAATGAGATTGAAAATTGGTCTTTACGAAATTATTGTTACCGCAGTGTTGATCGTGTGGATTTTCTCCGAAGCCATTCATATTCCTATATTGATAAAACAACTTGTATTTTTTGTTATTGTTGGCGCGGCAGGTTATAAATACTTTAAGCTGCTGTACGATGGTAAGCTTGCAATAGAATCAAAATAAATGAAATGAATCGGCCGTAAACGAACTACACCCCAATTATTAGATATTAAAATCTAATAGTTGGGGTGTTTCGTGATTTGGTATACTATTTTAAACAGGAGGCTGAGAAATGGAAAATATTTATGTTGTTCAGCAAGCAGGGATAGAGCATTTGGATGAACTGGCGACGCTATTTGATTTGTATCGTAGGTTTTATGGACAAGCGCCGGATGTAGAGGGAGCACGCCGCTTTTTGTTTGAGCGCTTTGAACAGCGGGACTCGGTCATCTTTATGGCTAAACAATCCGGGAGCGGGGAGGCGGCTGGCTTTACCCAACTGTACCCTATATTCTCCTCGATTTCGATGAAGCGTTCCTATATTTTAAACGATCTATACGTTGTTGAAGCCCACAGAAAGCAAGGCGTAGCTCAATTACTGCTGGATCAAGCGAAAGGCTATGCCAGCCTGCTGCAGGCGAAAGGCATTGAGCTGTCTACCGCGATGACGAATGTGCAGGCGCAGCGGTTGTATGAACGCAATGGCTATTTGCAGGATGCGGAGTATTCCCATTATTATTTAACGCTATAAAATAATTAGTTAATGCCATAAAAGGTTCGCGCAGATTGTCCGAGCGGTGCACCTTAGCCTTGTTTAGGCACAAGCACAGCCGCCCCGGCTTATCATTCATTAAGATACGGTAGCTTTGCCGCCGGAGGATGGAGCTTGCCGTTTACGCTTGTTGCCCAGTAAATTAGTGCCGACGACTCCCGCAATAATGAATAGGGAGCCAATAACATGATACATCGTCACCTCTTCACCTAAGAACATAGCACCTCCTGCCATGGATACGATGGTCGATAAATTGGTAAATACGCTCATTTTCGACGCTTCAATCTGTCCTAAAATATAATTGGATGTCAACGATGTAACAAGGGAAGAGATAACTCCCAAATAGAATATCGCAATCAGGAAGGACCCGCTCCGCAGCGGCGTGAGGAAGCTTCCCATCGTCCCCGCAGTCGTGTGCTGCACGAGCGATATCGTGAGAAAAACGACAAAACCAATTCCGAGCATCAAATACGTCAGTTCTGCCGGGCTAAATTGCTTGGAAAGCGAACGTGCCATTACGCTATAGCCAGCAAATGCGAAGCAGGTTAGAAACAGCAAGGAAATGCCGAGCATATTGGATAAATCGATGCTGCTGCCCTTCATCATGAAAATGAACACAACGCCAAACACCGAAAGAAAAATAGATAGCTTTTGCAGCAGAGTCGTCGTTTCTTTCAAAAAGATGGCCGCTATAATCATCGTCACAACAGGCGTAAACGCATATAAAATGCCGCCTTCAGCTGAGCTTGCATGCAGCAGACCAAAAGCCTGAAGGGTGAAAAAGCCGAGCGGATACATCGCTGCAAGCATAAGCGCTTTAATTAAAGGCTTGCCGCGATAATTCAGCTTAATTATGCCAAGCGCGACAGGAATGGTCATGATGAGGAACGAAAATGCAAATCGGAACGTTAGCGTGTCCAGCGGCTGCGCGCTTCCAAGCGACAGCTTGGCGAATAAAAAGGAGAAACCAATAATGACGGCATTTAATACGGCGAAGATATAAGCAAGCTTAATATTTTTATCTTTCATAGGTATGACTTCCTTCCTTAGGTTAGGCGAGGTCGTGTTCGCGAACGTCTCATCTTGTTAATTAAAAGATATAGCATTTGGCCATGCTGCACGATAGCTGTTTTTAAGAACTGTATCAATACAGTTTAGTGTTTTGCGGTATAATAGGAGAGTTATGAAGGCAGCAGGAGCCGGGAGGCGCATATGAAAAAATATGATATGATTTTGTCCGACATGGAAGCAAAAATTCGCGATGGGCATTATCGTCCAGGCAGCAAGCTTGTTTCCGTTCGCAAGGCTGCGGAGCTGTATGGCTGTAGTACAAATACGATTAGCCGTGCCTATGGCGAGCTTGAGAAACGTCATGCGGTCTATTCTATCCCGCAAAGCGGTTTTTATGTAGTAGATAAGGAGGGCAGCGGGAGCGAGCAAAGCGAGGATGTTCTTCAAGAGAACGGCATTGATTTTTCATCGGCATCACCTGACTTGTTTGTGTTTCCGTATTTGGACTTTCAGCATTGCTTGAATAAAGCGATTGATACGTACAAATATCGTCTGTTTACCTATGGTGATCCTCAAGGAATGGCAGAGCTTCGGGAAACGCTCGTCCGCCATTTGGCAAGTGACCAGGTATTTGCCAAACCCGAGCGAATTTTCGTGACGTCAGGTGCTCAGCAGGCACTGGAAATATTGGCAAAAATGCCGTTTCCGAACGGCAAGCGCACCATTCTCTTGGAGCAGCCAACTTACAATCTTTATTTGCGCTTTCTGGAGTTCGAGCAGCTGCCGACAGCTGTTATAGCCCGCACCGCGGCAGGCATAAGCTTACAGGAGCTAGAGCGGAAATTTAAGGGCGGGGATATCAAATTTTTCTACACCATGTCGCGATATCATAATCCGCTGGGCACCTCCTATACAACTGAGGAACGGAAAGCCATTGCTGCCTTGGCGAAAAAATATGATGTCTACATAGTCGAGGACGATTATATGGCAGATTTAGGTGTAGAGCGGGGCTTTGATCCGATTTATAGCTATGATTTGACAGAGCATGTCGTTTATTTGAAAAGCTTCTCGAAAATTATTTTTCCCGGCTTGCGTCTGGGGGCTGCTGTATTGCCGGAACAGCTCATTGAAACGTTCTACCGCTTTAAAAAATACGGCGATACGTCATACCTCTCACAAGCAGCTCTGGATATTTATATTAAAAATGGGATGTATGAACGCCATAAGCACGCCATAAGCAGCCTGTACACCTCACGAATGCTGGCTTTGAACGAAGCTTTAGAGCGGCATAATGGAGCAGGGCTTATCCAAGCCTCGGGTGTGAGCTCGGGCATCTATTCCCAATTTAGACTGCCTATCACCGTCAATATGGAGCAACTGATGGAACGTCTATCAGGCAAACAAATTCGGGCTGTTGACGGGAAAGGCTTCTATTTGCCGGGGTATTTGGAGCGGGAAAAGTTTTTGCGAATCAGCATCTCCCGGGTAAGCGAGGGGCAAATGGATGAGGGCATTGCGGGTATTTTGGAGGAAGTAAAGCGGGCTAATCATTTTTATTAAAAAAGGCAGAGGATCTGGCATTAATAGCCCGTTCCTCTGCTTTTTATGGTCCAGCATCCACTAGAATTCGGCAAAATTTGCTCTCCTCAGCGTTCTCAGACTTGCCGTCATTCATTTCGTCGCTATTTTATCGACTTGGTGCGGTTTAAAGCCTCCCCATGAGCTTTGCGCAGCGGAATAAGAATTGTCAAGCTGACCAAGGTGACGAAAATAGTGGCGCCCATATCGGATAAAATGGCGATCCACAGCGTAAGCCAGCCTGGTATGGTCAGCAGCAGCGCCAGCACCTTAAGTCCAAGCGAAACCGCAATGTTAAAGCGAATGACCCGATTTACCTGTTTGGCAACAGAAATAGCCTCGGGCAGCTTGCCCAGATGATCCTGCATGAGCACAATGTCCGCCGTTTCAATGGCACTATCTGTCCCCTTGCCCATGGCAATGCCAAGCTGGGCAGATGCGAGGGCTGGGGCATCATTGATACCATCACCGATCATGGCGACTTGGCCGCTTTCCGCAAGCTCCTTAATACGAGCTACTTTATCTTCCGGGAGCAGACCTGCGTAGAAAGTAGAGACTCCAACGGCCGAAGCCACCTTGTCGGCTGTTTTTTGGTGATCGCCCGTCAGCATGACGGTGCGTTTAATGCCCCGCTGATGAAGGGCAGCGATGACTGCGTGGCTTTCGTCGCGAATTTCATCGGCAATTCCGAACAAGCCAAGCACCTGATGGGCGTCAGCAACTATAACGAGCGTGAGGCCGGCTGCTTTCATTTGTTCGATATTATAGCTCACCTGCTCCGGGAAGGTTAAATGCGTGATGCTCTTTTCGTTTCCAAGCCAATAGCGCTGGCCAGCTATGACTGCTTCCATTCCACGCCCGGCAACATTTAGCAATTCCTCTGGCTCTGGCAAGCTTACTCCACTGTGTTGCACAGCCTTCATTACCGCTTTAGCGAGCGGATGGGAGGAGGAGCGTTCCATCGCACCGGCTACCTTATAGAACAGTGTTTCCACATAAACCTCGGCCTTTACGACATGCGGCTCTCCTTTAGTTAAGGTGCCTGTTTTATCAAAGGCAATCGTATCGATTTTTCCAAGCTGCTCCAAATATACGCCGCCTTTAATCAAAATGCCGTTGCGCGCATTGCGCGTAATGCCCGAAACGATGGCGATGGGTGAAGATAGAATAAGGGCGCATGGGCAGCCGACAATAAGCACCGAAAGACCTTGATACAGCCATTTCGTCCAATCCCCTTGAAGCAGCAGAGGAGGGAGCAGGGCAACAAGCAAAGCAATCGCCATAATAAGCGGTGTATAATATTTGGCGAATTTATTAATAAACAGCTCGGTTGGCGTCTTCGTTTCCTGAGCTTCTTCTACCAAATGCAAAATCTTCGCTAAGGAGGAATCTTCATAAGCCTTATCAATACGAATGACCAGCACGCCTTCATTGTTGATGCTGCCGCCAAATACAGCATCCCCGACCGCCTTGTCAACGGGAAGCGATTCACCAGTAAGAGCAGCTTCATTAACCGAGCTTTTCCCCTCCGTCACGGAGCCATCCGAAGGGATTTTCTCGCCAGGCTTAACGCGCACGATGTCTTGTGCCCTCAGCGAGGTAATGGGAATAACCATTTCCTTGCCATCCAGCAGCTTGGTCGCTTCCTTCGGCGCTACTTGCAGCAGCGTCTCCATTGACCGTCTCGCCTTCTCCATGCCGTAGCCTTCGAGCCATTCATTAACGCCGAACAATACGGCTACTAGCGTTGCTTCCTTCCATTCGCCAATGGCGATGGCACCAACAAGCGCAATCGTCATGAGTGTGTCAATATTGAATTTTAGCTTGAACAAATTGCGGAGCCCTCGCCAAAAGGTCGTATAACCGCTGATCGCAATAGCTGCCAAATAAAGGACAATCAACAGTGGAGCGCTTAGCGTTTGCTCCAGCAGCAGCGCTCCCCCATAGAGTACACCAGAAGCAATCAGCAGCTTCAGCATACGGGAATTTCCGCCTTCATGGGTATGATCATGCCCATGGTCGCCATGATCATGGCTGTCGCTTTGCGAGTGGCCCTCTTGCTTGTGGCAATGACCGTCATGGCAAGCGTGATCATGCTTTGAATGACCGTGAGGATCGGCACTACGGGCTGAGGCATTGGCGATAGCGGGAGCAGAAGGCTTTTCTAAATAAGCGCCCTCAGACTTCAAAATTTGTTCAACCTTCTGCATCGAAATTTGTTCATTGACGAGCAGCTTGCCCGAATTATAGCTGAGCTTGGCATCCTCGCCAAACGTCAATTTTTGAATTTCCGTTTCCATCGTATGGGCGCAATGGCCGCAGGTAAGCCCTTTTACACGATATTCAACCATGGTTTAGCCCTCTTTCGCAGCAATGTATGAATAAGTGCTCATATATAAATAATATGCCTCGATGACAGCATCTGTCAAACCTATCTTTGCCATATTGCACCGGAAACATGAGGCGAGGCCGTTTAAATGCAGATTATGCAAGACATGGAGGAGCGTGTCTAATGCATATAAATAAGGAGTAAAAGGAGCGTGATTATGTGTTAGAGAAGGTAAAGAAATATTACCAGCTCAAGCAGAAGCAGAAGGAAACCGAGCAGGAGCTGGCTGGCCTGCGAACAGAAATATTAGCCTATTGTGAGGAGCAAGAAGCAGCTGAGCTGACTGTAGGGCGCTATAAGGTGAAAATTGTCGCACAGGAGCGGCGGGAATATGATGAGGCAAAGCTGCTTGCAGCCCTTCCAGAGCCTGATGTCTGGCCCCTCATATCCAAAGTGGATCCAGCGAAGGTAGCGAGCTTGCTGCAGCTAAACATCATAAGCGATACAAGTTTGCAGGACACCTTTACAACGAAAAAAATCTCCTTATTGCAAGTTGATAAGCTATAATTTAAACATTTTTCTGCTTGACTTTTTAAATGAGTCAGTCGTAATATAATACCTACATCTTCATAATCGGCATTGACCAAAGACATGATTCCTATTTCGGACCGCACAGAGAGAGAAGCGCTTGCTGCAAGCTTCTTCGGATACCGTATATGGTTTTACCCCTTTGCAGCCGTGCTGCTGAACCCGCTCCCTTGTGCGAAAGTAAGCTTCACCGCTTTATCTGCGATAACGGATACCAATAAGGGCCTTTTATTCAGGGTGCTGCAGCAAGGGCTGCGGCAAACTGACGATTAGGTCGAATAAGGGTGGAACCACGAGCTGAACGCACTCGTCCCTTTCCGGGATAGAGGCGTTTTTTTGCGTTCCAAGCGTAACTGGCTGAAGCCGTCTTTTGGCGGCGCAGCGCGTTTCAGTCCGAGAAATATTAGCAGAGGTGGAGGCACATACGATGGAAAAGGAAAAACAGAGCGAATATCAAAATCATATACAAATCAAGCTGCCGGATGGCGCAATCAGAAAGTACCCAGTCGGCATAACAATTGAACAATTAGCGGAAGCGATCAGCCCAGGGCTGCGGAAAAAGGCTGTCGCTGGAAAAATAAATGGCGAGGCCGTTGATTTAAGCCGTTCCATTGAGGCAGATAGCGACGTGGAAATTATTATTTTGGACAGCCCGGAGGGGCTGGAAATTTACCGCCATAGTACAGCGCATCTTTTGGCGCAGGCCTTGAAGCGTCTGTATGGCAAGCAAGAAGTCCAGCTCGGAATTGGTCCTGTCATAGGCGACGGTTTTTATTACGATATTGCCATAGCAAGCTCGCTGCCGAATGATCAGCTAGCCGTCATTGAGCGGGAAATGGCCCGGATCGCGGAGCAAAATCTGCCGATTATCCGTCGTGTCGTCAGTCGGAAGGAAGCGTTGCAGCTATTTGCACAGCTAGAGGAGCCGCTGAAAGTCGAGCTGATTCAGGCTTTGCCGGAAGATGCCGTTATTTCGCTTTATGAACAAGGTGAATTTATTGATTTATGCCGCGGGCCGCATTTGCCGGCAACAGGCTGGATTAAGGCGTTCAAGCTGCTGCACACAGCGGGTGCGTACTGGCGTGGCGATTCGAATAACCAAGTGCTGCAGCGTATTTACGGCACAGCCTTTCCGAAAAACAAGCAGTTGGAGGAGCATCTCCATATGCTTGAAGAAGCGAAAAAACGCGATCACCGCAAGCTGGGCAAGGAGCTGGGTCTGTTCATGTTTTCGGAGGAAGCGCCCGGCATGCCGTTTTATTTGCCAAATGGCATGATTATACGCAACGAGCTGGAGGAGCTGGAACGCGGGCTGCATCGCGAGCGCGCTTATGATGAGGTTCGTACACCGCTAATGCTCAACAATCGGCTATGGGAACAGTCCGGTCATTGGGAGCATTACAAAGACAATATGTATTTTACAAATGTTGATGATGCGGTATTTGCCCTCAAACCGATGAATTGCCCTGGACATATGCTCGTATTCAAAAATGAGCTTCGCTCCTACAGGGATTTGCCAATCCGTCTTGCCGAATATGGACAGGTGCATCGCCATGAGTTTTCGGGGGCGCTAAACGGCATGATGCGGGTGCGGACGTTTTGTCAGGATGATGCGCATTTATTCGTCAGACCCGATCAAATCGAGGAGGAAATCGCCAAAGTAATGGCGCTCATTGATCATATTTATTCGATCTTTGGCTTCACTTATCGGGTAGAGCTGTCCACAAGGCCGGCCGATTCCATGGGCTCTGAACAATTGTGGGATCAAGCAGAGGCAGCACTCAAAAATGTGCTGGTCAAGCAAAATGTCCCCTATATGCTTAATGAGGGGGACGGCGCCTTTTATGGGCCGAAAATCGACTTCCATATTCGCGATGCGCTTGGTCGCAGCTGGCAATGCGGAACGATTCAGCTTGATTTTCAAATGCCTGAAAAGTTTGATTTGACTTACATCGGCGAGGATGGCGGGAAGCATCGCCCTGTCGTCATCCATCGCGCTGTATATGGCTCTATTGACCGATTCATGGGCATTTTGACAGAGCATTTCAGCGGTGCATTTCCGCTGTGGCTGGCGCCCGTTCAAGTGAAGCTGCTGCCTGTTTCAAGCGTGCATTTGGATTATGCGCTGCAAGTGAAGCAGCAGCTTCTGAATGCAGGTTTTCGCGTACAAGTTGATGCTCGCAGCGAGAAGCTTGGCTACAAAATTCGAGAGGCACAGCTGGCGAAGGTGCCCTATACGCTCGTCATCGGGGACCAAGAGGCAATCGAAGGGACGGTATCTGTTCGTCGGCGCGGTGTCAATGAGCAGAAGGCGATTCGCATCGAGCAGTTAGTGGAGCAGCTTTCCCAGCAGGTTGCAGTGAAAGAGCTGAACGCTAACGAGAACGTATAGCGGACAAAAACAATAGGGCAAGTGGAAAGAGCGAACGGATGAAAGGACGACAGCACGGCTTAATAGCTGGGCTGCCGTCCTTTTTTTGAGTGGAATACGATTACGAGGAATGTCCTGTGTAGACGAGCACCGCATCGCGTAAAAATGCAGCAGAGCCGGGCTGCTTCTCATCGTAATAAGCTGTGAAGCGCTCATCATCAACGTACATTTGGGCAACGCCAGCATGTGCTTCCTTCGAGTAGCTGCCCCAGTAAAAGCTTAGCCATTGCTTGTGCAAATCAGCTGCTTTCTGTGCCAGCTCACCAGCAGGATCACCCGTCAAGAAGGCGGACGCCAGCGTCGTCAATACTTCCTCGCCAAGCCTTTCTACCTCAGCATACTGCGCTTCCGTCTTATTTTTAAGGGCCTGGTTTGAACGGTTGACGGCTTCGTCGCCATATTTGGCTCTGATTTCTTCGCCGTATTTAGCTTCATTATCATCCAACATTTGCTGCTTGAACCCTGCAAATTTTTCCTTATCCTTCATCGTTTGTTTCCCTTCCTTCTGCAATAACGTCTGGTCTAGATTGGCAATAAGCTGATCAAGCTGCTGCCTGCGCTCCAGCAGCCTGCTGCGATGCTCTCGCAATGCCGCATTAACGTCGAAATTCGGCGATGTAATAAGCGCTTTAATTTCCTCCAAGCTGACGCCGAGCTCCTTATAAAATAAAATTTGCTGGAGCAGATCAACCTCGTGCTGACCATAAATTCGGTATCCCGAAGAGTTGATGCGCGACGGCTTCAATATTCCGATTTCATCGTAATAACGCAGTGTTCTCGTACTTACGCCAGCTAAATAGCCTAGCTTCTGAATGGTGTATTCCATGTGCTCACCTCCTACAAATTTATCGTACACCTTAACGGTGCGTGAAGGTCAACCGTTATTTTCACGGCGGCCGAAAAGCCCCAGCAGAAGAGAAGGCTCTTCTGCTGGGGCTTATTAGATTCATTTATTTTAAAAGGAGATTGCATTAAAATTTAATGCTGGCGCCGAGAAAATAGCCGATTGTAACAAAGATAAGCACCCATGTCAGAGAGCCGAGGCTCGTAATGAGCAAATATTTGCGGAAAGGCATGGATGTAATGCCAGAAATGTAGCTGGTCATGCTCCTTACACCGGGAATGAAATAGCCGAAAAACAACGTCCATATGCCAAAACGAGCAAACCAGCCCTTTACCTTTTCAAAACGCTTTGATGTGAGGCCAACCCATTTGCCATGCTTGTCGATTAAAGGCTGTCCGAAAGTTTTGCCCAAGGTGTAGCTTAAAAGCATGCCCGTTATGGCTCCCATAAAGCTGACTAGCAGAGAAAGCGAATAGTTCAACACCATAATCGAGGATAAATAGCCGATAAATAACATTAATAATTCGTCTGGAACCGGGAGTCCAATAATGCCGAGAGCGAGCAGTCCAAAGACGGCGTAATAACCATATTGAGAAATCATTTCTATGGCAAAAGTCATACCCGGCTCACTTCCTTGCGTAGTCTTTTTTGAAAGCTGGAAATGGAATTCGGCTGACCATCAAGATAGAAAGCAGACCCATTAAGGCGAGAGCGGCAGCAGGCTTCATTTGACTATTTAAAATAGGAGCAAGTGCCAAAATGACCCCAGCAGCTGTTATCGGCAAACCCACAAAGCCTTTCACTTGGCCTTTAATATTAAATCTTGCCAGACGCAGCGCGCCGCAAGCTAAAAATAATACTGCGGCAATCGGTCCTAGCCACAATGAAGCTTCCAGCTTGTACAGCAGAACCAGAAATACAGGTGCAATTCCGAAGGAGACCAGATCAGCGAGCGAGTCCAACTGCTTGCCGAAGTCACTCGTACAATGAAGCCATCTGGCAAGCAGTCCATCGAGTACATCCCATAAAGCCGCCGTCATCACCATAGCGAGCGCAAGCTTATACTCGCCTTTTATCGTAAAAAGTAAGGATAAGGTCCCAGCTCCCAAATTCAATAGCGTACAGAGGGAGGGCAGCCAGTTTTTAAACAAGTCAATCAGCCCCTTGATGAATGAAATCTATTTACTTGCAGGATAACATTGTAACAGGCGGCTGTGACTTCCATGTGTCCACTTGTCCTTATAGGTATATCATTAACGACAAAATCCCTGTTAATTCACTTTTTTAGTAGATGATGAATATAATCATTTATCATTTGAACTATTTTACATTAATGAATATGCGCCTCCACCGGCAAGTGCAACACCTAGCAGCGAAGCAATCATTACTAAATTGTACTCAAAACCTCCGTTAACTAACCAGAGCCCCTTGCTGCCGTGAACTTTAAGGATAGCAACAATCATTGTCAAAATCAACAGTACGGCTCCCGCAACTACCGACAGACCCGTAGCGAATAGCAGGCCTCCAATCAGCTCGGCAAGTCCAGCACATACGACCATCGCTGCACCGGGACGCAGGCCAATCGCTTCAAAAAAGCCAGCCGCTCCCTGGATGCCTTCGCCGCCAAACCAGCCGAACAGCTTCTTGCAGCCATGGCCAATCATAATGAGTCCAATGATCAATCGAATAATTAATAACCCTAAATCTAACATTTATTATTATTCCTTTCTCGTTTGCACATTTGGTAATACTTGTTCTAAGAAGCAATCATACTGAACTCTTATTTTTAAGTCAATGTCATGCAAAAAATAATATCTTTTTGCTGCTGGCTTGTATCAGAGCATGGAAATATGCTAATGTCGTTGTCGACATGATGAACAGGAGCGATAAGAGATGAGCCAAGCAAAACTTTGTTTTATCGGTGCAGGCTTCCATGCCTCCACAAATATATTTCCTTCCGCAATCGAAGCAGGAGCTGAAATTGCAGCGGTCTCCACCCGCAGCCTTGAGCGTTCACAAGCGGCGTTGACCCGCTTCGGCAGCAGCGGCACGCCGTATGATGACTATAAGCAAATGCTGCAAAAAGAAAAGTGCGACGGTATCGTGGTGGTAGCCCAGCCAGGCGATCAAATGCAAATCGTCATGGACTGCATTAAAGCGGGCAAACATGTATTTGTCGACAAGCCGCTCGGCTGGACTGCCAAAGAAGCGGCAGTCATTGCGGACGCAGCTGAGGAGGCTGGTGTTGTGCTGATGGTTGGCTTTATGAAGCGTTATGCCCCCATATATTTAAAGCTCAAAGAGCTGATTGAATCGGGCGAGCTTGGAGCGGCACGCTCGTTCCAAATTCGTTTTGCCTGCGATAGTACGGGCTTTAGCAAGACGGAGGAGCAATTCCTGAAGCTGGCCGCTATCCATCTCGTCGATCTTATGCGCGGCTTGTTTGGCGAGGTGGCGCAGATTGCAGGCTTTAACAACAATTTGGGCGAAAATATTTCTCAGTCGTTTTCCTTGAAATTCGTGAACGGTATTTCCGGTAGCGTCTATTTTGCGGGTATGACTGCTTGGTCTAGCGAAAGTGAAAGCGTGCTGGTTACTTTTGATAATGGCCACGTCATAGCTGAAGATTGCAAGAAGCTGTCCATTCACAAATCTCCTTTGCCCGGCTCCTCGTCGTTCCAGACGCTATCCGAGGAAACAACGGTGCTGACACCGCCAGCCTCCACGATGTCCGGATGCTTAGGCGACCTTTACGCACGCGGCTTTATCGGTGAAATGGCCCATTTCATCACTTGCAGCAAGCAAAAACGGACACCGAATTCAAGCGGGCGCGATAATATTGGCACAATGGATTTATGCGACCGCATTTTGGACGCACTGAACTAGCCAGCTTCAATCTCCGTCTGAAAAGCTTTAGAAAGCTAAAGCCGCGATAACCCGCGGCTTTTTTTGCTATGTGGGCGTAGACAATCGGTATTAAAGCGTATGATGGGCGTAAAAACTTTGTCAAAACGGACTTATGTCCTTTTTAAAAGGTTAAAATAGGTTTACATTAGAATAACTGAGGATGAGCGATAGCAAAGAGGGTGCCAAATTGCGTACAAAATCCATTGAGCGGATTATTCAGGGACAGGGCTGGCTGAAGGATATGTTTGACGAGCTCCCGGAGCAGGTGCAGAATTGCTGGGAGGTGCGATGCTTTCATCCGGGGGAGACGGTATGCGAGCAAGGCGGGGACATGGTTTATGTGTATATTTTGATTGCTGGGGAACTTGCCGTGGAACGGAAGCTGTCCGACGGAAAAATGTTCCGGTTAGCCATGCTGCTGCCAGGAGACGTCATCGGCGATATCGAAATTAGCCTAGGTATGCCGTTTATTAATCAGGTCGAGACGACACGCGAGTCTACGCTGCTAGCCATCGACAAGCAGCGCTTCAAAAAATGGGTCATCAACAGTCCCGCTTTTTTGCGCCGGCTAAATGATCAGCTAGCGAACAAGCTGTTCCAGCAGGGGAGAAAAACGCTTGAAAATAGCTTTTATTCGATGCAGCAGAAGCTGCTTGCTTATTTTTATGAGGCATTGCGTCATGCTGATTTTCAGAAAAAGCCGGTGTATGAGCTCATCGCCACACGTGAGGAAATGGCGCGCCAGCTTGGCGTGGCCGTTCGGAGTGTGAATCGGATTATGAAAGTACTTAAAGACGAGAAGCTATTCGTCGTAAAAAAAGGGCGGCTGTTGTTTAATCAGCAAAGCCAGCAGTGGATTGAGCAGAGGCTGAACAGCAGCCATCATGCGACTTTTTAAGGACAGCAGCGCCTCGCCATCTCGTCCTTAATAATGCTCACGCCAGCAAGCTGGCAATTTGACCAGCGCACGACGTGTTTCTTCTATATATAATAGAGAGCTGTTGAGAGTCCGAAATGACCATTTATAATCCGAGGAAAGATTCGCTGCTGAGCGGGTCTTTTTTTTATTTTTCAAACAAGCTTTTCATAATTTTGCTCTTATGCTAATGTTAGCTTATAAAATTACCAAGAAACCTAACAAAACTAACTAGACACCTGCTTTAATTTTATTTAAATGAAAGGATGTGCAGCTATGGCTAATAAAGTGACGATGCAGCAAATTGCTGACTATTTAAATGTTTCAAAATTCGCCGTTTCTAAAGCGCTTTCAGGTAAGCCGGGAGTCAGTGCGGAGACGCGTGAGAAAATCGTTAGCGTCGCTACGCAGCTCGGCTATTTTGCAAGGCAGAAGCTCAAAGCGCCTTCCGCCAGCTTAAGCGGGGATAAAGCAAGCGACCGCCAAGCCCGCGATACGGTAATATTGCTTGTGCCGAACGTGAGATACCAGACGCGGGACTCTTTTTTCTGGGGCAAAATTATGGATGGCATTACGATGGAGCTGGAGGAGCGGGAAATGGGCACGATGATCATTACCGAGCAGTTTAAAAATCATTTCGCGCAGTTTATTAACCCAAGCAGCATTCGCGGCATTATTGGCGTTGGCCTAATTTCCTCGCAAATGCTGCTAGAAATCCGCAGTTTAGGCATTCCTTTCGTGCTGGTGGATCATGAAGATCCGCTCATTCCGTCGGATACGCTGTTTATGAACAATATGGAGTGCATGCGCCGCGTAACTAATTATTTGATTGGCTGTGGTCATCGCAAGCTGCAGTTTGTTGGCAACACCCAATTTTCGCGCAGCTTTCTGGACCGTTTTCTCGGGTATAGCTCCATGCTGGAGGAGCATGGGCTTGCACAAGCGCAGGAATCGGCATTATTGACGTTTGAAGGGAATAACCGCTCGGAAATGACAGAGGCGCTGGAGCTGATTGTGAAAAAAATGGTGGAGGAAGCAGCGCTGCCGACCGCCTTCATTTGTGCAAATGATTCCATTGCGATATGCATGATGACGGTGCTCGCCAAATTAAATGTTGCCGTTCCAGAACAATGCTCGGTTGTTGGCTTTGACAATATTGAGGATGCGGCTTGGTCAAAGCCTACCCTCAGCACCGTCGACGTGCAGAAGGAGGCTTTTGGCCGCCGCGCCGTCGAAATGCTGCTGCGCCGGCTGGAGCATCCAGGCAGCCCGCAAGAGAAAATTTTGCTGTCGGGCGATTTTGTCATGCGTGAATCGACGGCAAGCTTCATGAAGCAAGCTTAAGGGGCGAAAGCTATGGGAGATTCGAAATTTTGGCTGCGGCGCTGGACGATTTTTCCCGCAACCCGCATGGAAGCGAAGCTTTTTATTGTGTTTGTGCTGCTGATCGTTATTCCCGTTGGTGGGCTGACCTATATTTCATCGCTGCGTTACACGAATACGATCGAGAAAAACACGGTTACCTATGCAGCAGAAATTTCTGACAAAATGGTCAGCAAGCTCGACGACTACACGAAGGATATGAAAAAAATATCAATTATACCGTCCTATCTCGGTGAAATTCAGGAGGGGCTTAAGCTCTCAAATCGTTATTATTCGCAGGTGGAGGCCGAGACAGGCGGCGATTTGGACCAGTATTATGCTAAAAACATGCAGATGAAGATGCAAATACAGCGCAAAATCGAAAGCAGCATTTATTTTATGAACAATATTAAAGAGGGGGCCAGCAGCGTCTATTTGTTTGATGCATATGGCAACCCCTATTATGTGATGAAAAGTGGAGGAGCCCGCGCCAAGCTATCGGAATTTTATAGCCGCTGGAATGAAACCGCTGCTGCCGCGAATGGCAAGCCTGTATTGATCAGCACACAGGAGGTCAGCGGGGATGCCAATCGCAAACGGTATGTGTTCACGATCGTACGCAATATTATTGACAGCACCTACCACTCGATAGGCATGATTGCGGTTGATGCCAGCATTGAGGTCATTGAGAACATTGTTAATGATTTAGATGAGACGACGAGAGGCACAACGCTTATTTTGGATGAGGCAGGCACCGTAATTTACGATAGCGAGCAGGCCTTTCTGGCTGAAAATTTATCTGGCGATGCGCTGCTTCAGCAGGCCGAAGGGCAAAATGGCAGCTACATCGTCGATAAAAATGGCAAGGAGCAACTGGTCATTTATCGTAAATCCGAGGAATCTGGCTGGCTCACGCTCATTCTCATTCCGAAGGAGCAGGTGGAGGCCGAGGCTATTCAAACCCGCAATTACACGGGGGCGGCAGCGATTGCCATTATGACGCTGGCGCTGCTTATATCATTTGTGCTGATTTTTGCGCTGACGAAGCCGATGCGCGAGCTGGTGAAGCTGATGAAGCAGGTGCAGGCTGGCAATCTCGATGTTGCCTTTCCAGTGCGTCGCCGCGATGAGGTCGGCATGCTCGGGAATGCCTTTAACCGCATGATGGCGAGAATTCAGCTGTTGATTGAAAATATTTACCGCATCGAGCAGCGTAAAAATCAGATTGAACTGGAAAGCTTGCAACGCCAGATCAATCCTCATTTTATATACAACACGCTGGAGTCGATTCGAATGACTGCCGTGTTGAACGATGATCCAGAGGCCGCCGAGATGGTTCAGCTTTTGGGGCAGCAGCTCAGGTATAGCATTCATGCTGGTGATGAAATGGTGACGGCGAGTCAGGAATTTGAGCATTTGCGGATGTATATGCGGTTGATCAACGACCGCTTCGGTAATCGGTACCAATTGGAGCTGCCTGAGGGAGAAGCGGCCTCCAGCATACAGGTTATGAAGCTTCAGTTTCAGCCGATTGTTGAAAATTCAGTCAACCACGCGTATGAGCATTCACGTGAGAGCGAGACGATGCTCATTAGCATAGGCTGGCGAATTGTTGGCAAGGAGCAATGGTTTACCGTTGCCGATGACGGCTGCGGCATGAACGAAGCGCAGCTTCAGCAGGTACGAAATGCTTTGTCTGCTGCTGAGCCGCAAGGTCCAAGCGGAAGAGGCATTGGCCTGCGCAATGTGCATGAGCGCTTGAAGCTGCGTTTTGGCCCAAGCTATGGCCTAACGATTGAGAGCGAGCTGGGAAAGGGCACGCGGGTAACGATTCGGATGCCGCTGAATCAGGAATGAATACAGGAATGAATGACGCAGGGAAAAGGAAGGAGTGGCAACGATGGATATAGTTGTGGTAGACGACGAGGAACGGATTAGATTGGGGTTATGCAAGCTGATTGAGCAGGCAGGCGAGGAATACCGAATTATTGGCGCCTATGGCAGCGGGCAGGAGCTGCTGGATCAGCTCGATCATATTCATCCCGATTTTGTGCTGACTGATATTAAAATGCCACAGATGACCGGGCTCCAGCTTATTTCCAAGGTGAAGCGGCTCGGTAAAAATATTAAATTTGCTGTGCTGAGCGGGTTTAATGATTTTGAATTTGCCAGAGAATCACTGCGTCAGGGGGCAGAGGATTATTTGCTAAAGCCAGTCAACCTTGAGGAGCTGATTCGCCTGCTTGCCAAGGTGAACAGCAAGGTCAAGCAGGAGCGCAGCCGCAGCCGCCTTGAGTCGGGCGATTTAATTAGTCTGCTGCTTTATGCGGATGAGAAGCAGCTGCCATCTTATGTCGTGGAGGACGTGTGTGGAACGATTGATCAACTGCCGCTGTTTCTGCATCACTATGCGGTGCTGTTATTAACGACTGCACCAGAGCTGAATGTCATTCAGCTGGAGCGGTTCATGGCCGACTGGCTTCGCGAAAAAATCATTATTACGGGTGAGGGCGGAAAAAGGGTTATCCTCATCGCCATTCACGATTCCGACCATGCCGAAAGCGTCAGAGAGCTGTCCGTTACGCTGCTTCAGCGACTTCCTGCCTTTACGCGCGCCAAAATAGGCTTTAGCAGCATTTTCCGTGGAAGCAGCTGGCTAACACATGCCTATAGCGAAGCGTTTTCCGCCTATCAGCATGCTTGGTATAATCCGGAGCCCCGCTGGTCCTCCGGTGCTGCCGGCCGTGTCGCGCCTGTCGATCATTTGCTGCGCTTGACGCATATTGTGAGCAAGGAGCTGCTGCCGGCGCTGCAAATGAATGATTTTGCCTTGGCGCAGGCGAAATTTGAAGGGTGGCTGCAAGAGGCCGCGGCTCAGCGCATTTGCTGGAAGGAGCTGCAGGAGGCCTGCTTTGGCATTAGCGCTCACGTTGCTGAGGAGCTGAAAAAACGCAGCGTCCAGCTTGAATATGGACAGGTGAATATGCCGATAGATCCTGAAGCAAGCGAAAACTGGGAAGCCTTCGCTCAGGGGCTCCGTGCTGGAATGGAGGAAATTTGCGCTTTGCTTGGCAGCGCGCGTACAGATAATAGAGCCATAGATAAAGTGAAATCGTACATCCAGCAGCATTTTACCGAGGAGCTTGAGCTACAGCGGCTTGCGGATATTGTATACTTGACGCCAAGCTATTTAAGCAAGCTGTTCAAGACTGAGACAGGCGAGACGATTACCGACTATATGATTTCTGTGCGGATTGAGGCGGCGAAGCAACTGCTGCGTCAGGAGCAGGGACTCAAAACGTATATGGTCGGCGAACGGGTAGGGTATGCCGATCCTGCTTACTTCACTAAAATATTTAAAAAAATGACGGGGCTAACACCGAAGGAATATCGCGATAAAGTTAGGTGATGAAAGTTAGGTTCACGTTATCCAAATTGAAGACAATAAAACATAACAAAGACCATTATAATCGGGGCCAGCTTCTCCTATAATGATGAAAACGCTAACAACGGTGTTCATTAAAAGAAAGCGAGGGTGGCCTAATGCATCAGTTCTCTTACAAAACGCAGCGATATTTAATTTTGTTCGGGTTTTTGACAATTCCCGTGCTATTGTCGCTGACCTTCTCGTATTACCCGGCCGTATCTTTGCTGTATTACAGCTTGACGGATTGGAGTGGTCTAGGCTGGGACATGAATTTTATTGGCCTCGACAACTACAAGGAGATTTTTACAAAGCCTGAAGTATTCGGGGCGCTTAAAAACAATGCTTATTATTTTGTCGGGGGTTTAATTCAGGTTGCCTTCTCGCTCTATTTTGCCGTCATATTGACGAGCAAGCTGCGGGGACGAAATGGGTTTCGAGTCATTTTGTTTTTGCCCTATGTGCTGCACAGCGTGGCAACGGTCATTATGTTCAAAAACGTTTACCATGTGGAATACGGCTCGCTAAATACGCTTCTTGGAGCAATTGGACTTGAAGCGTGGCAGCAAAGCTGGCTAGGCGATAAGCATTTGGTGAACTTCTCGCTTGCCTTCATTTCGATGTGGAAGTATATGGGGCTTAATATGGTTATTTTTATCGGCGCCTTGCAGTCGATTCCTGATGATTTGTATGAAGCGGGCTCAATTGATGGCGCATCAGGCTGGCAAAAGTTCAGATTTATAACGCTGCCAAGCATTCGCAAAGTGCTGGAGCTTATGCTTATTTTGACGTTGACTGGGGCGCTCGAGGCTTTCGATATTCCTTATGTCATGCTGCTGGGTGCGAACGATACGTCAACCTTCGTCATTAAGACGGTGGATACGGCATTTAAATATCAAAACTTCGGCCTTGCCTCGGCAATGGCGGTTGTCCTGCTTATGATGGTTCTGCTGTTTATCGTCATTCAGCGCAAATTTTTGTTCAGAGGAGGGAAATAGAGGGTGGGGCAGAGTAGAGAAGGTTCACCGTTATTTACCATTTTCAAATATGTGACACTCGTTATCGCGCTGTTCGTCGTCTTATTCCCGCTTTATTCGATTGTGACGGGAGCGTTCAAGACACAGATTGAGTATTATCAATCCGGTCTTGCTTTGCCGGCAAGCTTCTTGAACTTTGATAATTTTCAAAAGGTGTTCGACATCGGCAAGCTCGGACTCGGCTTCCGTAATATTGCGATCATTTTGGTCATCGCTGTAGCGGGCAACATTATGTTCGGCACGATGGTGGCGTACGCGCTGGGCCGGTTTGATTTTAAGCTGAAAAAGGGCATTATGGGCATGTACCTCGTTGCTCAGGTCATTCCGATGGTAACGACGCAGGTCGCTACATTTAGCGTCATTAAATATTTCTCGCTTTACAATAC
This sequence comes from Paenibacillus sp. KS-LC4, assembly GCF_036894955.1. Lineage (NCBI taxonomy): Bacteria > Bacillati > Bacillota > Bacilli > Caryophanales > Paenibacillaceae > Paenibacillus > Paenibacillus sp. KS-LC4. Next base: position 3,220,804 of record NZ_CP145905.1, on the reverse strand, counting down.
GATGGGGGCGCCAATCATTCTTTATTTGGGAGCCGACGTGCTGCAAATCGTCATCTATTTGCAATTCGTCAACAGCATTCCGCGTGATTTGGATGAAAGCGCAATGATGGAAGGCGCATCGCTGTTTAAAATTTATCGCTCCATTATTTTCCCTCTGCTCGGGCCAGCAACAGCGACGCTCGTTATTTTGAAGACGATCTCGATTTACAATGACTTTTACACGCCTTATCTGTATATGCCAAGTCAGAAGCTAAAGGTCGTATCGACGGCTATTTATGCCTTCGTCGGGCCGAATGCTGCCCAGTTAAATGTCATTTCCGCAGGCATCTTAATTATTTTTATCCCGACGGTTGCTATCTTCCTCTCGATGCAAAAGTTTATTTTTGCCGGAGTAACGAGTGGCGCAGTCAAATAATTAGATTACAAACCAAATATGGATCGTGAGTTGAAGGGGGAAACATACTTGCAGCAGTGGAATGAGCAGGTTTTTGGAATGACATGGGGCTGGACGGGAGTTCGCGGTACGTGGGCTGGGCCTGCGGCGGCGGCCTCCATCGCTGAAATGGCCAAGCTGAACGTAAACTGGACGGCCATTGCGTTCGCAGCAGTTCAAGAAACGCCGCAATCGACGGAAATTCCCTATTGGAGCGAGCCGACAGTAAGTGATGAGGAAATCCGCTGGGCGATACGCGAGGCGAAAAGCTACAGCATAAAAGTATGCCTCAAGCCGGTAGTCAATGTGGGGAATGGCACGTGGCGGGCGCATATCGGCTTCTTTGATCAAGATACGCCAGGGGAGCCGAACTGGGGCGAGTGGTTCGCTTCCTACGGGAAATTCATTGCCTACTATGCAGCGATAGCCGAGGAAGAGGGCTGCGAAATGTTCTGCATTGGATGTGAAATGGTGCAGACGGACAAGCGCGAGCAGGAATGGCGCGATTTAATTGCCTTGGTGCGGACGCTTTACAGCGGACCTATTACTTACAACTGCGATAAATATCAGGAAGAGCGCGTAGGCTGGTGGGATGCCGTAGATATAATTTCGTCAAGCGGCTATTACCCGATTGACCAATTCGAGGTGCAGCTTGATCGCATAGAGGCAGGTGTTGCAAAGTGGAATAAGCCGTTTTTCTTTATGGAGGCAGGCTGTCCGAGCCGCGAAGGCTCGGCTGCAAAGCCAAATGACTGGTCGCTTCTAGGCGCACCGTCTGAAATTGAGCAGGAGCGTTATTATGAAGCGATGTTCGCTGCATGTGCCAAACGCGATTGGATGCTCGGCTACATGCTGTGGGATTGGCCGGCTCAGCTGTACGATACGAAAGACGCTTCCCGCAACGATGATTATTGCGTGTATGGCAAACGTTCGGCAGCGGTCATCCGCTCCTTCTATGCTAAGGGACAAGGACAGCCGGTGGGCTAGGGAGGAGAGGGAAAAATGAGCAATGTGACAGGAATGCAAAATAGGCTGGATATCGCCGAGTGGCAAAATTTGCTGACAGTGGAAGTGCGCGAGCAAATTCTTGGCTTTTGGATGAAGCATGCGGTAGATGAAAAGAATGGCGGATTTATTGGCTATATGGCAAGCGATGGCTCTGTTTCGGAGGATGCGGATAAGGGCCTCGTGCTGAATGCGCGGATTTTGTGGTCCTTCTCATCGGCGTACCGCATTTATAAGGAAGCGCCCTATTTGGAAATGGCAGAGCGGGCTCTGGATGCGCTGCGGGAGCATTTTCACGATCAGGAGCATGGCGGTTTATACTGGATGGTTGACAAGGACGGAAAGCCGGTTCAGACGAAAAAGCAAGTTTATGGGCAGGCTTTTGTCATCTATGCATTAGCAGAATATGTACGGGCTGCTGGCAAGCAGGACGTGCTGCCGTGGGCAGAGGAAATCTACAGGCTGCTGGAGAAGCATGCATTTGACCCGGTGCATTTAGGCTATATTGAAGCACTGGCGCAAAACTGGCAGGAAACGGATGATTTGAGTCTCAGCGGTAAGGATCTCAACGAGCGAAAATCAATGAACACGCATTTGCATGTGCTGGAGGCGTATACGAACTTGTATCGGGTGTGGAAGCCGGAAGGGCTGCGCGACAAGCTGAAAACGCTGATTGAGCTGCATCTGAATTACATCATTGATCCTCAAAACTATCATTTCAAGCTGTTTTTTGATGATGCCTGGAGCACCAAATCCCGTTATATCTCGTACGGCCATGACATCGAAGGTAGCTGGCTGCTGTGGGAGGCGGCTGAGGTGCTGGGCGATAAAGCACTTGAGGAGCGAGTGCGCGAGGCTGCAATTCAGATGGCGCACGCCACGCTTGCCGAGGGCGTAGATGAAGATGGCGGTCTATATAATGAGTACGATGGAGACGGACATCTGGATGCAACGAAGGATTGGTGGCCGCAGGCGGAAGCGATGGTTGGTTTTCTGAACGCGTATGAGCTGACGCGCGAGCAGCAGTATTTGGATGCGGCATGGGGCAACTGGCGGTTTATTACGTCTTTCATATCCAATAAAGAAACGGGCGAATGGCACTGGCAAGTCTCACGGGAAGGTGCTGCGGACGAAAGCTATCCAAAAATTGATCCATGGAAATGCCCGTACCACAATAGCCGGGCCTGCTTTGAAGCTATTGAGCGCTTAGAACGAATTAAAGTTAATGCCATTAATAATTAATGAGGAAAAATAAAATTGAAATCAATCATTAGGAGGCCCTTATGAATCAATGGTTGGATCAGCTTAAAGCATTATCGGAACGACATGAGCAGCTGCTTCATGCGCCTAATAAACAAGTTCAGCAATCAAATGGTGTATTTGCAAGATTTGAGCATCCCGTTATTACGAATGAGCATACGCCTCTATACTGGCGTTACGATTTGGACCCGGAGACTAATCCGTATTTAATGGAGCGGATCGGTGTAAATGCCGCTTTCAATCCGGGAGCTATTGAGCTTGAAGGCAGGTTTTATTTAATGGTTCGCGTAGAAGGGGCAGACCGTAAATCCTTTTTCGCCGTTGCCGAAAGTGCTTCTCCCGCAGAGGGCTTCCGCTTCTGGGATTATCCGGTATTGCTGCCGGAAACGGAGGATCCAGATATCAATGTGTATGATATGCGGCTTGTGAAGCATGAGGACGGCTGGATATACGGCTTGTTCTGTACCGAGCGCAAAGATCCAGAGGCACCAGCTGGCGATACGTCAAGCGCGGTTGCTCAGGGCGGCATTGCCCGCACGAAGGATTTGCGCACATGGGAGCGGCTGCCGGACTTAGTTTCCCCGTCGCCTCAGCAGCGTAATGTGGTGCTGCATCCTGAATTTGTCGATGGTAAATATGCTTTTTATACACGTCCGCAGGACGGCTTCATTAATACCGGGGCAGGCGGCGGTATCGGCTGGGGCTTGTCCGAAAGCATGAACCCTGCTGTCATCGTCGAAGAAACCATCGTCGACAGCAAGCTTTACCACACCATTAAGGAAGTGAAAAATGGGCAGGGGCCAGCCCCGCTCAAGACGCCTGATGGCTGGCTGCATATCGCTCACGGTGTACGCAATACGGCGGCGGGCTTGCGGTATGTATTGTATGCATTTATGACAGATTTGAATGAACCAAACAAGGTTACCTATGCACCAGGCGGTCATTTGCTCGCTCCGGAAGGAATAGAGCGGGTCGGTGATGTATCTAATGTTGTATTTTGCAATGGCGCTGTGCAGCTGCCGAGCGGTGAGGTCTACATTTATTATGCTTCCTCCGATACAAGGGTGCATGTCGCTGTGACGAGCATTGAACAATTGGTTGATTATGTGTTGCAAACGCCGCCGGATCTTCTGCGTTCCCGCGCAAGCGTGGAGCAGCGCACCGAGCTAATTAGCCGCAATCTTAAGTTGATGGAGCAGGAGGAATATGCTTTTCTCCGCCGCAGCTAAGCAAACTAACAAAAGATGACGCTGTTAGCATAATTCATGACAATAAAAACAAAACAGCGTCATATTATTTTGTTTTCAGAGCGTATATGATTACGATGTAAGCGATACCAAATATGACTCAGGGGGTAACAACATGAAAAAAGGCTTGGCTTTATCTTCCGCAATTTTATTAATGACGACTATTCTCGCTGCCTGTGGCGGCAATAATGCACCAGCAGAAAGCGCTCCAGCAGCTTCTGCAAGCCCTAGCGATTCCGCTGTCAGCCCAGAAGCAAGCGCAGCTAGCGAACTAGGCGGCAAAATTAAAGTTTTGACGCATCGTACCGATTTTCTCAACGATGGGACGCTAGATAAATATGCAGCAGCTTTTAAAGAAAAATATCCGAAAGCTGAAATTGAGTTTGAAGGCTTGACCAACTACGCGACAGACATTCAGGTTCGCCTAACAACGGGCGAAGCAGGCGACGTTCTAATGCTTCCATCTGGCCTTGCCGCTTCGGAATATCCGAAATATTTTGAACCGCTGCCGGATGATTTTTTCACCAATACTTTTTTCGCTGACCTGTCGCTGTTCGATGGCAAACGTTATGGATTATCGACTGGCGTAAATACGCAAGGGATCGTGTACAACAAAAAAGCTTTTGCAGCAGCGGGCATCGACAACATTCCAACTACGCTTGATGAGCTGTATGCCGATGCAGAAAAGCTGAAGGCAGCAGGCATCATTCCGCTTTATATGAACTATGGCGCACAATGGCCTATGGGCAACTGGGGTGACGGCTCTGCATGGTACGTTGCAGGCGATCCGCAGTTTGTATCCAAGCTTGTAACAGATGAAGCACCATTCAAGGTGGACAACGCTTGGGGTATTCTTGCCAATATCGGCCGTACTTTCATTGAAAAAGGCTGGGTTGAAAAAGATCTGTCGACAAACAACTGGGAAATGTCGAAAGGCGAGGTTGCATCGGGTAAAGCGGCTATGTATTTCCTTGGCAACTGGGTCATTCCACAAATCGTAGGCGCTGGCGCAGCATCAGAGGACATTGGCTTCTTCCCGCTTCCATACGACAATAGCGGCAAATACAATGCACCTCTTGGTTCGGATTATTTGGTTGGCGTAAGCAAGGACAGCAAAAACAAAGAGCTTGCGATTGCTTGGGTCAACTTCTTCGTGAAAGAGTCTGGTTATGTAGAGCAATCCGGCTTTATGCCAATCGACAAGTCGGCACAGTCGTCGATTTCTCAATTAGCTGAGTTCCAGTCCTCAAATCCGACGCTGCTTGAAAGCGAAGCGACTGATCCAAAATTCAATGAAATTGCCAATAAAGCGCAAATCGGCATCGGTACTGGAAACTATGTACAAGAGTATCTCGTTGCTGACGATCTGCAAGCGGCTTTCGACAAGCTGAATGCAAAATGGAAAGAAGCTAAAACAGCTTTAGGCTACTAATAGCATTGGCAGTATAAAAAAATTTATTAGCGGTAAAATGCATGGCAACCTTGCTCCGGCGGCTCAGTCTCTGGAGTGAGGTTTCATGTGTTTAACTTACTTTTTTACTTTTAGGAGGATACGATGAGGGAGCAATGGATGATTAGCAATTGGCATTTTCAGGAGAAGGATCAAGGGGAATGGCTGCCGGCTGTCGTGCCGGGCTGTGTACATACGGATTTAATTCAAAATGGCAGGCTGACAAATCCCTTCTATGGGACAAATGAGAAGGACGCGCAGTGGGTGGACAAACAAGACTGGGAATATGTAGCGCATTTTCAGCCTTCACCGGAGCAGCTTGCTCGGGCGAAGCAGGAGCTTGTATTCGAGGGGCTTGATACGTATGCGGATGTGTATTTGAATGGAGCGCATATACTGGCAGCAGATAATATGTTCCGCACATGGAGAGTAGATGTTACGGACCGGGTGACAGCTGGCGACAACGAGCTGCGGGTTCTGTTCCGCTCGCCCATCAAAGAAGATTTGCCGAAGCTGGCTAAGCTAGCATATGCGCTGCCAGCACCAAATGATCAATCCGAGGTCGGTGGGCTCGGCGAGCAGAAAATTAGTATTTTTGCCCGCAAAGCGCCCTACCATTATGGCTGGGACTGGGGTCCGCGCTTCGTAACGAGCGGTATTTGGCGTCCTGTATACTTGGAGGGCTGGTCCTATGTCAGGATTACCGATGTATATATTCGTCAGGATGAGGTACGGGCGGAGCTCGCGAAGCTTACAGCCGTCGTTGAGCTGGAGGCCGAACACGAATGCGATGTCCTGCTAAAGCTGGCAGCAACGGATAAAGGCATGTTCAGAGGGCATTCTGCTTCTTTAGCCGCAGGCAAACAGACGATTGAAATCCCTTTTGAAGTTGAAAATCCACGGCTGTGGTGGTGCAGAGGACTCGGCAACCCAGAGCTGTATACGTTCCAGATCGAATGCTGGCATAGCCATAATGAGGTAAGATATGATTGGCAAAAGGTGACGACCGGACTTCGCACAATCCGTCTCATTAGGCAGAAAGGCGAAGTAGGTACTTCCTTTTATTTGGAGCTGAATGGCGTACAGGTTTTCGCCAAGGGAGCGAATCATATTCCGAATGACAGCTTCATAACGAGAGTCGGCTACGACCGTTACAAACATGAAATCGTAAGCGCCGTCCAATCGAATATGAACATGCTTCGCGTCTGGGGCGGGGGCTTTTATGAAGAAAAAGACTTTTATGAGCTTTGTGATGAGCATGGCCTGCTTGTGTGGCAGGATTTCATGTTTGCATGCAGCATGTATCCGGGAGACGAAGCGTTCCTGCGCAGCGTGCAGCTGGAAGCGGAGGATAATATTAAACGGCTGCGCAATCATCCATCAATTGCGTTATGGTGCGGCAATAATGAGATTGATACCGCTTGGTCGCATTTTATTCCAGATGGCGGCTGGGGCTGGAAAAAGGACTTCACGCCGGAGCAGCAAACGAAGCTATGGGCGGACTATGAGGCGATTTTCCATCGGATTTTGCCTGAAGCTGTAGCATCCTTAACGGTAGGAGTCGATTATTGGCCTTCCTCGCCAATGGTTAATCTGTCCGGCGACCTTACGCAGCATTCGGATTCGTCCTCAACTAGCGGAGATATTCATTATTGGGGCGTGTGGCATAATGTAGAGCCCTTTGAAAACTATAATCGGTACGTTGGGCGCTTCATGAGCGAATATGGCTTCCAGTCGTTCCCCGAATACAAATCGGTGCGCAGCTATGCGGAAGAGGCGGATATGGAGCTGGAATCCTCCGTCATGCTCGCCCATCAGAAAAATGGTGCCGGCAACCGTCTCATTAAGCAATATATGGACATGTATATGTCCGAGCCGAAAAATTTCCCGGCGTTTTTGTATATGAGCCAAATTTTGCAGGCGGAAGCGATGAAAACGGCCATTGAAGCGCATCGCCGCCGCAAGCCGTATTGCATGGGCTCCTTGTATTGGCAGATGAATGATTGCTGGCCTGTTGCCTCCTGGGCGGGCATGGACTATTACGGGCGCTGGAAGGCGCTGCAATATTATGCAGCAAGAAGCTTCGCAGATTGCCTGCTTTCGGTAGATGATCGCAAGGAAGAGGGGGAAATCAGCTTCCACCTCGTATCCGATCAGCTTGTTCCCGTGCAAGGCCAGCTGCGTCTGCGATTGTACAGCTTTAGCGGCGAGCTGCTGGGAGAGCAAAGTACGCCTGTCCGCGTAGACGCAAACGGTGCAGCTAATGTGCTGACGCTTCAACGCTCCGAACTGCTCGGAGCTGCCAATACCGCAGCAAGCGTATTGCTGGCAGAGCTGCTGGATGAAGCGGATGGACGTACTCTGTCAAGCGAGCTGCATTATTTTGAGCCAATGAAGGATATTACGCTAGCCCATGCTGAACTGAAAATAACAGAGTCCGAGCACGATGGCGGTACCCAGTGGACGCTGGAGACGAATACGCTTGCCAAAGGCGTTTGGCTAACTTGCGAGCATGAAGGCCGCTTTAGTGATAATTTCTTTGATTTGCTGCCGGGAATGGTTAAAACAGTAACGTTTATTCCGCATCATCTAGGCGATTTCAATGTAGGTGCAAGCACAGGCGTGGTAACGAGCGGAAGCCGCATTACAGCGCGTTCGATGGTCGATTTCATTGTTCAGGGGAAAGGCTAAATAACGATTTAAATTAAAAGTGGAGCGCGATAATTAAAAAAGAGATGACAAGTTGAAGCGCTTTCAGCTATAATGTCTGCATAAGGTTAAAATACAATACCGCGTGATGTAGATCGCCAGTTGACTGGCAGTCGCAAGCGCGGTTCATTTTCGCTAAGTTAAGCGCTATACCTACAAGCTGCGCCATGGAAAGGATTTGTGATCATTCGATGTCGATTTATTTTCAAACAGAGGAAAGTGCACAGCATCGCTTTGGCGACAAAGATAGCGCCATTTTGAAGCTGCTGGCCGACCGTTATGTTGGTGCTAATCCGCAGGCGGGATTTATTTTCCGCGCTTTTAACAAAAATGGCGTTTTGCAAAATGCAGAAGGGCTGTATGAATTGGATTTGGCTTCACGCTTTCCAGAGGCCAAAGCTGGGCAACTGAGCTATGGAGCTGGGCTCGTATGGAGCGATGAGGAGCGCAGCTTGGATATTAACGTACGCTGCCTTGGACCTGTAAGGCTATATTTCAACGGGGAGCTAGTCTTTCGTTCGAATGTAATAGAGGAAATCAGCCCGGATGCGACGGTTAGGCTGAGCTTAGTCTTTGCAAAGGGCTGGAACAGCTTATGGCTGTCGATGACTTGCACACCAGCGGGCTTCGGGTGTCAAATCGGCTCTGATGAGGCAAAGGTGCGGATTATGAATGTCCGTGCACCGTTCGAGGAGCGGTATGGGCAGGCAGGATGGATTTTCTCGCAGCCGGTTGATGCTGCCCTTGAATCAGGCAAGCGGTTAGAAGTAGCCCAGCCGGACTTATTGGGATCACAGCAACAGGAGCCGGGACTGGACTGGCTGCCGGTCATCGAATGGTCAGAGGAGGAGCGCGGCCTTGGCCAGCTGGAACGGATTTTTGGAAAGCAGCGCGGCAAAGCCGCCTATGCCCGGACAACCTTATATCAGCCGCTGCCTGGGAAGCAGGCCGTCGTGCTGGAGGGCGAGTCCTCAGGCGAGCTGACCTTGTGGCTGGAAGGACAACAGGTAGGTGAAAGCACAGCAGCAGGCCCTTTCCGATTTGAGCTGCTGCTGGATACAGGCAAGCATCATTTCGTAGCCCGCAGTGTGTGCGGCGAGCAGTCCTGGGGCTTTGCGCTGACGGCTGCAAATGCCGTTGATGGCAGCGCTATCACTTTGAGCTTGCCGCAGCAAGTACATGGCTCTGGAGCAGGGCAGTGGTTGTATGTTGGCCCATTTGAAGCGGGAGCGGCTAACCCTACTTGGGAGCAGCTTATTCGCACCGATCTTCTTTATTCTCTTAATCGGGTATCGGAGTCTGCTGGACAGACAAGCCTATTGCACACCTACTGGCAGCTTGATCGGCCGAACACCTGGGTACGTCCCTATTACGAAAATGCAATGCTAAGCAATAAATGGACAGTGGGTACCGTATCCAATTATGCGCGGTGGGATTATCCGCTTGGCGTTACGATATACGGCTTGCTGCAAACGGGGCGTTTTCTGGAGCGTCCGGATATCGTCAGCTATGCGACTCAGCATGTGGAAGCTTGCACGGAGATGTATGACTATTCCTTCTGGGATCGAGAGCAATATGGGTTCCCAGCCATTAATCAGCAGCTCGTGATGATGAAAATGCTCGATAATTGCGGCTCGTTCGGTTCGGCTATGCTGGAATCTAGGGTAGGGCTATCTGCTGCTGCTATAGAGCCAATTGCCGAGCGCATCGCCGATTTTATGCTGAATAAGCTGGAGCGCAAGCCCGATGGCGCTTTTTACCGCACCTGTGAGGGAGAATATGCCGCCAATACGATGTGGGCCGATGATTTGTACATGAGTACGCCATTTCTCTGCCGCTATGCTCGTTTAACAGGCAATCATGAGGCATTGGATGAAGCGGCGAAGCAGTTTTTGCGCTTCAAAAGCTATTTATTCATGCCAGAGGAGAAGCTGATGTCCCATGTTTATGATTTTAAATATGACAGGGCGACAGGCATTCCTTGGGGACGGGGCAATGGCTGGACGATTTTTTCATTGACCGAAGTGCTGGAAGCGTTGCCGCAGGCGCATGAGCTGCGTGATGAGCTGCTGGATTTCTTTAATGAGCTATGCGAGGGTTATGCCGCTCGTCAATCGGAGCGCGGGCTGTGGCATCAGGTAGTTAACCGTCCAGATACTTATTTGGAGGCTTCCTGCACGGCGATGTTTGCCTATGGCTTTGCTCGGGGCGTTCGCTTCGGTTGGGTGAAGCAGCCAGCCGCTATTATGAATGCGGCGTTCCGCGCATGGGATGGCTTGACGCGCTACGCTATTGACCGCCAAGGCAATGTTCACGGCGTATGCAGCGGTTCGCGCTACGCTTTCACAGCGGATTATTATGATCAGGATTTGCGGACGGTAGTTAACGACAATCACGGCATAGGCATTATGATGCTTGCCGGAACAGAAGTCGCCAAGCTGAAGCAGCATTTGCAAACGCAAACAAACGACGATAGCGCAAAATAAGAAGAGGAAAAAGCAAGGCCAAAAGAAAAAACTTGTCAGCAGGTCAATGTTGTAGTAGCCTATGGGTGAAGCGCTTAATCTTAAAATATTAGGCGCCATACCTTTACTGAGTTAAGCGCTTAATCCAAGACGCAAACATAGCTCCTGCAAGCAAACTTTAAACATGCTGAACGTGTTCAAATGATAGATTAACGATAGGAGGAAATGGATATGACGACGATTCGATTGACGATGGCGCAAGCGCTGCTGCGGTTTTTGGATCAGCAATACATTTCAATTGATGGTGAGGAAACGAAGTTCGTTAAAGGCGTGTTCGGCATCTTCGGTCATGGCAATGTGACCGGCATGGGAGAGGCGCTGGAAAGAAGCGCAGACAGCTTAACCTTTATCCAAGGAAAAAACGAACAGGGCATGGTACACACAGCAGCAGCCTTCGCCAAGCAGCGTAATCGCAAGCAGATCTATGCTTGCACAACCTCGATTGGCCCAGGTGCGCTAAACATGGTAACGGCAGCGGCAACAGCTACCGTTAATCGTATTCCGGTATTGCTGCTGCCTGGTGATAACTTCGCTTCGCGCCAGCCAGACCCTGTGCTGCAACAGCTTGAGGTAAGCAGTGACTATACTTTATCCGCTACGGATTCCTTCAAGGCCGTCAGCCGTTACTGGGACCGTATCGTTCGTCCCGAGCAGCTGATTACCGCAGCGCTGCAAGCGATGCGCGTGCTCACAGATCCGGCGGAGACAGGAGCGGTTACGCTCGCGCTGCCGCAGGATGTGCAGGCGGAAGCCTATGACTATCCAGAGAGCTTCTTCGCAAAGCGCGTGCATTATGTAGATCGCCGCGAGCCGGCGGCGGAGGCAGTAGCCCGTGCAGCGGAGCGTATTGTAGCGAGCAAGCATCCGCTTATCGTAGCAGGAGGCGGCGTCTTGTATGCGTCTGCTACCTCCGAGCTGCGAGCGTTCGCTGAAGCTTTCGGCATTCCGGTTACGGAAACGCAGGCTGGAAAAAGCGCATTCGATTGGCGTCATCCGCTGTATGCGGGAGCTATTGGGGTCACCGGTGCGCTGGCTGCGAACGAATGGGCGAAGCAAGCTGATCTGGTTATCGGCGTAGGCACGCGCTACTCGGATTTCACAACTGCCTCCAAGTCCGCATACGCGAACCCGGATGTGCAGTTTATCAATATTAACTTAAATGGCGCTGACGCCGCGAAGCTGGGCGGGGAAGCGGTAATTGCCGATGCCCGCGCGGGTTTGCTTGCGCTGCAAAATGCGCTGCAAGCAGCGAATTACAAAAGCAGCTATACCGATGCGGAATTGGCGGCGCGCAAAGCGGCATGGGATGCAGAGGTTGATCGTCTTTACAAGGAGGAGCATGAAGACGGCCTCTCCCAAACTCGGGCGCTCGGCGTCATTAATGAAACGATTGCTTCCTCTTCCGTCGTCGTTGGCGCTGCCGGAAGCCTGCCTGGCGATTTGCACCGCTTATGGCGCTCGACCGAGCCGAAAACGTATCATATGGAATATGGTTTTTCCTGCATGGGCTACGAAGTTAGCGGCGCTTTCGGAGCGGCACTCGCCGACCCGCAGCGCGAGGTGTACGCCCTGGTTGGCGACGGAAGCTACTTGATGATGCATTCCGAACTGGTGACGAGCTTGCAGGAGCAGCGCAAGTTTACGATTTTGCTTTTTGACAATCATGGGTTCCAGTGTATCCATAACTTGCAGCGCGAGCATGGCAGTGATGGCTTCGGCAATGAGTTCCGCTATCGTGAAGCGAGCACTGGCAAATACACGGGTCAGCCGCTGCCTATTGATTTTGCTGCCCATGCCCGCAGTCTTGGGGCGAGTGCTTACAAAGCTGCAAATGCGGAGGAACTGCGTGCTGCTTTGCTTCAGGCGAAGCAGGAGGAGCGCACGACGCTGATTGAAATAAGCGTATTGCCGGGAACGAATTCCGGCGGCTATGAATCCTGGTGGCATGTCGGCGTACCTGCTGTATCAGAAAGCGACAAGGTGCGGAGGGCGCATGAAGCGATGCAGGCAAAGCTCAGCAAGGCGAAGCAGCTGTAGCAGGTTGATCCTATTTTTCAATAAGGAGCTGGGGTAAGCGATGAAGCCATTTACATTTTCACTCGGCATTCACCCGATTAACTGGGTGGGCGAGGATGTGCGGGAGCATGGGGCGGATACGACCTATGAGCAAATTTTGGATGATATTCAGCGGCTTGGGCTGACGGGAACGGAAATGGGGCGCAAATACCCGACCGACACTGCCGTATTGCGCGAGGAGCTGGGCAAGCGAGGCATTCAGCTCGTATCCCAGTGGAAGTCGGTGCTGTTCTCCGATCCCGCCTACCGCGAGGCTGAGCTTGAGGGTTACCGCAAGCATGCCGAGTTTCTACAAAGCATGGGGAGCAAGGTGATCAGCACGGCTGAGGTTGGCGGCTCGCTGCATTTTGATCCGCGGCGTACGCCCAATGAGACAGAGGTGCTGCGGCTGGATGAAGCAGGCTGGCAGTCGCTGGCGACCGGCCTTAACGCAGCCGGGAAAATAGCGGCTGAATACGGCTTAAAGCTGGCTTACCATCATCATGGCGGAACCGTAGTTGAGCAGCCGGAGGAAATTGACAAGCTTATGGAGCTGACGGACCCAGCTTATGTGCATCTACTGTTTGATACTGGCCATGCCTATTATGGTGGTGCGAACCCGCTGGATGTGCTGCAAAAGCATTATGACCGCATTGCCTATATTCATTTGAAAGATATTCGCCAATCCGTACTCGATGAAGCCCGCTCAGAGCAGGCCGATTTCGTCACCTGTATTCGCAAGGGCGTATTTACGGTGCCGGGTGACGGCTGCCTTGATTTTGCGCCAGTGCTTCAGGAGCTTACAGCTCGCGGTTATAACGGCTGGGCGATGCTCGAAGGAGAGCAGGACCCTGCAACTCATAATCCGTATGAATATGCGAAGGAAGCGATTCGTTATTTATCCTCATTAAGATAAACCGACTGTCTTCGTCCTTTGGCGGAACTTATACATGCTTCTACTTAAAATAATTCGAATCAAGTATTTTATAACATTAAGTAACTTATGACATTAAGTAACTATTGGAGGTGGGCCCCGGATGTCTTATATCACATATAACGCAGCGAAGCCGCTGGATTTCACAGCAATTGGCCGTTTGTGCATTGATTTGAATGCGAATGAAATTAATCGCCCGATGGAGGAGACGATGACGTTTACGAAATACGTTGGCGGCTCTCCGGCGAATATTGCGATTGGCATGTCCCGGCTTGGGATGAAAACATCGTTTATCGGCAAGGTGGCCGATGACCAGATGGGCCGTTTTATTACGACATATTTGGAAAATAATCAAATTGCCACTTCGGGCGTCGTAACGGATGACAGCGGTGCAGTGACGGGGCTTGCTTTTACCGAAATTAAAAGCCCGTCGGAGTGCAGCATTTTGATGTACCGCGACAATGTTGCTGATCTGCTGCTTAAACCTCAGGAGGTTAGCAAGGAGTTGATTGCTAATTCCAAAATGCTCCTTATCTCGGGTACGGCGCTGGCACAAAGCCCTTCGCGTGAAGCGGTGTTCCTTGCCATTGATTATGCCCGCAAGCATGGCGTCGTTATTGCCTTTGATCTTGATTATCGTCCATATACGTGGAACTCACCAGAGGAAACGGCCATTTACTACAACCTGGCGGCTGAAAAATGCGATATTATTATGGGTACTAGAGAAGAATTTGACAATATGGAAACGTTCGAGCCTAATCCGGAGCGTGATGATCATGTGACCGCAGCGAAGTGGTTCAATTATGCCGCGCAAATTGTCATTATCAAGCATGGCAAGGACGGCTCCATCGCGTACACGAAGGATGGCGCCTCGCACCGGGCGAAGAGCTTCCCGGCGAAGGTTATCAAAACATTTGGAGCGGGCGACTCCTATGCAGCAGGCTTTTTGTACGGCAACATGCAGGGCTGGTCGATTGAGAAAAGCATGGAGTTCGGCAGTGCCGCTGCCTGTATCGTTATTTCCAGTCACAGCTGCTCAGACGCTATGCCGTCTGCCGATCAGGTTCAAGACTATATCGACCGCTGCAACCGCGGTGAAATCATCGTTTAATTTTAAAACAGAGAGGATTGAGTGGATATGACAGCAACATTAAGCAATTGGATTGGCGGAAAATGGGTAGCATCGGCATCGGGGCAGACAGAAGCGGTTTACAACCCGGCAACTGAAGAGGTATTGGCTTATGTACCGTTATCTTCAAATGAAGATGTCGAGCAGGCTGTAGCCAATTCGAAAGAAGCCTACACTTCATGGAGTCGTACACCTGTACCAAAACGGGCCCGCGTATTGTTCAAATACCAGCAGCTGCTCGTTGATCATTGGGAAGAGCTAGCACAGCTGGTCACAAAAGAAAACGGCAAAAGCTATGCCGAAGCTTATGGCGAAGTGCTGCGCGGCATTGAATGCGTGGAGTTCGCGGCTGGCGCGCCTAACCTGATGATGGGCAAGCAGCTTCCTGATATTGCTACTGGCCTTGAGTCCGGCATGTACCGTTACCCAATTGGCGTCATCGGCGGTATTACGCCGTTTAACTTCCCAATGATGGTGCCGTGCTGGATGTTCCCGCTTGCGATAGCCTGCGGCAATACGTTCGTGCTTAAGCCGTCGGAGCGTACGCCGCTGCTTGCGAATCGCCTGGCAGAGCTGTTTCAGGAAGCGGGTCTTCCAGATGGCGTGCTAAACATCGTTCATGGTGCGCATGATGTCGTAAATGGCTTGCTGAAGCACCCGGATGTGAAAGGCATTTCGTTCGTTGGCTCGCAGCCTGTTGCGGAGTATGTTTATCGCACGGGAACTGCGGAGGGCAAACGTGTGCAAGCGCTCGCTGGCGCAAAAAATCATTCCATCGTCATGCCGGATGCTGACCTTGACCTGACGGTTAAAGAAATTACGAATGCTGCCTTCGGTTCGGCAGGCGAACGCTGCATGGCTTGCGCAGTTGTTGTCGCTGTCGGCGATGTAGCTGATAAGCTCGTAGAAAAACTGCTGCAAACGGCTGATTCCCTCACCATTGGCAACGGGCTTGAGTCCGGTGTCTTCCTTGGTCCGGTTATTCGTGGACCGCATAAGGAGCGGACGCTTCGCTATATTGAAATCGGCGAGCAGGAAGGCGCACAGCTGCTGCGCGATGGACGCAAAGATGCTGCTGCTGCGGCTGATGCGAAGGGCTATTTTGTCGGCCCAACCTTGTTTGACGGCGTTCATAAGGAAATGACGATCTGGAAGGATGAAATTTTCGCTCCGGTACTGGCGATTGCGCGGGTTGAGACGCTGGAGGAAGCGATTGAGCTTGCGAATGCATCCGAGTTTGCAAATGGCGCCTGCCTGTTCACGAAGGATGGCAGCAACGTCCGCACATTCCGCGAAACGATTGAAGCAGGCATGCTCGGAGTCAATCTTGGCGTTCCAGCCCCAATGGCGTTTTTCCCTTTCTCCGGCTGGAAAAAATCATTCTACGGCGATTTGCATGCCAACGGCACCGATGGGGTCGAATTTTATACGCGTAAAAAAATGGTAACCGCTCGTTGGTAGTTTAACGGTCTGCTAATCAGATAATGGATAATCGCATAAAGGAGAACGATCAAAATGGTACAAAAAATTAAAATCGGCATTATCGGCGCAGGCCGCATCGGAAAAATCCATGCCGACAACTTGCTGAGGCTTCCACAAGTAGAAATTGCTGCAATCAGCGATTTGTTCGCAAACGCGGAGCTGGAAGCTTGGGCCGCGGCTCGCGGCATCGCGACCGTTACAAAAGACAGCGCTGCGCTTATCGCAGACCCTGAAATCAACGCCATTTTTATTTGTTCTTCAACAGATACACATGTCCCGCTCATTAAACAGGCTGCCGAAGCGGGCAAGCATATTTTTTGCGAAAAACCAGTCAGCATGACGCTTTCGCAAACAGAGGAAGCAGTAGAAGCGGTACAGAAAGCCGGCGTAAAGCTGCAAATCGGATTTAACCGCCGCTTCGACCATAACTTTAAACGGATTCGCGAGCATGTGGAGCAAGGAACGATTGGCGAGACGCATATTGTGAAAATTACGTCGCGCGATCCGAACCCGCCGCATAAGGATTACATCAAGGTATCCGGCGGCATTTTCATGGACATGATGATTCATGATTTTGATATGGCAAGGTTTTTGGCTGGCAGCGAGGTTGAGGAGGTTTTTGCACAAGGCAATGTCCTCATTGATCCTGTATTTGCCGAATGTGATGATCTCGATACGGCCATTGTAACGCTGCGCTTCCAAAACGGCGCGCTTGGCGTCATCGACAATAGTCGTCAGGCTGTATATGGCTACGACCAGCGAGTTGAGGTATTTGGCTCCAAGGGCAGCGCCGCCGCAACGAATGATCATCCGAATACAGCGGAAATCAGCACCGCGGAAGGTATTGTGAGGGATAAGCCGCTGCACTTTTTCCTTGAACGCTACAATGCTGCTTATGTAGAGGAAACGGAGTTATTTATTGAAGCGCTGCTGCAAAATAAGAAGGTAATGGTCGACGGCAACGATGCGCTGCAAGCCGAGCGAATTGCAAAGGCGGCGAAGCTTTCCGTGAAGCTAGGACGACCTGTGAAGCTTAATGAGCTTCATGAACTGACGTAAGTAGACGGATACGGAAAGGTAGTGTATGCAAATGTCAGAGCTAATCGTAAAACCAAGCGCTGCTCCAGACGAGCAGGGCGAGCTTATGAACATAACACCGCAAAGCGCAGGGTGGGAGTATGTCGGTTTTCGAATCGTTCATTTGGAGCCGGGCGAGCAGCTTAAGCAGAGCACGGATGAAAATGAAGTGTGCCTCGTCCTGTTGAGTGGACGTGCGGATGTACAGACGCAAAATGAAAAATGGAGCAATATCGGCCAGCGGATGAGCGTATTTGAGAAAATCCCGCCGTTTTCGGTTTATGTGCCTAATGACGATTTTTATCATATTGAAGCCGTAACCGCGCTGGATATCGCTATTTGCTCTGCGCCTGGCCAAGGCCAGCATCAAGCGAGGCTCATTGCCCCGGATGCTGTAGGTGTAGAACAGCGCGGATATGGCAATCTGGAGCGCCAAATCCATAACATTTTGCCAGAGACAGCGCCGGCAGACAGCCTGCTTGTCGTTGAAGTTTTTACGCCAAGCGGACATTGGTCCAGCTACCCGCCGCATAAGCATGACCGGGATGCGCTGCCGGAGGAATCGCTGCTGGAGGAAACATATTATTTTCGCGTAGAGCCTGAGCAGGGCTTCGCCATTCAACGTGTGTATACGGATGACCGTTCGCTGGACGAGACACTTGTCATTCGTAATGGCGAAGCGGTTCTCGTACCGCGAGGCTACCATCCGGTAAGTGCGCCTCCGGGCTACGAGGTGTATTATTTGAACGTTATGGCTGGACCTACGCGCATTTGGAAGTTTCATAATGATCCAGACCATGCTTGGATAATGACAAAACCAGCCCAGGAAACAACCAAAGCTTAGGACAGGACGTTTCACCTAACAACAGACATAGTAGAAACCAGCTTTCCTTCAGCGGAGGCTGGTTTCTATCCTTTTAAGCCAATTACTTCAATTACATTGCAAGATAACATGATGTGATACATAATAAATCTACCAGCACAAAAGTAACGGAGGTTGTCTATGAAAGCCACCATCTATGATATCGCAAAGGAAGCGGGAGTCTCGATTGCGACTGTTTCCCAGGTCATTAATGGCAAAGGAAAAATCAGCGAAGAACGGCGCAATGAAGTCATGCGCATAATGGAGCGGCTTAATTACCAGCCAAGTGTAATCGCTTCCGCGCTGACTGGAAAACGAACATTTACGCTCGGACTGCTCGTTCCAGACATATCCAACCCCTTTTTTGCCGAAATTGCCCGCGCCGTTGAGGATCAGAGCCGTCGCTTAGGCTACAGCCTCGTCATATGCAGCACCGACAATAAAGATGAGCGAGTGGAGCGCTATCTGTCGCTGCTGCGGCAAAAAAGCGTGGACGGCATCATTATCGGTACCGGGATTGATAATGAGGATATTATTAAGCCGCTGCTGACGCAGTCCATTGCTGTAGCACTAATTGCGCGGGACATGCCTGCTCTCGCTGTGCATACAGTCATTGTGGAGGATTTCAAAGGGGGAGCGCTTGGGGCTCGGCATTTGCTTGAGGAAGGGCATCAACGGGTCGCGGTGCTTGCCGAGCATATGAAGGTCAGCAGCAGCCGGGAGCGGGTCAGGGGATTTAGAAGTGTCGTCGAAGCAGCTGGGCTGCCTTGGTCTGACGCCTCCGTCAAGTTTTGCGACTACACGCTGGAGGATGGCAAGCGCAAAGCGCTGGAGCTGCTGAAGCTGACGGAACGGCCTACCGCCTTGTTTTGCTGTAATGAGCTGCTCGCTATCGGCGCCTTGCAGGCAGCGAAGGAGCTTAAGCTTCGTATTCCGCGTGATGTATCGGTAATCGGCTTTGATAATACGATTTTGGCCTCGGTAAGTGATCCGCCGCTGACGACTATTGCACAGCCTATTGAAGCGATGGGGAAAAAGGTTGTTGATCTGCTGGTAGAAGCGCTGCAAAGCAAATCAGCTTCTGCAAAAGCAGAACGTTTCGTGCTGGAGCCCGAGCTCATTATTAGACATTCGACAAGCTCGATTCATTTATAAGAGCAGACCATCATTGACTTATGGGTGAACCGCTCAAGAAGAGGAGCGGCTCGCCCGATGCTTAATCATGGCACAGATGAATAGGAAGGTCATTAATCCGCCTTCAATAATGAGCGTTACGAGCGGAAACCAATAGCTTAAATACCGATCAACGATATGGCCTTCGGTGCTGTACGGGAGCATAGGGCTCAATATAAGTATAGCGCCGAACACATATACCCATGGTTTATAGGACTTCATTCCGAGCCACTGCGCGGTTCCCTCCGAAATAGCGTAATACAAGGTTGAGATCGTAATGAATGAGCCCGAAATAAAGATAAGCAGCAGCAGCACCTCGATTCTCTCAAAAATAAGAAACTGCGTAATTCTCGACAGAATATAGATGGGATTTTCAAAATGCGCTGCCATCATAGGACCCATCACCAGTATGCTGTATAACAAATAAAGCGTCATGATGGAAGTGCCGAGTATGACGGCGTAGACCTTCATTTTTAAAATGCTCTTTTGTTGTTTAATATGCGGCATCAGCATTCCCATCATGATGCAAATCCCAAACCAGCTGCCGGGATAGATCGCGCCTCGCACGGCGGGAAATATACCGTGCTCGAAGGGTGGGAGCAGATAGTGCAGCTCAATATAGGGAATGGAGCTGGTAAATAACACAATGGAGGTTAGCAAGATAATGACGCCAATAATTTGGCTCAATCTTGCAATGGCCTCAACACCCTTTACGGCAGCAAGCCCGGCGCATATCGTCATCGAGATGGAGAAGACTAACCGAGGGGTTTCGGGCATAAGGGTTCTAGACAAGAAATCACAGTAAATCCACATGGCTGTAACCATTACTCCGAGAAAAAACAGCAGGAAAATAAGACCGACAGCTTTGCCAGTTTTTCCTAATATGCTGCGTGTATATTGAATTAACGATTGTCCAGCATACATTCTGCCCAGCCGATAAAGAAGAATAGCGACATAAATATCAATTACAGCGCCCAAAATCATCGACAGCCATAAGTCCTGCTTAACCTTAGAGATCAGCTGGCTCGGAACCGAGAAAAATGTGAGCGAGGTAATCGAGACAAAAATAATGAAAAAGAATTCACTCGATGAAATTAGACCCTTTTTCACTTCACATCATCCTTTTTTATTTTGCTGTCAATAAGCAAGCCGGATTTTATAAGCTCGATAGAAATGTCGGTCTTCACCTTAATGTTAGCAAGCTCCTCATTCCAGCTCTCTTTCAGCAATTCCCAGCTTTTTGGATCTTTGCGATGGATCGTTTCTCCAAAGCCAACAGCGTCGCTTTTGTAGGTGTGAAAGAGCTTGTGAAGGGCTCCCTCTATGGATGCTGCAATTGCGCTGCTCAGCTCTGTTTTGATTAGATCTGTCGTTTTTTTCTCCGTCAAATCCATCACCTCCGTAGACGTTTTAATGGAAGCTCTGGCTTTCATATGAACGTTCATTTGCAGCTGTCCATTTTCAAATGCTGGCTTCATAGCAATATGGATATTTTTCAACTCAAACATGATTGATTTCTTATCCTTGGTCGTCATCTGGAACAAGCCACGTGAAGACAGCTCCGTCAACCAGCTTACAACCTGTGTTTCCTCGTTATTCAGCCAGCCTACCATTTTATTATTTCGAAAAACAGCAAGATCCGTAATTTCCATCACCAGGTCCCGTTTACCTGACTTGCCAACCTGGAGCAAGCCAGGCACCGCTACTTGAAAGCCTGACTGCTTTAGTCTAGGCAAAAATTGATACAGCTGAATGCCGCCGCTTGTCGGCTTGTAGGTTTTATTTTTAAAATAAGCTTTCCATTCCTCAGCAGCTACAGCTTGCAGCTCCTTGGTGTCAGTCAGTACTTCCTTGACAGGGTGCCGTGAAACCATCACCCAGCAGTTGAAATTCTGGTTAGGCTCCCGCCAGAAGAAGTCCATACTATCGTCTAAGCCTTTTTTGGCTAAACGTTCTCCAATGAGAAGAACCTTCGTTTGGGAGAAAAAGAGGCTTTTCTTCGCTTGCTTACGAATCGTCTCGAGTGCATCTTCAAAGGTTATGCCGTTTGCCGTATACGTAGCAATCGCTCTGCGCTGCTGTACGCCTCCGCCAGCGGCAACGGGGAGTGTCGGATTTACGAGCTGGACGGTAACCTGAAGCTGCCCCTGTTTATTTACATCCATACCTATAGCTGAAACCACAGTCAATTGATCAAAATTGATTTGGCTCCAGCAGCCGCTAAGGAGCAGGAGCATACTAAGGATGCAGACAAATCTACTAAGGTGGAGAAACACATGGTTGTCCCCCTTTTTTTCAAATTTAACGTTTATTGCGAAGTGTAAACCACGGAACACGAAATATGGCTTTCTCGGCTTCCTTTTTCTTAAACGGAGCGAATGGCGATAAATAGGGCAAGCCTACCGATTGAATGGAGGCAAGCTGGATTCCCAGCATAAACAATCCAATAATAATCCCGTAAAGCCCTACAAGCGAAGCGAGCAGCAGCATGAAAAACCGCAGCATCCGTATCGTCCCCGATAGAGAAATGGAAGGTATCGTGAAGGAGGCGATTGCTGTGCCAGCAACAATCATGACCGATGGGGAGGAGATAATACCGGCTTGTACTGCGGATTCGCCAATAACGAGTGCTCCTACGATACTGATGGCAGAACCAATTGAACGGGGCATCCGAATGCTCGCCTCGCGCAGCCCCTCAAAAATGATCTCCATAATTAGCGCCTCCATTAAGACGGGAAAGGGAACGCCATCCCGTGCAGACAAAATGCTGCTCAGGAGCTGCGGAGGCACCATCTCCGGGTGGTAGGTCAAAATGCCGACGTAGGTAGAGGGCAGCAGCAGCGTAATGAAAAAACCAGCGTAACGAATCCACCGAATGAAAGTAGCTACAGGGTAAGCCAAATATAAATCCTCAGTCGTCTTAAGCAAATGAAACAGCGTACAAGGCAGGGCTAGCACAAAGGGAGTTCCATCGACGACAATGGCCACACGTCCGTCCAATATAATGCCAGCCACATCATCAGGCCGCTCGGTACTATATACCGTAGGAAAGAAGGAGGTAGGGCTGTCTTTAATAATCTCCTCAACGTAGTGTGATTCTAATACCGCATCGATGTCGATTTTCTGAAGTCGTTTGCGTATTTCGTCAACCGTTTCCTTCGCTGCACGATCATGTATATAAACCATCGCGATTTTGGTATGCGACACATTGCCGACCGTCAGCGTTTCCACACGAAAAGCCTTGTCGCGAATACGTCTGCGTATGAGTGAAATGTTGACACCCAAAGCCTCGACGAAGCCATCTCGCGGGCCGCGAATGACACTGGATGAAGCTGGTTCATCAATGCTTCGGGTTTCAAGACCTTGTGTATTGACCGCAATGGCTCCGTCGCTGTCATCTACCAAAATAATCGTCCAGCCGCAAACGAGCAGAGGCACGCATTCCTCGCATGTATAAACCAATTTCACATGATTGGCTGTCAGTATGTAGCTGCAAAGCAGTTGAAGAGGCGATTCGCTTTGATCCCGCAGCTTCATCTGCTGTGTTCCAGAAATGAGTGGCGAAATAACATCGGCATTTAAATTTTGCTTGCTGATGAGACCGTCTATCCAGACGACAGAGGCTGGAATGCGTTCCTCGCCGATCAAGCAGTTTCTTGTTGATAAATCTGAGCTGTTGCCAAGCTCGGACACTAGCTCATTATAAAGGTCGCGCGTCGTGTTTACCTTGCTTTCGGGCATGATGCTGCAGCTCCTTTTTGCTAAAGCTAGTCATGTTCGTACGTACCACATATTTATTGTGGCTAAAATTGGTTTTATTATTCGATGATTGCACAGCGTATTTTGAATCGAACAACTAGTCATTTTTTTAGAAAGCAAGTAAAATGGAAGGTAAGATAACAGTTAAAGCCAGCATGATGGGGAAAGGGGCTAATTAAAATGGCAAAAACAATTGGACTAATCGTAGGGAGCCTGCGGGAAAATTCATATAATCGAATGGTGGCACGGACGCTGAGCGAGCTCGATGCTACTCTTGCATTCAAGTGGATTGAGCTAAAGGAGCTTCCTTTATTTAATGAAGATTTGGAAGTGGGAGACGGACCAGAGGCGGTACAGGTTTTTAAAGCGGCTATTCAAGCAGTGGATGGCATCATTATTGTAACGCCGGAGTACAACTCAGGCATTCCCGGCGTGCTTAAAAATGCGATTGACTGGGCATCCAGACCTTCTCGCGGCTCCGTGTTACACAGAAAGCCGTTCGGTCTAATTGGCGCAACGCCAGGCGGCATGGGAACCGTTCATGCTCAGCTTCAAACCCGGCATGTTCTGGAGTCTGTTCAGGCACAGGTGCTTCCTTTTCAAAAGCTGCTTATTTCACAGGTGCACACAAAAGTAGATACGAAGCAGCAGCGCCTAACGGATGAGAAGACGAAGGAATATTTGCAGGCTTATTTGCAAAAGTTTGTCCGTTGGATCGATCATGTTCCTGCATTGGATCTGCTATAAAACAAAATGCGGCTGCTATTTCACTTCTTCCAGATGACGACCAGCCACATGGTGAAACAACTGTGTATCACTAAAATGCAGGTAAATAAGCTGTAGCCGTTGCAGAGCATGATGCTGCGAGGGCCGCAGCTTTATTTTTTCGAGGGCGAATAGCAAGTAGGGCTCCATAGCAAGTTAGTAAAGCAAATAATTAAGCTGGAATTAAGCTGCTGTTTTCTCTTACATAAGCTTGATGAGCTATAATGTACCCACGACAAGGGGAGTGGGACAGATGAGAAAATGGGCTAGACGTTTAGGGAAAATAGTTGTTTTTGGTGTACTTGCTATCGCGCTGCTAATCGGAGCAGGGGCGATTTATGAACAGGCAAGCATTCGTAATGATATGAAATCCTATACACCTAGCGGTAAGCTGTATAAGGTTCATGGAGAAAACATGCATGTATATACAGGTGGGCAAGGGGATGTCACCGTTGTAATGGTCTCAGGCTGGGGCACCGCCAGTCCCTATGTAGATTTTTCTCCGCTATATGAGAGGCTCGCGCCTCATGTGAAATTCGCCGTTTATGACAGATTTGGCTATGGGTACAGTGATACGACCGATAAGAAGCGTGACATTGATACGATAACGGATGAAATTCACGATGCGCTGAAGGCAGCTGGTCAAAAACCGCCTTACTTGCTTGCGGCACATTCGTTGGGGGCGCTTGAAACGATTCGATATGCACAGAAATACCCGGATGAAGTTCAAGGTATTGTGATGATAGACGGCGGTAGTCCTGAATATTATAACATCGACTCTGAAGCACTACAGAGCAGTTTCCTAAATACGCTGCTGATTAAAACGGGTGTGATTCGAATGCTGTATCAGTCTGACGGCGTTATCGAAAGCTCACGTGCTACTCGCAATGGGTTGAAGTATGTTCCTGATGACTTAATAAGAATTGATCAGATAGCCTCGATGCTGACGCTTGATAATGCCAATATAAAGGGTGAATTTCAGCAAGCGCAGACTAATGCGAAGATCGTATTGGATGCCAAACAGCCGTTTTCTTTTCCGCTAACGATATTAACAGCCGATTACTTCGGGGTTAGCGAAGAGCTCTGGACTAAAAGTCAAGCAGCCTTTACTTCATGGTCATTACAGCCGAAGCAAATCGTTGTTAAAGACGCGGAGCACTACGTTCATCAATATCAGCCTGATCTTGTTGCAGAAGAAATATTGTCACTGGCCAAACGCTAGAAAAGGGTATAATGGTTACTTCATAGGAAAACGAAAATAAGAAAAGAGGGACCACATGCATACCATACTGGTTGCTGACGATGACGCGAACATTCGCGAACTTGTCTGTTTATTTTTACGCAACGATGGATTCGCAACCGTTGAAGCTGTGGACGGCAAGGAAGCGCTGACCGTCTACTCCTCAACGCATGTCGATCTTGTCGTGCTTGATATAATGATGCCGATGATGGATGGATGGACGTTATGCAAGGAGCTGAGAAGAGCAAATCCTGATCTTCCCTTGCTTATGCTGACCGCCCGAGGCGAAACATGGGAGAAAGTGAAGGGGTTCGAGCTTGGGACGGACGACTACTTGACGAAACCATTCGACCCATTGGAGTTGACTGCTCGGGTGAGGGCATTGCTGAAGCGTTACCGAATTGGCTCTACTCAAACGATCCAGTTTGGCAGCATCACCCTTGATAGGCAGTCTTATAAGGTAACAAGGGGCAGCGAGTCGTTCACGCTGCCGCTCAAGGAGTTCGAACTGCTTTATAAGCTTGCTGGAACTCCCGGACAAGTCTATACGCGCGAGCAACTGATTGACCAAATTTGGGGCATCAATTACGCTGGAGATGATCGAACCATAGATGTACATATTAAACGTCTGCGCGAACGGTTCGGGACTACACCGGAATTTCGCATTGAGACAGTGCGCGGACTTGGCTATCGGCTTGAGGTTTACGAATGATCAGCTCCTTATGCACGCAATAAAGTGCTCAGCGGAGTTGAAGCTTACTTTAAATAACACGAGTAGCTCTTGTCCCAAGCTGGGCAAGGGCTTATTTTTTATGCTAGATTATTTAGCCGCCTAACTTGCTATGAATAAAAAATATGTAAGGAAACAAAATAAGGAGGTCAAGATTTTAGGAAAGGGGACGAGCTAATTGTATATTTTGTTGATGATATTAGGAATAGCGGCTTGTGTTTACGGGGTTGTTGGATCAATTATGGTTTCCCAAAGGCTGCAAGCGAAAAATACGACCCTTGACAAGGATGCAAGCTTAACAACGGTCAGGCATCCAATCATCGCGAATCCGATCTTCATGATATATGTTATTGCCCCAGTGATCACGATTGTGCTTGCAATGATATGGATTTTCCTGAAGGATTCATAAGGGGAGGGTATGCGCATGGAGAAGCAGAAATATTATGTTTCAGTTCAATCCAAGACGATAATGACCAGACAAGGAGATGCCTCATACGAATTCGAAATTGAAGCAAATTCTGAAGAGCTGCAGCGATTGTTGTATTTGTTTGAGGAAATGGAAAATTTCGATAACGAAAGTTTGTTGAGAAATTCCATTCCAGGAATTCCATATCATCACGATCTCGAGAACGACGGATATGACTACTATCTCAAAGAAATTTATAATTCAATACAGCATCTTGGAACCGCAGAGACAAAAGAGCATATTCAGTCAATGAATTTATAATTCGGACCTTGCATTTTGCACAAAATGCTCTAGAACATGGGCAGCAGGACCGTATGGTTAAGCTGCTCCATGCCTATATTTGAGACTGAGCTTTGAAAACATACATCCTGAACGTTATTGATATCCTACAAAAGACCTATATATTGAATTTTAA
The DNA here is from genome assembly GCF_036894955.1 of Paenibacillus sp. KS-LC4. Lineage (NCBI taxonomy): Bacteria > Bacillati > Bacillota > Bacilli > Caryophanales > Paenibacillaceae > Paenibacillus > Paenibacillus sp. KS-LC4. Next base: position 3,194,088 of record NZ_CP145905.1, on the reverse strand, counting down.
TTCTGTTGTATCATTCATCTTATATTATGCATTTATTGTCTAATTGTGTAATAGAAGTCTAGTTTTACAGTTTATCTGAACGTGTAGGGGGTAGCTGATGCAACGAAACACAGGGCATGACGATCATGAACAATCGGAATCATTTTCCAAATCTGAGCTTACTCTACCTAAAGGGGGAGGGGCGGTAAGAGGAATGGGGGAGACATTCGAGCCGGATTTATTTACAGGCAGCATGCATATGAGTATCCCCATCTATACATCGCCCTGTCGTGAGTTTGAACCGGAGCTACAGCTCCGATACAGCTCGGGTAGTGGTAACGGTGTATTCGGACTAGGCTTCTCCTTATCCTCTTCTTCCATTTCGAGGCGAACGGATATCGGTGTTCCTCGATACAATGAAGAGGACCGCTTCCTGCTCGACGGCGAAGAAATTATCCCTAAGCTTGATTCTGCTAGCTTGAAGCCCATAACCCGAACAGAGCAGGTTGGAGAGCAGCTGTGGACGATTACAGAGTATATTCACCGCTTGGAAGGTGCTTTTGCGAAGATTGAATTTTGGCAGACTGCTGGAACTTCCTATTGGAAGCTTCTATCGGGCAGTAACCTATGCTCTATATACGGTCAGAGCCGTACAGCCCGGATAGCTGATCCCACCTGCTCTGCAAGGGTATATCAGTGGTATCTGGAGCAGGATGTTGATGCAAAAGGAAATAAACGAGTCTACACGTATTTTCCCGAAAACAAAGACAATGTTCCGACAGTAATTTCCGAGCAGAATAGACCATTGTCGGCAGCTATCTATTTGCACAGTATAGATTATGGAAATTATATCGACACCCATAATGAAGAAAAGTTTGCTTACCAGCTTGTATTGGACTATGGAGAATACGCGATTACTGATGCTTCATTAAAGCAAGTCGACTGCAAGCCTCATATTCCCCGAACGACCTGGCCAGCACGTCTTGATCCTTTCTCCACGTACCGCAGCGGGTTTGAAGTACGAATTCACCGACTTTGCCAGCAGGTTCTGCTGTTTCATCGTTTTACTGAGCTCGGCCCCGATCCTTGTCTCGTCCGTATGACACGCTTCGTTTATTCTCCCGATCCGCTTATTAAACTGAATCGTCTAGTCTCAGTTGAGATGGTCGGTTGTCAAAGACAAGATGATGGCAGCTACATCACTCTTTCCACACCCCCCTTAGAATTTACATACGCATCATTTCAACCAGCACAGCAAGCATTTAATATCCTTCAAACGGCAGGCGAAAACACGATTCCCGCATACTTGGACGGATCATCTTATGATTTCACCGATTTATATGGCGAAGGCTTGCCCGGCATTATGCAGGTTAGCTCCAATGCGGCAGCCTACTGGGAACCGCTAGGGGGTGGCAGCTTTCATAATCCCCGAGTTACTGAAGCCTTTCCGTTAACAGAAGAAGCGGTCTCAGATTCCCAATCATTTACGCTAACAAGCCTGATTGGAAATGGTGTCATGGATTTAGTTGTTGCTGGTTCACAATGGGCAGGCTTCTATGAAACGGAATACGGTCGCTCCTGGAGCGGACTACAGCCATTCTCAAGCTTCCCGCTTGAATATCTCCAAAGCTCCTACCCGAAAGAAATGTCGGATATGCAGGGAGACGGTGTGCCTGATTTGGTTATTTTTGAAGATCATCAAATCAAAATTTATCCGTCTATGTATGAACAAGGATATGGGGCTCCCCTTCATGCAGCTTACCCTGAAAATAACTCAGACAGCTTACCAATCGGCTCAACGGACAGCAAAAATGAAATTGTAGCTTCGGCAGATTTCGTTGGCGACGGACTTTCACACCGGGTTCGTATTCGCAATGGTAGTGTAGAATGCTGGCCCAATCTGGGATATGGGCAGTTCGCCTCCGTCATACGTATGGATCAAGCCCCTTATTTTGATGAGAATTTTGATGCCTCCCGCTTATTTCTAGGCGATCTGAACGGCTCGGGATTAACCGATATCGTATATATTTACCCGGATCGGGCGGAATTGTTCCTCAATCAGGGCGGAAATGCCTTCAGTGGAGCAATATCCATTTCATTGCCGGAAACCTTCAGTGTGGGGGACCATATGCAGTTGGCTGATGTTCACGGTAACGGATGCGCAGGTCTTCTCTTTACCAAGGTTAGTACGGAAACGGTAAAGCATTATTTCTATGACTTTTCAGGGGGAGAGAAGCCGTACCTTCTAACCCGCATAGATAACGGCATAGGAGCCGTTACGGATATCCAATACGCGAGCTCCGTTCAGTTTTATTTGGAGGATAAGCGGGAAGGGAAGCGCTGGGAAACCATTCTTCCTTTTCCCGTGCATGTAGTGGAGCAGGTTCGTGTGACAGAAGCTTGTTCGGGGAATCAGCTTGTGACTCGGTATAAATATCATGAGGGGTATTACGACCCCGTGGAAAAGGAATTTAGAGGATTTGGTTTCATGGAGCAATGGGATGCAGAAATGTATTCAACGGAAAGCGGTTTAACAGGCAGCGCTCCTGTGTATTGGAAGAGATGGTACCACACCGGCGCCTTCCGAAATTTGGAGAGCTTATCCAGGCATTTTCATGAACAGTATTACAGGCAGGACACACGAGCATATGTCATGCCGGACAGTTATCTGGATGAAGCACTGCTCGGCGCTGACGGGGAAACGCTTCGGCAATGTTATGCAGCCTTGAAAGGTTTTTCGCTGCGTGAGGAGGTATACGGATTAGATCAGCCAGGCGGAATTTCTGAGCATCCGTATACGGTTCATGAAGCCAATTATACCGTAAAGCTCGTTCAAGAGCGGGGTAATGCTCTTTTTGCCGCGCTGTATGTGCATGCGAGGGAAACGCTAGACTATCAATATGAACGAAATGCTGACGATCCGCGTGTACAGCATGAAATAGTTGTGGAAACGGATTCGTATGGTCAAGTTACCAAGGCGTTTCAAATTCATTATCCGCGCCGCTTAAGCTCGAAATTCGCTTTACCTGAACAGCAGCAGCTGTCCATTGTTCTGAAGGTGACAGCCTTTGTAAACGTTACAGATACGTTTCGCATGCTTGGTGTGGAATACGAGAGCCAATCCTATGCATTGTCGGGAATCGAATTACCTGCTTCCTTCTATTTTAATCTATTAGATTTGCAGGCCCTGTTGCCTAAGGCATTGGAGCAGGTGATTCCCTATGCCACGCCACTTACCGCTGGTTTGATCCAAGCAGAGCTTCTCTCCTGGGATCGACATTATTATTGGAATGACGAACAGACAGATGCTTTACCTCTTGGTCAAATGACAGCTGTTGCACTTCATCATCACAGCGAGCATGCAGTAACGACAGCCGACCAAATTAGCAATATCTATAAATCAAGGCTGACAGATATTATGATGAGTGACGATTGCGGCTATAGTCTACATGACGGGTACTGGTGGAGTCAGGGGCTAGTACAGCATTATGCATTAGGTTCAGAAAATCGCTTCTACCTGCCTTGGAAATTAGAAAACACCATGCTCCTCGATAAGAGAAATCTTTTCCACAAGGTGCAGTACAGCTACGATCTTTATTGTCTAGTTCCAATTAACACGATTCAGTATGTGAATGAAACGGCTTCAACCTCCATGTCTATTGCTCTCGATTACAACGTAATCAAGCCGAGATTTACAACGGATATTAACGGAAATAGGGCTGAGGTGCTGTATGATCCCTTAGGCATGGAAACAGCCTCTTCCCTATATGGAACACTTCAGAATCGGCGTGTAGGAGACGGTGATCTAGCGCAATATTTGCCTGTGAAGGATAGCTCCTTTGAGGATGTACTGGCTCACCCCGAACGATATCTTCAGCAGGCTTCTTCTTTCACTTATTACGATGTTCACGCTTGGAGTCAGGGGAAGGGGCCTAACCGAACCGTGGAGCTTTACCGGGAAACGAGTGTCTCGGAGGAAGCTGGCGATGTGCCGACCCGAATTCTAATAAATGTGAGCTATTTGGATGGGCTAGGACGCGTCATTGAAACGAAGAAAAGGTCAGATGGTGGCGAGGCATTCGGGGGGGAAGGGATAGAGGCTCCGGCAACTGGCACATTCAATCCTCCTACTGTCATATCAAGTGTACGTTGGCTCGTTTCTGGAAGAACCGTCTATGACCAGAAGGGCAGACCCGTAGAGCAATATTTGCCTTATTATTCAAACAATCCTGCCTATGAAGATCAGGCAAAGATGGCTAGCTTGCTGCCTCCGCCGACGATTACTCACTATGATCCGCTCTCCCGCATTTACCGTGTGGATTCCCCCAAAGGCTATTATACAAAGACGCTGTATACGACTTGGGAGGAAGCGCACTACGATGCGAATGATACCATTGCGGATTCCGACTATTACCAAAAATTTATGCAGGATTATCCAAGTGAGCCTAGCTTGGAGCAGATGGATGAGAAGGATGCTCTATTGAAGGCATACCCATTTCGAGACACTCCGGTCATTCAAATCAAAGATCATCTCGGGCGCGTGTTTCTGCAATTGCAAAATAATTTGGGTGAAACCTCAAGCGACCTGTTCAACGATATGGAAAAGGGAAGCACAATATCCGCATCCGATATTTGGAATGAGCTCGTTCAACAAGGATATATAGAGATTACGGATTCCGCAAGGGGACGAGGAAAAGCTTCAACAAATTTCCGCCCCTATGCTCCGGGCTTCTTGCTTCATTTAGATGTCAAATACGAGCCTTATGTACAAGAAATTCTACTTTTGCTTAGACAGAGCTGTCTGCTAGCCTATACAGGATATGACAGCAAGGGGAACGTGCTTTATGAGGTGAATGCGAGAAATTATTATGCCGGAAGTCCCGAAGGTACCTTTCTGAAAGACGTGCAGTTTACTTACGATATGCGAAATCGATTATTGTGTACAGACAGCAGGGATGCTGGCATCCGGCTCGGAATTGACAATATGTTCGATGATCCTGTGCATACATGGGACAATCGCGGCTTCCATACGACTACTCGATATGACGGGCTGCAACGCCCTCTACAAATAATCGTTGATGGAACGGATCATGCTTCTAATCTTGTATTGGGGCAGACGGTTGAAAAGTACGTCTATGGCGATAACGCGGATCTTAGCGTGGAGGATGCCCAAAACCGCAATCTCTTCGGCAAGCTGTACAAGTTGTACGATCAGGCTGGTGTGACGAGTCATCAAGCTTACAGCTTGCAAGGTCATATTCTAGAAACCGAGCAAACGCTGCTTGCGAACTATTCCTCAGAGCCGAATTGGAGCGAAGAAAGCTTGAGTGCCTTGAGCAGCGAAACATTTGTCACCTCCTATGCTTATGATGGGCTAGGCAGATTGATTGCCGAAACCTCTGCTGATCAGACTGTGCATAGAAGCGCGTACAATTTGGGCGGGCAGTTGCAAAAGGTTGTGATTGATTTCCCGGAACAGCCGGATGTTGCGTTTATTCAGGACATTCAGTACGACGCTAACGGACTACAAACGCTAATTGTTCGAGGAAATGGAACCTCAACCGTTTTTACCTATGAAGAAACCACTGGAAGGCTGCTTGGAATTACAACGTCTCGATCAAGTACAGACATGAAGGGAAAAACGCGAAGCCCGATTTTGCAGAAGCTGACGTATACGATGGACCCTGTTGGAAACATAACAAGGTCACGTGATTACAGCTTCCACACGGTTTTTCAAAATCAGCAAATCGTGGAGCCCTTAAGCGATTACACCTATGATGCTCTTTATCGGTTGATTCAAGCCTCAGGCAGACAGCATCCAGGGGTATTGCCAAGCACACAAGCAGCAGGCTTTAAGCAAACAGAGTGGATGCCGATAAGTCGGCCACATCTGAATGATGGAGAGAGGCTTGAAAATTATAAGGAAACGTATCTCTATGATGAGGCTGGAAACAAGGTTCAGACCAGACATACGGCAGCTTCCGCCAGTTGGACACGAGCACTTAAGGTTTGTGACGATTCTAATCGTTTAATGGAACTGACCGCAGGAAGCTTGGCAGGTAGCCCCGTACAGCTGCAATACGATAATAATGGCAATCTTCTGGCACTGGAGCATCTGCGTTCCATGCAATGGAATTATCGAAACAACTTAGCCAGCGCGACGATGATTGAGAGAGACGGCGACCAGTCTGACTGTGCCTACTACGTATACGACAGCGGAGGTCAGAGGGTTCGCAAGGTGCTGGAGCGCAAAATTAGCGACGGATTAACTGAAATTCAAGAGAAAATATATGTAGGCCGCTTGGAAATCAAGCGAATTTCGCGAGTCCAAAATGGTGAGCGCACCCTCATACTGGAACGGCATGGTTACCGGGTCATGGAGGATGAGCGGACGGCAGCCATTACGAATATTTGGAGCAAGGATGATGCAGGCCGCGAAACTGATAGCTTGGGCAAGCGGCAAATTCGCTATCAATTAAGCGATTGCCGAGGCTCCTCAACGCTGGAGGTGGATGAAGAGGCTTGCTTAATCAGCTACGAAGAATATTTGCCGTACGGAGGGACGTCCTACATTACAGGAACGAACCAGCGTGAGGTGCAGCTGAAGGAATATCGCTACTGCGGTAAAGAACGGGATGAGTGCACAGGTCTATATTATTATGGAGCGCGATATTATCCGCCATGGCTAGGCTGCTGGATTAACGCCGATCCGGCCGGTACAGCGGACGGCTTGAATATGTTTGCTTTCGTCGGCGGCAATCCGATGAGGTTCGTTGATCCGGATGGTTTGTCGAAGGCGGGGACAGGCAAAAAATTAGATAAAAAAAAGCAGAAAGCTAATTTAAAAGTAAAGAAGAGGAAAGAAGACTTAAAAAATTTCACCTCTGGTGATATCAACAAGCAGGCGGAAATGATTTCAGAGAGGACAGGACGTTCACTCAGAGTTACAAAAAGCAGACAAATTTATATTCGGAAGGTGCTCCACAAGGCAGCGGATAAAGCACAGATGGAGCTGGATCAATTTGACGTGCCATCAAGCTCAGGGGTATCCCTGCCGAAGAAGGTAGCTGAACCAACCGGCGTGCAGGGGTCATTTTTCGCTGGTAAACACACTTACATCGAAAATCAACAAATTGTCTCCCAAGCAAGCCTTAACGTAGATGGCCGCGATTCCACCAATGACACAATGGGAAAAGCGAGCGCCTTTCACAGTACGAACAATTTGCCCGCAAGTTTGTATTCCAAAAGGAATGATTCGGGATCAGGAGGCCTCGGCGAAGCCTGGTGTCATCTGATTGCTCACTGTCTGGGCGGTGCGGAGGCCTCCACTAATCTTGTAGCGGGAAGTCAAGGCTCCAATCTTGTTCAACTAGGCCTAGAACTTGCGGTAAAGGACTTCGTCAAAAAAACGGGCGAGAAGTTGCTGGTTAAAGCAGGAGCGAACGTGCGGCTGAGGGCTGACGGCACCATCACCCATATTGCAGATGATTTTTTCTATCAAATCCAAGACATGAGTGGAAAGCAGATTTACTCCACCAAGTTCAAGGCGAATATTTTACGAGCGGATACGCTCCAGAAGCAGAAGAAGAGGGAAGCTACAAAGAGTCTAAAAAACCATTTCAAACATTAATTCATTCGGGCAACGAGGAGGGGCTTATATTCATGGAAATTCAATCGTATTTGAGTGACGCGCATCCAACATTGGCAAAATTTTATGCCAATAACCCGAATTTCGATATCCACCATTTTCCGTTCACCAACACAGCCGCCGTGGAAGCGTTAAACGGGTCCGATGCCGAGCATTCCGAGGCTCTAAGTCTGCTTAGCAGCTATCAACGACTGCTGCGGCTCACCAATGATCCGCAGGCTGCCAGTGTTCTGCTAGCTGGAAGCAGCAGCAAGGGAGAAAGCAAAAGCAGTAATCATGCAGGCAGCCCTGCGCTGCATTCAGCGCTTCAAGTAGCAGCCATTAATCCCGATCAATTTGTGAGAGCCTATGGGCCGCTGCTCGGTGAGGACGGAGCAGCTAAGGCCGTCGCCATTCATGCCAAGGCGAAGCATGTGGAGGCCCAGACGATGCATCAATGGGCTTCCATCTCCCAGCTTTCAGCACCTCATACGAGAAATTACGCAGCTAATTCGATATCGGATACGATTCTCCAGCATTATGAAGCGCTGCCGAATTATCAGGAGATATTTGGCACGTTAAATTATTGTGACTGCGATGAATGTAAATCTATCTTTGGTCCTGCTGCCTATTTAGTCGATTTAATGCGGATTGTCAGCGAGTACATTACAGTGCCGAATAGCACAACCATTCCAGCCAACATGGCTCTGTCCACTCGCCGACCTGACCTGGCAAGCATTCAGCTTACTTGTGAAAATACGAATACAACGATGCCTTATTTGCAAATTGTTAATGAGCGGCTAGAGGCTACTGTTCGTTCGGCTTTAAGCATCAAGGGGGATACTTATCAAACCTTGGCGGGTGAGGTATATCCGTTCAACCTGCCTTTTCAATATCCGTTGGAGCAGATGCGAATTTACTTGAAGCGTATGAATGTGCTGCTTCAGGACCTGTACGCGGCATTTGGCTCACCCGCTGCCAGTGTGGCCGCGGAAATACTAGGTCTATCTCAAGAGGAGCTTGTACTCCTTTCAACCTCTACCGTAGATGAAGCCCAATTAAAAGAATTCTACGGGGTATCAGATTTGAAGGTGCTGTCAGATGTAGATACATTTTGCAAACAAACCGGATTAACATTGGTGCAGCTACAGACGTTGTTTAGCCAGGATCTTTCTGAAGCTGAAATCCAAGCAGGTTTGACAAAATCGTTTTTTATTAATTATGGGCTCGCGAAGCCATTGCAGATCAACAGTGAAGGTACCGATTTGACGATATTGAACTTGACTAACGATTCCTTGGATCGGATTCACCGTTTCCTAAGGCTGAGTAATAAGCTTGGTTGGAGCTTTGTGGATTTAGACTGGTCGCTGCAATGCGTGAAATTTGGAGCACCGCAGTTGGATACCCAAGCATTGACAGAGCTGGCCAAGCTAAAAACGGCTAAAGAGCAGTGGAATCTGTCGATAGAGCAGGCCGGAGTGCTGATCTTCGATATCAAAACGTATGGGCAAGGAGCAGCTTCAACAGCAAGTAGCTTATTCGATAAACTTTTTAACGGACCGGAATCGACTCCTTATCATCCTGCCGACGAGCCGAAGAGCAGCTATTCCCTCAACCCTATGTTTACCGACAAGCTGCTCTTTTGGACAATCGGAGCAGGAGATTCCGTCAATATGCAGATCGCAGCCCGCATTGCCGCGGCGCTTAAGCTAAGTCAGGGCGATCTTAGCTTACTGGCCGAAACGTTGTTTGGAAATCAAGCAAATGTGCCGTTGACGGTAAGCAATCTATCCGTACTCTATCGTTATTCTTTGTTCGGAAACATGCTGGGAATGCCCATTACGCAGCTTGCTTTGCTGCTAACGCTATTCAAGCAGCTGACCTTAGCTCCTACGATGGATGCCTGGGTCGTAATGAAAAATAATGCGGATCGTTTGAAACGCTCAAGGATCAATGTATACGAATTGGATTATATAGTGAACGGCAACGCTTCCGATTATGTGGACATGCTATACCGGCCAGCAGATTTGGAAGGCTGGTTGAATAATCTCCCGCAGCTCATTGCAAGTACCTCTCTTGGGAAAGATGGGGGAGCCTCGCTGCTACAGCAACAATTAAAACTCATTGAACAAATCGCAGCCTTTTTCCATGTTCAAACGGTGCAGGTCACGAGTTTGATCGCTTTGTTAGACGATCCTGATCTAAATCTCGTCGTCGTATTCACCGACCCGAAGCAACGGTCAACGGCTATATCTAAGATGCAGCAGTTATCACAGTGGCTTGTGTGTGCCCGCAAGCTTTCGCTAACTAGCGATGACTTGGCGACCATTAAGGACAGTCACATCGCTTTCGGTATTTCGGATGCTATGAAGCTGACTGCTCCAAATGTACTTGATGTGTACGCCTATCTAGAGATGAAAGTGTTTTTCAATGATGTGTCTGGAGCGATTTCTCAGTACATGAGTGCTGCTACGGACAAGGACGCAGCTTCTGCCATTGCAGCAATGACAGGGCTTGCGAGTAACGAGCTGCTCTCGCTGTTTGCGTCTTTCCCATTATTATCGCGAATGGAACGACTGTTTTTGCTGCAAAAGGTTATGAATATGATGAAGTCGACAGGCGCGAGCTTCAGTCTTCTGAACAATGTAAGTAAAGTTGCTGGTCTCCGTGCTAAGGAAAATTGGGCGAATTATACGGAAGCTGCTGACCATCTATTATTGACATTAAAAGCGCGCCTGGGCGGGGATAATTGGGAGACGCTGTATCTTCAGGTTAACGGGGCTGTGCAGGAGAAGCAGCGAACCGCTTTAATTTCTACTGCACTTCATGCTTTGTCGCAAATGGAGGATCTCGGATGGATTCAGAATAGTCGCCATTTATATGAGTATTTGTTAATCGACGTCGAAATGAGCGGCAATGCTACCATTTCTTATATTAAAGAAGCGCTAAATGCGATACAGCTATATCTTCTTAGAAGCAGAGAACGACTGGAGCCTGGCGTCATCCAATTTGATATACCTGCGGTATGGTGGAGCTGGATGATTAACTACCGAATTTGGGAAGCGAATCGACAAGTGTTTTTATATCCTGAAAATTACATTGATCCTTCCTATCGGCAAAATAAAACCGCGCTCTTCACAGAGTTTGAAAATACGCTAAAGCAAGGCGATATTACGAAAGATACGGTGGAAGCCGCGTATCGCAAATATTTGGACCGGTTTGCGGAGCTTGCCAAGTTGAAGGTTGTCGATACCTATCATACACATGTGACAGACCCGTCGCATGACAATGCGGAGGTCACCTATCTTTTTGCCAGAACAGAAACACAGCCCTACAAATATTATTATTTGACGCGGGATGAAGGCAATGTATGGTCCGAATGGAACGAGATTAAGGTCACGATTAACGCTGACACGGTTTCTCCCGTTTATGTCTTTAATCGCCTCTTTCTGTTCTGGGTAGAGCAGAAAGTCGTGAAGGATGGCGGTACGGGATCAACTGGGCAAAAATCGGTTAAGGCAACCATTCGTTATACGTTCTACAATTTCAGCGGCAGCTGGGTTCCCCCGCAAACGTTGGCGGAAGATACAGTCATCTCAGCGGATAACAGCACCTTTATCGTTCAAGATGGAGTCAATACGCTGTTTAATGCCTCCCAGTTCGATCCTGCCAGACTATGGTGGAATAAGGTGTATCCGCTCAAAATCGAGAAAAACCATTATCTTACGCCAAACGTCGGAGCCAATCGATTTGAGAAGCTGGTGCTGTTTTTCGGCCCTATGATCGACATTGGAGGTTTATCCGCATTCACGATGCCGGCAGCTCCTGTTTCTTCAACGGATACGCTGCAGCAATTTGAGAATCGTTTGTATAAAGTGATGCAGCAATTTTCTCTGGCTAAAAAGGTCGGGCACACGGGATTTCTGCCTGTATTTCAACCTATCGTTATCAATGATGATCTGCAGCCCGGCTTTATCGTCAATCCAGATGAGTACATCATTGCAGCGAAAGAAGCGTTGATTAGCCAGACGTATTTCCGTCCCGAAATTGACCGAAGCTCCGGCAGACTGAATCTGATTGATACGACACAGATTGTTTATGATAACTATGCTGCCGATTCCATTCGAAATCCGTCGCCAGTCGTTGCTCCGGCAACTCTGAATAACGCTTCCTTCATTACAACGACATTGGACATTGATGCGGCGCAGTCCAAAGCGGTCTGGGACGGTCTAGTGAAATCAGGCTATTTTAATGATAGAGGTTTGGCTAAAGGCTCCTTCAATTTCGTTCAACTTGGGAAAGATGTAGCCAGCTATCTGACAGGACAGAGCAATGTTTCGGCAAAAGCATCGTATGTGCTCAATAAGATTAGTCAGGCAAGCGGCACGGTAGCATTGTCCAGCAATATGAGAGGCAACGAATATGAGCTGCTTACGGTGAAAAACCATCCGGCTGCGTTTTTGTTCAAAGGGGATAAAGAGGCATTCCTGTTGATGGATACAGCTTCGGAGGTACAGGAGCATGTTCCAACGATCAGCGAGGCGCTTCTGAACCCGGATACGATTTTTACGCCGACCTCATTTATTTCGCCCAATCTGAATATCGACGCGAATGGTTCGCAAACCATCTATGATTTACTCGTCAAAGGAGGGTATTTGGATCAGGACGGCGTTCTGGAAAATTATTCGGATGCTCAAAGCTTGATGCAGTATTTGCAGCCTCAGCTGGTTGAAAGCACAGCGGCAGTCGTTAATGTGTTGATGAATAGCCCGATGTTTACAGACCATTCTTTCGTGGCTGCTGCTCCTGTTGATATTGAGGTGTCTGGTTCTCAGATGATTTTTCAACAGTGCATCAAATCGGGTTATCTTGATCCTAATGGCAGAATACTGGCGGATATTGATTTCTATGAGCTGCTCGAATACGTCACAGGGCTGCTCGATGGACAACCAAGCGAGGATTTGAAGGTTCGGCATGTCATGGATACGTTGTATCAGTGGCCTTTTCCGGTGTCGGTCGGCTTTCTGGACAGAAACAAGGATGGCATCGGCAGCATCAAATACCGCTTTTCCGCCTTCCGCCTGACGACGGCTGCGGTACACAGACTTAGCTCTACGCTATTTACTGGCGGTGTCGATGCACTTCTCAGTCTACAATCGCAACAGATTCCAATTGAGGCGGAATTGTTGTTTAAGCGGTTCCAGTTCGATAGCAATTATGTCGTTGCGCCGGATGCAGCCGATGGGTCGCAAGTTGATTTTTGGGGGGCCTATAAGCCTTACTATTGGGAATTATTTTTCCATGCTCCTTACTTAATTGCCGACTTGCTGAAAACGAATCAAAACTATCAAGCGGCAGAGAAATGGTATCAGTATATTTTTAATCCGACTTTGCAGCCTTTCCAGATTCAGGCGGGAGATTTTCAAACCTCGACGATCGGGCTGACCAGTTCTCAGCGCATTTACAAAATCTTGGTTGATCAAAAGATCATTACAGGCGCAGGTGCGGTAAGTGCGGACTTCTCGGAGGCAACGCCGATTAGCCAGCTGTTCTTCTTTCTGGACGACAAGCAGATTGATTCAGTCCGAAATCGGTTGCTAAACGATAAGTTAGGCAATCCGGCAGCTCGCTTCTGGCAGTTTAATCCTTTCCGGAACCATTCGCTGGAAACGTTAAAGGATCAATTAACCAATCCGCAGGAGATCGCGGCCTATAATATGGATCCGTTCAATCCAGACGCGATTGCCGGGCTCCGAATCGGTGCATACGAGAAAGCGGTGGTCATGGCCTATATTGATAATTTATTGCAGTGGGGCGACTCTTATTTTACGCAATACACATGGGAAGCCATCGTGACCGCAACGATGATGTACGTATACGCTTATGATTTGCTTGGACCAAGGCCCGAAAATTTAGGGAAGGCGCCAGAGCCTGCACCAAAAACATTCGCTGATCTCCTTGCGCAATTCAAAGATGGCATTCCGCAGTTTCTGATTGCGTTAGAGCAGGAGACAGCCGGGAAAGACGCACTAATGGCTTATGCACCGTTCAATGCGCTGGACACCTATTTCTGTGTGCCGGAAAACAAGCAATTTATCGCTTATTGGGATCGGGTGGAAGATCGTCTGTTCAAAATCAGACATTGTCTCAACATTCAAGGAATCCCGCAAACATTGGCTCTATTTGAACCGCCGCTCGATCCTGCTCAATTGATTCGCATGGTGAGCGCCGGAGTAAATCCATTGGCTTCGCTGACACCAGCAAATCAAGGTGTTCCTTACCGATTTGCATTTATGCTGGAACGGGCCAAGTCGATAACCGCCACGTTAACACAGTTTGGCGGCAGCCTGCTAGCCGCACTTGAACGCAATGATGCGGAAAGCTTGTCTTTGCTCCAGAGCACACATGAAAAAAACATTTTAAATCTCTCCACCATGATTAAAGAGAAGCAACTGGAGGAGATTGCAAGTACGCTTGTATCATTAACAGAAAGTAGAGCAAGTGCGGCAGCCCGACAAGAGCATTATAACGCCTTATATGAAGAGAACATCAATGGATTGGAAATTACGGATCTAACCTTAAGGGGGTTATCCACAGATCTTCAGGGGGTTTCCATCGCCATTCATGGGCTTTCGATAGGAGCCTATCTGGCTCCGAATATATTCGGCTTGGCGGATGGCGGAATGCAATTCGGTGACGCCGTGAACGCTGGCGCAGCTATGGCTGACGGGGCGGCGAACGTCTTGGATAAAGCCGCGGGCTTGATTAACACCGGCGCTCAATATGTGCGTCGCCGGGAGGAATGGAGGCTGCAGCGGGATGTCGCGGCATCTGAGGTCAAGCAGTTGGATCAACAGATTATTGGAGGGAATGTGCGCTCCGCCATGCTGCAAAGAGAGCTCGACATCCATCAACAAAACGTAAAGCAGCAGGATGAGATGGAGCAGTTCCTGCGCGGCAAGTTTACCAGCCAGGAGCTTTACCAGTGGATGATCAGTCGATTATCGACGGCCTACTTTCAATGTTATCAGCTCGCAGTGGATATGGCGATGGCTGCGCAGGCGGCATATCAGTATGAGCTGGAGCGGCAGGATCAATTTCTGCAATTCGACTACTGGGACAACCTCCATAGGGGGCTTCTTGCCGGGGAAGGCTTGCAACTGGCCCTGAATCAAATGGAGAAAGCTTATCTGTTCAATAACTCGAGAGATTTGGAGCTTGAGAAGACCGTATCCCTGCTTCATCTGGACCCGGTTAAATTTATTGCCTTTAAAGGGGGAATGCCTGGCGGCACAGGGGCTACAGGCAAGCTGGATTTCGAATGGAATGAGAAGCTGTTCGATTTCGACTTCCCTGGCCATTACTGCCGCAAAATCAAGTCAATCTCTATTTCCATACCCGCTGTTGTTGGACCCTATCAGAACATTAATGCGATACTGGTTCAAAATAAAAATGCTGTCGTTGTACAAGCCGATATTACGGGGGTCAGCTATCTCTTGAATCCAGCTGAGCCTGCACCGGGCCCTGAAATTTTGAGACAAAACCATGTGTCGCAGCAGGTTGCCGTGACTCGGGGAATGAATGATTCCGGTCTGTTTGTTCTGGATTTTAAGGATGAGCGATATTTGCCGTTCGAGGGGACAGGCGCGGTATCTTCGTGGACGCTCCACCTGCCGCCAGAAACCAATCGCTTTGATTTCAGCAATATCTCAGATATTATTGTCAAAATTCAGTACACGGCCAAAGACGGAGGGGCTCTCTTCGCTAACCAGGTGAAACAACAGCTGCATGCAGAAAGCGCTCCTTATCCCAATACTCCGGTCAAAATGATCGACCTGAAGCAAGCATTTCCGAGTAACTGGTTCGCCTTGTTCAATTCACAGGCAACCCAAGGGGTGCAGCAAATCAGCTTTCCTATCACGGATCGAACCATCCTGACCCATTTGTCAGATGTAAGCTTATTGTCGGCCTCGGTTCTTATCCTTACATCCAATCAGGCAATCGTATCCGATAAGGACTCAAGCACGCCGTTCTTAAGTCTGAAGCTGGGGGACAATGCGGCGATCCCGCTAAGCGTCAGCAATAACCTGGGAACATGCAATTTAAGCAATATAAGTAATGTCACAGGAACTGGCTTAAACGCCGCTTTGCAATTTTCTTTAGCGAATACGCCGGATGCTCTTTTGTTAAACGGGGCTTTAAATCAGGAGGTATTTGCAGGGTTAACCGTCATTATAACGTATCAATCAAATGTGTTCACAAAGACAAGTATGACCAACTAAACGAAAAGAGGTTATGAAAAATGGATTGTAAAGAGTCTCTTGAAACGAACTTGGGTAAAGCGCAAAATTTAACGGATGTAAACTGGTCTCAGGTAGATCCTCAGGCAATTAATAACAATACTTTTCAATTAGGAAAACCTTTTTACCTGGTCTGCCCTGGAGAGCATTGTCAGGATAACGTTAACTTCTCCCCCCAAGCACATCGTTTATGCCAATGTACGGATATTAACGGAAACCCTGTGCCAGGTTGCTCCCCGCATGATTATTTGTACCCGTTTGCAGCTCAAGTATGCTTTGATACGAAAAACCCTTCCGATATGAGCCATGCGACGCTCGGCAACCGCGGCTGTATGAGCCTGGGAGAAACGTGGAACGTTGTCACCTGCTATTGCTGCTGCTCCTGCTTCGCCCATGGCACGCAAATCGGGACACCAGAGGGTCACACTGCGATTGAGAAGTTTAGTGTAGGGGATAAAGTCATTACAGCCAGCTTACAGCAAAGCGAGCAAGGTCTACAGCTGGAGTGGAAGAAGGCCAAAGTGAACTTCAGCAACGGCACTGGTCCTCAAAGTCATCAACCCGCGATGGTGTACATCCGATTCGGCGGTCATGGCAGCATCGTCGTCACACCGGACCATTTGTTCCTCATGCCTAGCGGCAAGCTTAAGCGGGCTGATCGCCTCGTACCGGGACGTGATTTGTTGATTTCCTATAATGCTACTGAGGTGCAAATCGACGAAATCAGCATCGGCGAATACGTAGGAGGGGTGCATCATATCGCTACAGACGCTTCGTTTGATGGAAGGCTGGACGGTCATTTGCTGCTTTCCGAGGGCTTGGTTTCCGGTGACTTCAATTTGCAAATCCATCAGCGGGAGCTTTTGAAAAGCGGCCTGCTGGAGGATGTAGAGGATCAACCATTATTGGGAACTAAAGAATATGAAGCGGCTCATTCACACTTGGTTGCTGGTAATTATATGTCCTTTAGCGCAAAGAGCGACGCTGGATTGGATACGTTATCCGCTGCTGCTCCTGAAGCGACTGTGAAGTCGAGCAAATTTTATGTACACGGATCAAATGTAGCTTTTGTCCCAGACACTGCGGCCGCCTTCCTTAGCCCTTTGCAAGCGATTGATGTAAACGATAATGCGGATAGATGGAGCTTTACGGAAGTGAGTATTGGCAACGCCATGGTCAAATACCTAGTGAACCTGTTCCAAGGCTTCTACCCGGATATTACGTTCTATCATGATATCGGACGTCTGGAGCCCAACGCTTACGCCTTCACCCAATACGGCAAGCAATACGTTGTCCTTTCGGGCGGTTTAACGCGTATCAAGGGACTTGGAATGGAAGGACTGGCGTTCATTCTCGGGAATATGGTCAGCCGTCTTCAGAAGAGCGCGCCTTTGAACGCAGATGGCTACACTTCTGTTGGCATGAGTGATTACTATACACCTGCAATTTTGCAAAATATGTTCTTTGGTACGCTGTATGCCCCATTGATGACTAGCGCACTGCACCAAATTCAGCTCGTTATCTTTAATAACATAAATACCTCGTTGCATGATGCTTATGAAACCGATTTTTACAAGCCAACTACGGGAACTAGGATGGATGCGATAGAAGCAGGCAATGGCATGAATTTCCCTCCGAACGGCATTGGTGGTCCAGAAGTAAATGGCTTGAAGGTAATCGGAGCAAAAGTGATCGGAGCGACTATTCATGCTTCCTCGCTGGTGACTGCCGATATAACGCCTGACGCGGCAGCGACAGCGTTCAGGCTGCTTCAGGAACATAAAATCGTCGATGCAACAGGCTTGATCACAGCGGATTTTGCAGTAGCTACAGACCTATCGTTTCTATTCGCGGATGTGACCGGTGAAAATAAGACGCTGCTTATAGAAGAGGTTCGTTACGCCTTGCTTCATGCCAGCGCAAGCGTTGAATTGCATTTTAATACAGCCGTTAGGGCGCTGCATGCAGCTGATGAGGATGATTTTTCATTTGAGCCTAGTGCGCACATTAGCGATGTAACACCTGGCAGCAGCCGTTCGTCCGTCTTGCTGAAGGTCAATTTGCAGCGCGGAGTGGATTATACCGTTTCAGTGTCCAGAGCACTAACCTCTGATATCGGCTCGACCTTGGACCCCAATTCAAATTCGGCTGAAATCACGTTGAAATAAAAGCTGCACGATTACAAGCACAAAGGAGAATAGCTATGAAATCAGCCGCTCAAGAAGCATTCACGGGAAGTATAAAGGAGCAGTGTGAGCAATTTGGCATCATCCTGGGTTTGAACGGTCCGGTTTCGGAAAAGGTTCTTTTTGCGGCTGTTCATGATGCCAGTTATGCGCATAATTTATTGTCAGCAAGAAGGTCGGAGATGTTTCTAACTCATTTGCTGAACAATCCTCCAGTGGTGGAAATGGACGGAGGAGAGGAGATTTTAGTAACGCCCGAAGCATTAGCTCGCGAAGTCTCTGATGCCTCACGACCTGATGCTAAAGAGGTGACTGCCTTTACTGGCGAGTCTTCCGCTACACATTCCAATGCCGATTTGGCCAAGAAAGCCGGACAAGCGCTGTGGAAGTGGGCACGAGCAGGCTTTGCCACTGTGGAGGACGACGTTTATCATAAGCGGATGAGCGCTTGCATGACTTGCCCGCATATTCAAAACAAGCCGAATAAGCTGCTCTACAATGCCCTTTCGGCAACGACCTCGGTCGCTGCCGATGCTGCGGAGAAAATCTGTGGCAAGTGTGGCTGTGTGCTTTCTAAGAAAACCAAGCTGCCTACAGAATCTTGCCCGGACGATCATCCGGAGCTAGTGGGAATGACGCGCTGGGAAGAGCCGATACCAGCCTCCTAACTTCAAAAACGCTCCCTGCAACCATGATGCAGGGAGCGTTTTTTTTGTAAAGGACGGCCGCAAATCACCCTGCTCCAATACTCCTATTTCAACGTAATGATCGACGTGACGAATGGATAGTTCCCCCAGTTGCTAGACAGGAGCGAGCACTAAGGATTTCAGGTTTTCTTCTTGATGCTTGTCTACCCCGAGAAAAAAGGCCGTATAATAAATACCGTTTTGCTCCCAGACGTAATACGTTTGAGTTTTGAACTTCAACTGATTGTTATCGGATTGAACTGGTTCCCAATAAATGTGATCATGATCTGTATATGTAGTTATTTCAATGCCATTAATTTCAAGTTTGCGTAGAAACGACAGCTTGTTTACATCTACAGCAGGCGCTTTGCTCTGATAAAAATCAATCGTGTCATTTATTTCATAAATGGAGGAATTGTAAGGAACGCGATAACTATTTTTTAAGGCGTCTGTGTCTGGTCGAATGGAGAACCCGGTGTTCTGATCATCAGCCTGCTGCATAACCGAATCAGCAAGCTTAAGGCCATAGTCTGAAAGGGCCACCGGGAATTTCACTGGAAAGCCAAGAATATGTTTTGCTTTCTGCAAATCCGTCTCATCATACAAAGGGAAAGAATTGCCCTTACCCTTATAATCGACAGATTGAACTTGTTCTGGCAAAGCAAAGGACTGAATGACTTTTACAAGCTCTTCTTGTGCAAGATCAACGCTATAATAATTGATTGCATACGTTACACCGTGTTCCTGCCATACAAAGCTTTGGGCCGGTTCAGGCTTTTTCTTATACTTGGACCTTGTAGTTGTGTACATCGTACCTTTCATACTGCCTAATGTCAGGTCTTCTTGCCGATAAGAAGGAGCTTGGCCCGCTTGTTGGGAATACGAGGCTCCCCACAATAATTGATGCTCCAGCAAAGTTCCGTTTCCTTTGGAGGCTTTGATCTCAATATTACGCTCGTCTTGCTGATCAAAGTTCGATACGAAAGTGATTGTAGCAAATTCAATTAAGTCTGCTTTATTGGCTTTACTAAAATTCTCATTTAAATCCACATTCCTTAGGCGATACCCTTCGGGCAAATAATCAGGCACTTTAAATTCAAACGTTGAAAAAGCGAGCGCCCGGTCCAGATTATGAAACCATTTGAACGATGGAATCAATCTGTCGATCTGAAGGGAGGATACCGTATTCTCATTGCTTGAATTTTCTGCCTGAGAAGCATTTGAGTCGACATTGGCGTTGGTAAGCAAAACGGCGCTCAAGAAGCATATCAACAAAACAGCTGTTGCAGACAGCTTGTATGAACCTTGTTTGAACCTCGTAATCATCATAACTCTCCGTTTCGTCTCTTTATTGTTTTTGAAGAAATAGGGAAGATGAGCCCGTGAAGAAGAGCTTCGGGAAAAAAAACGCGACAGCATAAGAAGTGTCCTGCCATATGACGAAGATTCCCGCTCACCCAGCGCTTCAAGCACGATGGCATCACAGGCTATTTCCCGATCGGAGGTCATTTTTCGCCGTGCCAGCCAAACGAAAGGATTAAACCAATGCAGCCATATCGCTAACGTCCATAAGAAATTGAACCATAAATCTTTGCGTTTATAATGTGCCAGCTCATGTAGTAGTACATGTCTCAATTGCCGGGAATCTAATATAACAACCATATCTTCTGGCAAATAAATGCTAGGCTTTAACACTCCGTAGATCCATGGGCTCTTAAAACCGCTTATCTCATAGACCGGAATATTTGGTTTAATGCCCAGTTGTTCACTGCATGCTTTAAGAACAGAAAGGATCTCTTCATTGTTGATCCGGCGGGCGAATTGGAGTTGCTTTCTGAATTTCAGTGTTATAGCCAGGTAATAAATACCGAGAAATACGAATCCTCCAAGCCATATCAATAAGCCGATTCTAAGTAGCGTGAACCCACCCCGGTTTTCCTCGCTGCTGTAAGAGGGAGGAATTGTTGCTACCCAATCCGCATCCTTAAGCTGGGATGCCGCTAAAATGGAAGGCAGCGATTCTTCTGCATGTTGTTGTAAGGGAGCCTTCGTCTCGTCGCCGGATTCGACAGTGTCCTCCCATTGCTTCACAGACCCGGAATCGTGAGTAGAAAAACGTTGCTCTGTTGTCCATTTATCTGCTATCGTGAGCGGCACCAGATTAAAAAAACTGAACGAGCTCGACGGAGCAATAGGTATAAGCAGCTTAATTAACACAAGAAGCCACAAGACATGAATAAAGCTAGGTGCAAGGCGCAAATAAAACCATTTCCGAATGCAAAGCAGCAACAAGATGATTGCCGTCGATGCCAACGATGCATTCAAGAGAAGGGCGTACATCGTTTTAAGGAAAATCATGATTTCTTCTTCTTTTCCAGCAGTTGTTGAAGCTCCTCAATAGCTTTCTCTGAGAGAGTTTCTTCCTCAAGAAATTTTGCGAAAAGCATGCCTACGGCCCCCTTATACACGCGGTCTAAAAAGGATTTATTCTCTCTTTTTAAGTATTCTTCATGTGAAACCATCGAATAATAAATATAATTCCTGCCGGTTTTTTCGAAACGGATCGCATTCTTCTTGTGCAATCGGTTAAGGAAGGTTTTGATTGTCTGATCCGTCCAGTTCATTTGCTCCGACAACTTCGAAATCATTTCATTAGCAGACAAAGGCTCCTTCTGCCAAAGAAGCTTCATGACTTCACATTCGGCCTCGGTTATGTGAGGAGAGTCGCTCATTTTATTCACCTATTTCTATGCAGTTTGTTTACAAGTGTAAACGATAGTTGTAGTTTACGCTTGTAAACAAAGTAAGTCAAGCAGAAAACCTATCAATGGATGAACAATTGAACTTGCGGTAGATGGCAGGTTTTTCCAAGTCTAATCAAAGGAATTACAGCACAGCATCCGTCACAACAACGGGCGGTCTCTTCCAATGAGAGATCGCCCGAAAGGGTCATTCTAGCGTTAAAGCAATGCGAAAGAAGTCATTCCAGCATTAGCGCATTCTACCATATTCAAGTAGCATAATCTATGCAAAGGAAATAGTATTATCGGGATAGTCACTACATATGAGGAGTGATTGAATGCAACAAAGAGGCTGGATTCACCAGTTGTTCGAGCAGCAGGCGGAACGCACGCCAGATCGTGAAGCTGTTAGATTTGAGGAGGAGTCGGTAACTTACGCCGAGTTGAACCGCCGCGCAAATCGGTTGGCGTATCGCTTGCGTGGGATTGGTGTCGCTCCCGACGCACTGACAGGCATTTGCATGGAGCGTTCGATTGAACTAGTCGTTGCTCTATACGGTGTTCTGAAGGCAGGGGGGGCATACGTGCCGCTGGATCCGGATTATCCGAAGGATAGGCTAGCCTACATGATTGAGGACAGCAAGGTAAGACGAATCATTACGCAGCGTCAGTTCGCGGAGCAGTTCGCGGAGTTCGACGGTGAGGTACTGATTTTAGACGAGTCAGAGCCACTTGACGGATATGGAGCGGAGGAGGGCAACCTGAATATTGCCTTGCAGGATAGTCATCTGGCTTACATGTTCTACACCTCCGGATCGACGGGTAGACCTAAGGGGGCGATGAATACGCACGCTGCCATTTCCAATCGGGTTCTCTGGCTGCAGCGCAATTTTGAAATGGGGCAAAATGATAAGCTTCTGCAAAAATCTCCTTACAGCTTCGACGTATCGGTATGGGAATTTTTCTGGCCGCACATATGCGGAGCATGTCTCGTTATGGCCAAGCCTAAAGGCCATCTGGATAACAATTATATGTGGGAAATTATGAAGCGCGAAAAAATCACCTATGTGCAATTCGTTCCAACGATGCTCCAGACATTTTTAAGTGCGGAGCAGGCTCAGGATCTTTCCTTTTTAAAACATGTTTTCTTATGCGGAGAGCCATTATCTGCCGCCTTAAACGAACGATTTTGCCGCATGATGTCCGCGCAGCTTCATAACTTATATGGTCCCACTGAGGCTGCTGTATTCATTACCAATTGGACCAGCGATCGCAGCCTGAATCGCTCAGTCATTCCAATTGGCAAGGCTATCCCCGATAATGCCATGTATGTATTAAACGATCGTTATGAACCACTCGCACCTGGTGAGATTGGGGAGCTTTTTATCAGTGGCATCGGGCTTGCACGCGGCTATTACGGCAGACCGGATTTGACAGCTGAGCGATTCGTACCTGACCCTTTCAGCACTGAACCAGGAGCACGCATGTACCATACTGGAGATCTTGGACGCTGGCTCACGGATGGGAATTTGGAGTGCCTCGGCCGCAACGACGATCAGGTGAAGGTAAGGGGCTTCCGCATTGAGCTTGGCGAAATCAGCACCGTGCTTGAACAGCATTCGGGTGTCCATCAAGCCGTGACAATTATCTACGAGGATCAGCCTGGAGATCAGCGCATTACCTCCTATTTCATTCCCAGCCCAGAAATATCTCCCTCAATTAGCGAGCTTAGAAGCCATCTACAGAAGCATTTGCCGGACTATATGATTCCTTCTTACTTCGTCGAGATGGAAGCCTTTCCGCTTACGCCTAGCGGTAAGACGGATCGAAAGCTTCTGCCAAGCCCCACGCTATCACGGGGAATGATCGGTCACGCCTATGTACCGCCGGAGAGCTATATTGAGAAAGAGCTTGCCCTGATCTGGTCAGGCTTCTTCCGTTTCGATCAAATCGGGCTTGACGATGATTTCATCGACTTAGGCGGACACTCGCTCGTCGCTACTCAAATTCTTGTAAGGTGCGATCATGTGTTAGGGGTGAAGGTTTCACTGAAGGATATGCTCACGCAAGGAACGACGATTCGCACCCTCGCATCCATTATAGAAGCCAAGCTGCTTGCGGAAACAGACGATGCCGAAATTGAAGCATTGCTGAGTGAAATGGAGCATCTAACGGAAGAGGAAATTGAGGCGCTACTGAAGCAATAGTCAGCATACGAGCGGGGAGGAAACGATTCGTGGCAAATTTTGTTCTTAGCACGCATATGACGAACGGGGATGTTTTGCCGTTTCTACGGTTAGCGTCTGCACTTCGCCGGCGCGGTCACCAAGCAACCCTGGTGACGCACGGCGTGTTTGCGCCGCTGGCCGAGAAGTCCGGCATCGCGTTTTGCGGCATTGATAAGCCAGAGGAATATACCGAAATTATGAAGGATCTCTACATGATGGAGGATCCACTGAACAAGCCGGACCTTTATGAAGCTTATCAACGCAAGTATTATTCGAAAGAGAAATTCCAACAGGAGTATGACATCCTGACCGAGCTATGCCAAGCGGAGGACTCCGTGCTTATTTGTAAGGATCGTGACGGTTTCGTTGCGATGATCGTATCGGAGATGATGCAGGTACCAATCGTAACGGGCGTTCTGGCTCCCAGCTATGTAACGCAGCTGCATATTTGGGAAGAGCTTGGACTGGACTTTGCGATATCTCTTATTAACACATTTCGCAGTAATCTTGGCCTGACGCCTGTCTCAGGCTGGACATCATGGATGGGCGCTGTGAAAAAAAATATCGGTTTCTGGCATGAGAGCTTCGATGCTGCCGTCGAAGCACCAGAATGGGCACTTAAGGTGGACACCGTCGGGTTTCCGCAGGCAGATGCCATCGAATATGAGCCTTTGCCCCAAGACCTGCTAGATTTTATTCATGCTGGAGAACCGCCACTTTTGATAACAGGCGGGACAGGAAAAATGATTAAACCAAACTTCTACCAAGCAGCAATCGAGGGAGTCAAGCTGCTGGGGCAGCGAACTATAGTAGTTACGAGGCATGAAGAATTCATTCAAGGCGAGCTTCCCGATCATATTCGCTGGTATAGAATATTGCCGCTCGCAAGTGTCTATCCGCTAGTCAGCAGCGTCATCCATCACGGCGGAATCGGTACGATTACGGGAGCCATGACCGCCGCTTTGCCGCAGCTGGCACTCGCGGCCGATACGGATCGGCCAGATAACGGAATGCGGATCAAGCATCTGGGCATCGGTGATTATTTGCCGCCGCTGCAGTGGGAGCCGGAGCTAATTGCCCAAGCCATGAAAGGCATTCAAACAAGCGTAGTGAAACAACGCTGCCGCCAGTTAGCGAAGGTTATGGCGGAGCATGATACGATGGCAGCGGCCTGCACAGCCATGGAGTCAGTAATCGGCAAGCCCGAATACGCGATTGCCTCGGAGCAGCTTATTGCTGATTTCGTTGCAGCGCAGCACCAGAAGTCCTTGCGAACCGTAGCGGCAGCATCCGATCAGCGACTGGATGCTTTCAATCAGTCACTATCAGCAAGAAAGCGTTCATTGCTCTCGCAGTGGCTCGTGCAGCGGCAGCTCGGAAGTCATCCCCAGTCTTTGGAGGAGGAGCGCGATGAGTAAAACGGTTGATCGAATTGAGCAGCTTTCACCTGAAAGACGGGCGCTCCTCGCTCTGAAAGCCAAACAGAATAAGGCAAAGGCAGTCGCAGCTTCTTCAGTCATCCCGAAGCTGCCTAGGCAAGAAGGAGACAACAAATTCCCATTATCCTTTCCACAACAGCGGATTATGTTTTTCGAAGAATATATGCCGGGGACGGAGCGGTATAATTTTGCCAACGGCTACAAATTTATTGGGAAATTGAACGTTTCTGCCTTGCATCGTACTCTGAACGAGATGATCAAGCGTCATGAAATTATGCGCGCTGTTGTTGCTTTTGAAGGCGACGATTACGTTCAGATCATTCGCCCTGAGCTGACGATCGACCTCCCAATAATTGACTTGAGCGATGAAAACAAGGTCTATGAGATTATGGAGAAGGAAGCCACGGCACCTTATGATTTCCTGAATGGGCCGCTTGTAAAGGCAATGCTCTTCCGCTTAAATCCCGAAGAGCATGTTCTCGTCTGGATGACGCATCACTTAATCTATGATGGCTGGTCTGCCGACGTATTTGACCATGAGCTAGCCGCTATCTATCGTTCCTTCGCTCTGCAAGAGCCGCATTCGCTTCCCGAGCTGCCGATTCAATATCCGGATTTTGCCGTTTGGCAGAGGCAGTGGATGACAGGATCGGAATACGAGAACCAGCTGAGCTATTGGAAAAATAAGCTTATGCCAGCACCGGCAACGCTGGATCTCCCGACGGATTACCCGCGCCCCTCGATTCAAGTTGAGCGCAAAGTCGGCTTCTTCAGCCTACCGCTTGATGCGGCATTCTCACAGCGAATCCGTGAGTTGAGCAAGCAACTCGGCTGCACATTGTTTGTCCTGCTGATAGCTGCATACAAAATACTGCTCGCAAGCTATAACGGCAAGCAAGAAATTGTTGTCGGAACGCCAATGGCGAATCGAGGCAAGCAGGAAATCGAGAAGCTTGCCGGCTTCTTTGCGAATACGGTCGCGCTTCGCTCCCCGATTGACATGGTCAGCAGCTTTAGCGACTTTATCTCGGCAGTCCGCGAGACGGTGCTGGAGGCGAATGATCATCAGGATTTGCCGTTTGATAGAATTGTCGAAGAGATGAATCCAGATCGCATTATCGGTCATGCGTTATTTTTTGATACCATGTTTCTGTTCGAACGGCACGGGCAGGAGCTGCGGGAACTGCCAGACCTTGAGATTGTACCATTCGTAGGAGATCGTACGCGAGGCGGGGTGCTGGATCTGACGATGACGATATTCGAGAATCAAAACTTAGGTATGGAGGTGACTTTGACCTACCGCCCAGATTTATTCCGCGAGTCGACAATCCGGCAAATGGTGGAGCTTTACTGTATGATTTTGGAACGCGTAGTAGACGATTCCACGCTGCCGCTCTATGCGGTCGCGGCTCTCTCGGGCGAACAGCTGCGGAAGGTACTAGTTGACTGGAATGCAACCGAGTCTGTCTGGACAGAGCTCCAATTGCCGCATCTTCTCGTGGAGCGCCAATCGGCTCTCACACCTCTGACTGCCGCCGTATGCTCAGAGGGACGTACGCTTACCTATCGAGAACTGAATGAACGGGCTAACCGATTAGCTCACTATTTGCGCCGTATGCAGGTCGGACCTAATACAACAGTCGGTCTCTACATGGAGCGCACCGTCGATATCATCGTCGGCTTAGTCGGCATCTTGAAGGCAGGCGGCGCTTATGTACCGCTTGATCCTAAATTGCCAGTAGAGCGCTTGCGAATGATTGCACAGGAGGCTGAGGTATCCGTCATCGTGACCGAGGAAGCATTCGCAGATCTACTGTTGCAAAACGAGGAGGCAGCATCTGCGCCCATACGCATGGTTTCACTCGACCGTGATTGGGATAAAATAGCGCAGGAAGAAGCAGGCAATCCCGATGTAATCTCAAAGCTGGGCGATCTTATGTATGTGCTGTTTACCTCCGGATCGACAGGGAAACCAAAGGGCGTGGCGGTGGAGCACCGAAGTTATGCTAACTATTTGGAAGGAATCATGCAGCGTTTGGAGCTGCGGGAGGGCCTTCATTTTGCTATCGTCAGTACACTTGCTGCTGATCTCGGCACACCGATGATTTGGGGAGCGTTCGGATCAGGAGGCACTCTGCATGTTATTCCGTATGAGCGAGCCGCTGATCCCGATGCCTTCGCCGCTTATTGCGAGGCGAATCCGATAGATGTCATGAAGATCGTTCCAAGCCATATGGAGTTGCTGCTCGGCATAACAAATCCCAGCGTCATCATACCACGCGAATGCTTAATTCTTGCTGGAGAAGCCTCGCATTGGGGGACAATTGCAGACATTCGGAGCCTTCGACCGGGCTGTAGAATTCAAAACCATTATGGCCCTACGGAGACAACCGTTTCCGTGCTCACCTATGAGGTGCCGATAGAAGGAAGCGAGCAGGATCATCTTGCGGTGCTTCCACTTGGACGTCCGCTACCGAATGTACCGGTCTATGTGCTTAACGCTAACCTGCAGCCAGTTCCTGCTGGCGTCATCGGCGAGTTGTACATCGGGGGAAGCGCTGTTACGCGAGGCTACTACGGCAGGCCAGATCTGACGGCCGAGCGATTCATTTCGAATCCGTTCACAGACGAGCCAGGCGGACGGATGTATCGCACGGGCGATCTCGTTCGCCATTTGCCTAACGGCATTATTCAGTTTATTGGACGAATGGACCAACAGTTCAAGATTCGTGGCTACCGAATCGAGACGGGCGAGATCGAGCATGTTCTTCTGCAAATGGAAGGCGTGCGCGACGCGGTCGTGACGATTCGCGAAGATGAACCAGGAGACAAGCGGCTCGTTGCTTATCTCGTACCGGAGCAGCACTTGTTACTAGACTCTAAGGAGCAGACAAGGAGTGGGGTACAGATCGATGTAAGCGCGATTCGAAAACACACCAAGAGTATTTTGCCCGACTACATGCTGCCTTCGGCTTTTGTCGAGATTGATCGGCTGCCGCTTAATGCGAATGGTAAGCTGGATCGTGCCATGCTGCCTGCACCTAGCGCCGAAAATCGTGCGGGCGACAACGACTTTGCTGCGCCGGAGACGAAGGAAGAGCTTGAAATCGCCGTTGTCTGGCAGGAAGTTTTAGGGCTCGATCAGATCGGTATCAACGATGAATTTTTCGATCTTGGCGGGGACTCATTCAAGGCAATTAAGGTCGTACGAAAAATGGGCAATTCCTTCAGCGTAATGGATCTCTTCCAGTATCCGACGGTGCGGGAGCTGGCCGAGCATCTCACTTCCGGCGCTACACGAAGCAATGATCTTTTGATTGAGTTCAAAAAGGCATCCAATATCGGGGGCAAAGCAATCACGGTAGTCTGCGTGCCGTATGGCGGCGGCAGCGCGATTACGTTCCAGCCGCTAGCTAAAAAATTGCCGCCAAATTATACCTTGTTCGCGGTCGAGCTGCCCGGGCATGATTACAGTAGGCCTAGCCAATTGCTGGCCTCGCATGGCGAAACGGCTGCTCAGATTGCCCAAGAAATCAAAAACAAGGTTAAAGGCGAAGTCTATCTTTACGGCCATTGCTTAGGCGGGGCAATGGTGCTTCGAACTGCGCTTTTGCTGCAGCAAGCCAATGTGGAGGTTAGCGGGATTTTTATGGCGGGCACCTTTCCGGGTGCTAGGCTGCCATTCAAGCTGACGGAATGGTGGCATCGCTTGTTCCCCCGTGAGAAGTGGACGTCCGATAAGTTCGCACGCGACATGCTTCGCGCCTTTGGTGGATTCGATGACGAAATTTCTCCAGAGGAACAAACGTTCGTTCTTCGCAATTTGCGGCATGATGCACGTGAGGCGGAGGATTATTACACGGCGCTCTTCACACTGCCGAATAAGCCGAAGCTGAAGGCGCCAGTTGCCTGCATTGTCGGAGGAGCCGATCGAATGACGGAGTTTTACGAGGAACGTTATATGGAGTGGCAGGATTTCAGCGAGGATGTGCGACTGCATGTTGTTGAGCATGCCGGGCATTATTTTCACAAGCATCAATCTGAGCATACCGCGAAAATCATGGCGCAGCAGATTCGCAAGTGGGAGGAAGAGCGCGACTTCTGGGAAAATAAGGCAACAAAGAACGCGGTTCCACTGACCTCGTCCTCTCCTCAGTATGTACATGATGTACCTGTACAGGGGCAGAAGGACGTTAAGCCAAGCGTTAAATCCTTTCTCTGGGTTACGCTTTGCTTGATTATTGCTACAATCGGAACGTCACTGACCGGATTTGCGCTAGGCATCTGGGTTTTTCAGCAAACCGGATCGATTTCAGATTATGCGACAATTTCGCTTTACGCTATTCTCCCGACGCTTCTGCTGCTTCCCGTGGCCGGTGCAGTTGTGGACCGCTATGATAGGCGAAAGGTCATGCTGGCAGGACAAATGTTAGCGTTATGCTCTGTTATTTTCCTCTCGACTATGCTCTATTTCGATGCGTTGTCGCTATGGGCGATCTACGTGGCTGCCGGCATTGGTTCGATTGCAGGCGCTTTCACAATGCCAGCCTATCAGGCAGCGACAGCTCAACTCGTGCCAAAAAGATACTTAGGACATGCAAACGGCTTAGGGCAGCTCGTTATGTCCTTGAACGGAATTATGGCTCCTGCGTTAGGAGGAGCTTTGGTCGTATTAATCGGTCTGCAAACGATTGTCGTCATTGATCTAGTGCTGCTGTGCTCGTCTATCCTCATCCTTTCGCTAATTCGATTCCCGAACCTAATGTTTAAAAAACGCGAGGAACCGATGAGCAGGGAAATCGTCGGAGGATGGAAGTACATTATTCAAAGGAAGAGTATGGTCGCGATGGTCGTGTTTTTCGTCGTAGTCAATTTCTTCATGAGCTTATACAACGTGCTG
Source organism: Paenibacillus sp. KS-LC4 (assembly GCF_036894955.1). NCBI lineage: Bacteria > Bacillati > Bacillota > Bacilli > Caryophanales > Paenibacillaceae > Paenibacillus > Paenibacillus sp. KS-LC4. The sequence continues at coordinate 3,164,002 of NZ_CP145905.1, read as the reverse complement.
ACGACACCATTTCTGCTTCAGTTCATGACTGCTGACAAGGTAGGTATCGTTATTGCGTTTGAGGGTGCAGGACTGCTCATCGGCTCGATCCTAATGACGATTTGGGGCGGCTTCGACCGCCGAGCGGACGGAATGGTCGGCTTCGTTATGCTGACCGGTTTATCAATAGCGATTGTCGGAACCTATCCTTCACTTGTGACGGCAGCCATCGGTTTATTCGGCTTTGGCTTGGCGCTGGCGCTCATCAATACGCACTGGCTGTCACTGATACAGACAAAAGTAGGACTTGAGCTGCAAGGCCGTGTATTGGCAACTAACCAAGTTATGGCTTTCAGCATGCGTCCCCTTAGCTTTCTGCTTGCAGGACCACTTGTTGCGTCTGTTTTCACTCCACTTGCATCAGCGCTGCCAGCAGGTACGGAGGAGGCAGGGCTGTTCGGAACAGGAAGTGGGATGGGGATCGGGCTGCTGGTCACTTCAATTGGCGTCATCTTGCTTGTATGGGGGTTGCTCGGTATGCGTTATCGGCAGCTGCGCCACATGGAGACAATCTTACCGGATGCTGTGCCGGATGCTGTTATTATTCGAGATAAGGATCAGCTTCAGCAGCTTGCGGACCGCCAAATGAGCTCCGGAATGTAACGATAGAATGGTAGAATAGGGAGGGAATTGTTAATGGAGAACGAAATGCTAGAATTCAGCTACAAAGTAGTCGTCAATGTCGAGGAGCAATATGCGCTATGGCCCTTGCACCTGAAAAATCCAGTCGGCTGGAGCGATGCTGGCAAGAATGGCACAAAGGAAGAATGTCTGGCATATGTGAAGGAAGTATGGAGAGACTTGACACCTTTAAGTTTGCGTCAAGCATAACCGCAGTTCCGGCGATTCGTGCATTGCGCGGAGATTTGCGTTCGTTCCAAGAAGAGCTTGGGCATATCGTCTTTTCTAGACATTGTTCGTAAGCTTGGAGCAGCATTCATGGCATAGCCAGCCTATTGAAGAGCAAGCTCGGATGTTCGATGTGAGCTGAATGGACAAAGGATTAGGGTTAACCATTTCGAATGGTTAGCCCTTTTTCATGCAATTTCGACTATAGATTTGGGTCGCCTTGGGGTTGGGGATATTTGATTGATGGTGGTTATTCCATGCAAATGATCGTATATTAATAGTATGTGGATGATGAGAGAGTCTATGAACCACATGACGTAATAATAAACCATACTACATAGAAAGTAGGGGGAAAATGGAATTTCAACCGCTTGTTTCATTTGTTGACCGTATCACTTCCTGGCGAGTTCCGTGGGCAGAGGTACTCGTAATGCATCAAAATGATATCGTTTTCCGTTACCGCAGCGGCTATGCAAACCTTGAGGAACAGACGCCTATCAGCGAAAGAGCGATCTTCAATCTTTACTCCTTGACGAAAATTATGACCTGCGTGGCAGCGCTTCAACTGGTGGAGAGAGGCGCTATGCTGCTAAGTGATCCGGTTTCCGACTATTTGCCGGAGTATGGCGAGATGACGGTGAGGAAAACTTTGCCGAACGGGGAAGTTCGGCTGGAAAAAGCAACCCGTCTCATTACGGTACGCGACTTGTTTACGATGACTGCGGGATTCTCTTATGATATAGGTACTCCAGCTTTTAAGGAAGCTGTGCAGAACACTAACGGAACATTGCCAACACGTGCTTTCGCGAAAGCGCTTGCCAAGGAGCCGCTGTTATTTGAGCCAGGTACGCATTGGAACTACAGCATGTGTCACGATGTGCTAGGGGCATTAGTAGAGGTGGTTAGCGGAAGACGCTTTGGTACATATCTACGAGAAGAAATCACTGGACCACTTGGGATGAATGATACGGTGTTCGATCTGAACGCTGATCAGCAGAACCGACTGATTCCGCAGTATATGTACAATGAAGAGCTTGAAAAAGCCATACGTCAGGATGGAAATGGTTACCGAATCGGTACTGAATTTGAGAGTGGCGGCGCCGGATTATTGTCTACAGTTAGTGATTATTCACTGTTTTTGAACGCATTGACTGGGTATGGAACTAGCCCGGACGGCGTGCGGATTCTATCAAAAGCCTCGGTAGAGCTGATGCGAAAGGATCATCTGAATGAGCAGACCCGCGGCGATTATTCATGGGATCACATGAGTGGGTACGGGTATGGTCTTGGTGTCCGGACCCATGTCTCCAAGTCATTAAGCGGCTCACTGAGCCCGGTCGGCGAATTCGGATGGAGCGGCGCAGCCGGGTGCATGGCGATCATTGACCCGGATTCCAAGCTTACCGTTATGTATGCCCAGCACCTTCTAAACAGTCAGGAGCCTTACGTTCAGCGGCGCTTGCGAAATGTCGTTTATTCCTGCTTGTAATGTAGAGGCTGAAGCTTAAGCTCGGCATGTGGCATTTTGTAATCCAATAAAATAAAATTGTCCGTATCAGGACGAGTTTTACAAAGAAGCAATTCAATCTAAAATTGTAATGAAATCGAATTTTCAAACTCGATGAACTTGAATAAAAGTTCATCGGGTTTTTGATTATGTGAATAATGATGGAAAGGGAAAACAAAAATTAAATTGGATGGGTACAGGTTTTGTCCTTTAATGGTACATGCTCTGGTGATCCGACAAATTAGTTGCACTATATTACGGTGAACATAAATAGGTTGCATAACCCGCAGTGAAATTGTAAGCTATTACCATATCAATAGTTTTCAAAGGGATAGCTGTGTATTATGCACCTATATCTCTTACTCCAGCAGATAAATATTGGGGACTTAGAGTATGATCATTAGATTAATCTGGAAACAAGTTCTAACATCAAAACGTTGTGTGAGAGATCTAAAAGAATGGATGGTTATATTAATGTGAAGAAACTGGGGTCAATTTTCAGTCAATGGCTGAAAGAGGTAAATGGGGTGGAAACTCTAGATACGCTGCCCCTTACCGAGCAAAGAAACCAATAAAATTTCACTAGCATAATGTTGTTCACCTAGTAGGAGGAAATAGGAGGAAATATGAATATAAATATGAAATGTTGTGAATTCATTAGTTGGACAAAAGATAATGGATGGAAAATAACTGATAAATCTGAGTATGAATTAAATTTAAATGAAAGTATAGTATCCAGATATAAAGAAATTCCTGAAAGTTATTTGGAATTTTTAAAACGAGTTAAAAAATGCATAACGCCTAGTGAAAAAACATGGTTTATATGTGAGGATGAGTATAATAATAATGCGGATTCTGCATTTAGATGGAATGAATTTGAAGTACTAAGCTTAGAAGCAGCAGAGAATGATGCGGAATGGAAATCAGAAATAACTTCATGGTGGGATAAATATCTACCCATCATTATATCAGTTGATGACGGGTATTCATTTTATGCAATAGATTTAACGAATGATATAGGTGCTATTGTACAAGGAAATGAGCCTGAATTCGAAGAGGTGGAAAAAATAGCAAATAGTTTTGAGGATTTTTTTCAATTAATCATGTCTAATATAATAAAGATGCAATAGAAAATTGTATTAACCTTGAGAAATTAAAGAGAACAAACGGATTTATTACTTCCATTAGTTGAATCGTGAACGGGATACAGCGATCGTATCTCTTATTTTATGCTCAGGACTGCGGCTTTCTGAGGTTGCCGGCATTAACCTGAATGAAGTAAAGCTATCGTACGAGTGATGCGCAAAGGCAATAAAGAACAATATGTTTGCTTCAGCAAGCAATCAAAAATTCATTGAAAAACTAATCGAAAAATATGCGACCGCTTTTGGGAAAGCTGTAGATAATATGGACCTATAAACCTGCGTAGTTATGTGGATTCTTAATTACATATTCACAAAACCCGTATTTTATACATATGTTTATATGGGAAGCGTTGCGTGCTCAATTATGGTCTTTCCATAGCCGAGATTTTTTTGTAACTGTCCAGGGTCATTCGTGAACGGCTGCTCGCTGGCTTCTATTCGGGAAAATTTACTTAAGGAACTTAAACCTTTCTAAACAACAGCGAGAAGAAATCGTATATACCATGCATCTAGAAGGCTTGGCCCCTCCCTCGATTGGTCTTTCACGGCTAGAAGATGCGTGGGCTCGCCAAATATAATTAGAAGAAGGACGGCACAAACGGCCGTCCTTACTCGATTCAGTCTTTAATAAACTTCAATTTCTGACAGTTGCATCAAATAACCATTATTGCCGACCGTTCTTAGATTGGTTGCGTATACTCGAATTCGGTTAGTGTTGTCCAAGAAGCCCCAAGTAAACTCTTGGGCTGAATTGTCCGGCTTCGTATAGCCGGTCTCACTAACCCGATCCAACCAAGTGTTGCCGTTCCACACCTGAATCTTGAAATCAATCGGGAAGCCGTCCCCTACATGACCGCTGTCATTGCGAGGGTAAAGCACAATTTTGGAAAATGTCTTGACCTCTCCGAGATTGATTTCCACCCATTCCGTATGATTTGAGTTCTGGCCAAGCTGGCTAGAATAACCCATGAATCCACTGATTGAATTTCGTCTTTCGTCAACTGCCTTGGCTTTTCCCCAACCGTAATTCTCAAGTGAACTCGATGCCGTAACGGTTTTAAATAAAGCCTTATTATTCGACGTATCGCTCCAAGACCAGTCTGAAGAATTTAAACTCCATTGATCATAGTAATTTGGAATATACATCGTTTTTGCTGAGCTATCAACGGTCATCGGAAGCATGACATAGCGTGAATCAGCGAGATTGCCTTGGGCCCATCGTCCGCCAACATAAATAAAGGTATTCCCTGCTCTGATGATATTTTGTGTCTGAGTATTGTAGGTATTGGTTTCAGGCGGAGCGACATCAACTCTATCTGACCAAGGACCTGCGATCGAGGTTGCCGTTTGGTACTTATTGCGGTTAGTTGCCCAACCTGTCAGTTCCGAGCTAAGCAAATAATAGACTCCATTTACCTTCTGAACAGCCGGTGCTTCGATATGTCCCAAGGATGCAACTATAGAAACCAAGTCTGTGTAGCTATCATTCATCTTAAAGATTTTTAAGTTTCTAGCACCATTAACATCATCGTCTGCAAACAAATACCCAGTCCCATCATCATCTACCCAGGCTGTTTGATCACGCAATAGTTTCCCAAGCATGTTAGAACTTCCTTGGTACGTATATGGCCCGGTGATAGAATCGCTGGTAGCAATGCCAACCTTACCTTCACTGTACGATTCATTATCGATGTGAAGCCACATAACCCACTTATTAGTTGCACTGTTATAGATAACATCACCGTTCTCAACAACTCGATTTGGCCCTAAATCACCAGATGTTTGATTGGCAAGAGCCACACCGACGTATTCCCAATTCACAAGATCCGTAGATCGGTAACAATTCATACCTTGAAAATTATTATTTCCCCCCGTATTATTTCCCGTCCAATTCAGACCGAACCAATAAAAATAACCATCCGACCAGGTGAAATTGGAGCCATACGCTTGAATTTGATTCCCGTTCGTATCATACCAATGAGGTCCGTTTTTTATCGTATTGGTAGAGGCGTGCGCTTGAGTGCCGGCAAACAGCACCATAATTAATATGGAGCACATTACAATCAATGACGTTTTTGAAATTCTTCTGGAAATATAATTCATCGTTCTTCCTCCCACTATAATTTAAGTTTGGACTCGCCTTCACATTCCTTCGTTGCCTCTCAAGGAGCTTCCCTGAAATCGAATTATTCCTCCACTCTGTCTGCTGAACTTACTTCTTCAACAATTCGTTGACTTCAGTTGTAATTTTATCACCGCCGAGCTTTTTCCAGCTCGCCACGAATTTATCAAACTCATCGATAGAAGATGCGCCGTATATAATTTTGGTAAATGTCTCTAATTGAAGTTTCTCCAGCGTTGACTTATAGCTCGTCATCGACTTTGTTGGAGCATAAACGAATGGATTTACGTAGGTTAGGTTGTTGTCCTTGTAATACTTTATGACGCTCTGCGAGCTCTCAGGTCCAAAGATCCGTTCTTGCCACCATGCGCTACGATCGCCAGCACGATACTTCATAATTCCGTCGTAGTAGCCTTTCCCCTCGACATCTAGGGACGAAGGATCATTCGCATCAAGTGCTGCCTTGATTTGAATTTGAAAGGTAAGGTTCTTGTCCGGTGGTAACAAAGACACCGTTGCCATGTGCCAGCCTTGATCGGACTCCCCCGTAAATTTTCTGCGTTCAGTAGCTGCGTTTTCGCCATACATCTTTTCGATCTGATAATTAAGCATCTTAATCAGCGCTTCTGGATGCTCATATTCTGCTTGTACAGCATAGTAGTTGCTGATCGATACAGAAGTCTGCACTACAGCAGGTTTGTCGTCACTCGAAGGAATTGGATAAGGTACCCAGTCAGCGTTTTTGTCATTCTTTACACTATCACCCACCGGGAACGGCGCATACATTGGCCCAAAGAACATTCCGGCTTTGCCAGAATTGACTGTTTCCCCCGTCTTACTAGCATCCTTCGTACCGAATTCCGGATCAATAATGCCTGTTTTGTACAATTCCTGCAATTTAGCCAGAGCCGTTTTAACTTCAGGCTGAATCGTGCTGTAAACGTAATTCCCCGATGCATCTTGTACCCAGCTATCGAGGAACGCATGATAGCCGTTTAAGAATCCCGTTGGTTGAAACATGGAATCCGTATTCAACGCTTTGGTCAGTACCAAGCCATACGTATCCTTCTTGCCGTTGCCATCCGGATCATCATTTACAAACGCTTGTGCGATAGCAATCAGGTCATCCATCGTCTTCGGTTGTTGCAGATTTAATTTTTTCATCCAATCTTGACGGATCCAAACCATATGAGCCGAATCCAACGTTCCGGTGAAGTTTGGAATCGCGACCATCTTGCCATCTAGAGTAACCGTTTTAAGCGCAACTCCATCACTTGCCGAGAGATAACTCTTGAGCTGATCAGAAGCGTACTTGTTGTATGCATCTGTAAGATCGGCGACTTGGCCGGCCTCCACCAACCGTTGCAACTGCGTATCGTGAACATTGAGAATTTCCGGCAGGTCACCTCCTGCGAGCGTGACGTTCATTTTTTCTACTTCGTTTGCCTGATCGGTAATCCAGTCATATTTCACTTTAATTCCTAATTCCTGCTCATACCCGCGGGTCCAGACGTTATCCTCCAGAGAATCTCCTTCGTTTAGAAAATTCTTCCCGGAATCACTTAGAGTAGCTCGAATTGTAATCGGCGGATCATACTTCAAAGGATTCGAAGTATCGACTGGACCGCTGTTGCTGGCCTCGGCACTTGCAGTAGTGCTGCCAGATGTTGCTGTCGCATTGTTTCCATCACTTCCGTTCCCACAAGCGCTTAACATCGATGTTGCTGTAACCAGACTCAAGAATCCCCATGCTAGTTTCCTTATTTTCACCATCAGATCGCCCCCCCCAGTAATTGAAACGCTTACATTAAAATCTTAAGCTTATATGACGCCCTACCATAGTGTGTGTTATTGACCTTCGGTATCTTTCGTTTACCATTTTCCTATCCATTTATTTTTGAGCGATCACGATACTCATTCGGTGTACATTTCTCAGCCTTTTTAAAAAAACGGAAGAAATAATGAGGATCCGTAAATCCAAGACGATTGGATATCTCATGAATTTTTAATTCGCTGATGCGGAGCAGTTCCTTTGCTTTATCTACTCGAACCTTGTTAATATATTCGGATAATGCAATTCCGGTATGCTTCTTATACCAGCGTGACAGGTAAGACGGATTCAACGAAACTACTTTGGCAATTTTGGATAATGACAAATCGCCGTCAAGATGCGAGTGAATGTATTGATGAACGTATACGATAATGGAAGACTCCTCATGGCTACTCGAAACATCTGTTTCCTGCAAGGTGATTTCATTGATTCTTTTAACACTTAGCCGAAGTTGAGTTAGCAGATGCGCCCATGATGACTGAGCATCCAGGTTAAGTACGGCAGTACAATCCGTTCCGTTTGCATACAGAATACGAAGCTGATCATAAGCAGCAAGCATTTGTTTGGAGGCAACATTTAGAAACTGCAGTTTATCGAACGGCTCTTTCGGACCTTCCGAAGGATAGACACTGCATAAACTTTGGAAATGATTCTCCGCTTCCTTCCGGTCACCAGCTAAAATGGTTCGAAAAAGGTTCTCTAGGTGGTAAAACGACCTTTTCTTCAATTCATGTCTATCTGCTTCTCTTTCTCTTTCCTCCTCTTCTTGTACCGAGACCATCATCCATTTTTCTGTTGTAAATCCAGTCCCCCCAAGTAGAGCCATTAATAATCGACTGTAGGTTTGCGAAACTTCGGGCCACTGGACGGGTCCATCAATTACGGCAATAGATACAGGCACTTTCAAGTAGGTAAGGCATGCCTCCTGAAATGTTTCAAGTGTTCCATGTACAAACCGGGGCAACCGTTTCTTCCAAGACTCGATGGGCCATTCACGGCCGATCGGCTGAATGAAGCATGCTATCGAGTACTCATCATATTCCGTACACTTCACGATGGTTTTTGAGTCCAACAGCTCCTCAGCGATATTGCCAATCGCATATTGGACAAGAGAATAATCTATTGGATTAGCATAACTCCGCCAGTCCTCAACAAAGAAAGCAGCAAGCAATACGGGCATGTTCAGTTTGAACTTCAGCTGCAAGGCATCAATCACCTCTTGCTCGAGTCTCATTGATTCCCGTTTTTCGCGCAGAGTATCCTTAAGTAACCGCCTTTGCAACCCAGATAACGCTCGCGGCATTTTTTCCTGCATGAGTATCCGCTGATGGCTTGTAGTGAGTTCTTCCCTGACTAGTCTGATTGCCTTGGTGACCGTTTCACGGATCTTATCCATCCCTTCTGTCTTCAGCAAATAATCTACTACGTTGGGACTGCGAATCGCCTGCTGTGCGTAAGAAAAATCATTGTGACCGGACAGTAGAACAGCCTTGCAACGAGGCCATTCCGAAGCCATACGACTCACTAAATCAATGCCGTTCAAACCGGGCATGGACACATCTGTCAGCACGACATCGACCTTAACTTCGGACAACCACTCAAGTGCTTCTGTCGCGGAATATGCTTTCAGAACGTCAAGCTCATCGAAGCTACTATCACTAGTGAACACGGCGTGCAACCCTTCAACTATCGTTGCTTCATCATCCACGATTAGAAGTCTAAACATGCTCTGTCTCTCCCGTTCTCGGTAATCTTACATTCACCTGCAGCCCGCCAAGCTCGCTCCGGTTGAGTTCAAGGCCGAACGAATCGCCATATCGGATACGTAGACGGTGATGAACATTGACTAGTCCAGTTGTTTCCTTGTGGGAATCATTTCCTTTATCGTTAATCCGATGACGAAGCGTAGCCAATCCTTTATCGGTAAGCTCCTCTCCATTATCTTCAATCGTAAAGATCAGCGTGTCCCCCTTGTTTGTGTATGTCATTCGAATGAGGCCTTTGGATGGCTTATTACGCAACCCATGCTCAAAAGCGTTCTCCAATATCGGTTGCAGAATAACTTTCGGAACGGGAAGAGACCGCAGTTCCTCAGGAACGGGTTCGAGGGCAACACGTACTCGAGGAGCATATCGAATTTCTTGCAGTGACAGATAGACAACTGCATGATCGAATTCTACACCAAGCCCCACATTTTGAGCGGCATTTCGTGTGATATATTGAAAATACTGACCTAAATAATCCGCGAACTCTTTAATTCCATCGACATCACCGGTTTCAGCCATCTGCTTGATGGTGAACAGGCTATTATATAGAAAATGCGGCGTGATCTGGGATTGCAGCTGCTTGTACTCCGCTTCTCTCGTTCGGATATTCTGAATGTAATTGTCTTCAATCAACTGTCCCAATCGATAAACCATTTCATTGAAACGTTCGTAAAGGTACCCAAATTCATCATTTCGATTATGCAAAATAAGATCGTTTGTTCGTCCAAGTTCAACACCCTTGAACCCCCGAATCAATTTGCCCAGCGGGCGATGAATAATCCGAATAATCCCGTAGGTAAAAAGGAAAATAATTCCGATTGAGAAGACCGTGATTTTCCATAACCACCTCGTGTACATATCAATAGGCTGTGACAGGCTTTTCTTAGAAATAAATCCCGCAAGCTCAAAGCCTAGCTCACTGTTGCTAATGAGATAAATTCGGCTGTTCCCAAATTCCATCTTCGTAATCTCCCCATTTGAATCTGTGAGATCAGGAATATTTGATTTGAAGTAATCCTCCGCTACTCCCTCTCCCCCTTTCGAAGTCAATATCATGTCACCTCTTCCGAAGATCATTGCCGCACTGCCGTTTTCCGGCTCGGTAAAGCCGTTAAGTCTGTTTATGATTTCTGTCTTGTTGATCTTCAATGCTAGCAGAAAATTGGGATCTATTTGCCTGTCCAAATTAAAAGGTAATCCAAGCAACACGTATAAGTCTCCATTGTATAATGAAAGAGAACTCTTGAGGTTCCCTCTGCTGCTAAGCAGTCCTGTCAACTCCTTCTTGTCCAACATTGAGATATAACCCGATGAACTGATTGTTTTGCCGAGTGCGGGAATGAAATAGATAACATCTTGAATATAACCGCTGGACTCTTTGATAAGTCGAGTCTTTCGATAAATATCATTCATTTGCTCTGCGACTTCGTAACTGTCCAGTATCGGCAAGTCTGTCGGAAAGTTCGCGATTTCCAAATCATTGGAATACTCAGACAGCAATTTTGACAATCGGGATAGTTCGAACTCTAAATAATAGTAATTAAACTTCAGTTTGGATTCATTGGACTTTTCAATTTCAGTTCGCATCTGTTTGGAACCAATATGTGTTGACCAGATGCCCAATGCATATAATGGAAGCATCACTAAAAAAAAGCAGATTAAAAGTTTAGTAAATATGGAAGTGAACCTGACTTTCATTAGAATCCCACCTATCCTTATATAACAAAAGAGCCGGAATCGGCTCTTTGTATATACCTCCAGTGTTGTAGTTCGAGAATAATATTATCCCTTCACACTGCCCAATACGATACCTTTGACAAAAAAGCGCTGTAGAAACGGATAGATTAGCATGATCGGCAAGGCAGCAACGAAAATTTGAGCGGAACGTGCAGTGCGGTTGGAGATATTATCCAGCAGCCGCGCGTCTTCCAGACTAAGATTGGCTTGATTCACGTTGTCAAACTGAAGCAGTGACTGCAAATATGTGGAAAGTGGATAATGTTCTGTCCGGTTCATATAGATCATACCGTCAAACCAGGCGTTCCAATGCCCCACTAGTGAGAACAAGGCAACTGTCACAAGACCGGGAAGTGAGAGCGGAAGGTAAATGCTCCAAAGCGTACGGAAGTGTCCTGCTCCATCAATGAAGCTGGATTCCTCCAACGCTTTCGGGAGCGATCGCATGAAATTGAGAATAAGCAGGACGTTAAACACTGGCACAGCTCCAGGAAGTATAAGCGCCCAAACGGTATCCATAAGTCCCGCAGCCTTTACAATGAGGAACGTTGGGATCAAGCCGCCGGCGAACAGCATAGTGAAAACGAAAAACCACGCATACAAAGTCCGACTAGGGAAATCATGGGCTTCCTTGGACAGCGGATAGGCAACAAGGACAGTCATAACCATATTAAGTCCAACCCCGAGTCCAACCCGCTTTACACTGACAAGAAAAGAAGTCACAAAATTGGGGTTATGAAAAACGTACTCGTAGGATTTAAGCGAGAATTCCACGGGCCATAGAGTGACTAACCCGGAATTGACTGCTGTCTTTGAGCTAAAGGAAATCGCGAGAACATGAATGATCGGAAACAAACAAGCAATGGCAAACAAGACCAATAAGACCGAATTTATCATTAAGTACACACGGTAGCCAGGTGTCAATAAATTCACGGTGCAGTGCTCCTCTCGTTAGAAAATTCTATATTTGGCAAACCGATAGGCTAAATAATATCCAGATCCGATAAAGATCAGGGAAACAATAGACTTCACCATGCCGATTGCGGTCGCGACGGAATAATTCGTTTCGACAAGACCCATCCGATAAACCAGCGTATCTAGGATATCGCCGGACTCATAGACAATTGGACTATATAAGTTAAATATCTGGTCAAAACCTCCATTAAGCACATTCCCAAGGCTGAGACACGCCAACAGGATGACCGTTGGACGAATGCCCGTCAACGTAATGTGCCAAGTCTGCCTCCAGCGGCTAGCCCCGTCAATTACCGAAGCCTCATATAAACTCGGATCAATGGAAGTTAAGGCCGCTAAATATATAATAGTATTGAACCCGACCTCCTTCCACTCATTTGAAATAACAACTATATAAGGGAACCATTTGTTGTCGGACAGAAACGACACAGGCGGCAACCCGACACCCTTAATTATGGCGTTGATGATTCCTTCAGATGGCGACAATATATCCACAAGAATCCCACCGAGGATTACCCACGAGAAAAAATGAGGCAAATAAATGATAGTTTGAATGTAGCGCTTCATACGAACCTTACGCATTTCATTTAACATCAAAGCCATGGTAACCGGTGCGACGAGATCCACTATGATCTTCATGGTTGAAATAAAAACTGTATTCCACATCACCTTATAGAATGAAGGATAAGCCAACATGTAACGGAAATTTTCCCAGCCGACCCAAGGCGAGTGCTTGTAACCCGCAAGTGGTGAAAAATCCTTAAATGCTATCACCAGTCCTGCCATAGGTACATAGCAGAAAATTATAACAGCGATCAATCCAGGCAACAACATGAGATGCAACGGAGTAGTTCGTCTAATTCGTTTTCGAATCGTATGCACAATGTAACCTCCTTTTTCTCCTTTTATTATAAGAAGCCATGAACATACGAGAACAGTGCCCCGTTTCGACTATAGGTATCTTTTGTTTACCTTCTCGATTGTGGAGCAGGCTATAACCAGCGGAACAAGCGCGAGAATCCCCTTCATCTTAGCGGAAAATGAAAACGAGCGGCACCTCCAAAGCGCTCTTGGCGCAAAGACAAGCCCCTCCTGTTCTTGGGTAGCCCACATTTTTTCATGGAAGATTTTTGGTTGAAGGTGGGCTGACTTTGACGCTTACGTTGAGAGTGGTGTCACTTCATTGCCTGACAGAAAATCTCAATACTGACAAACCGGATTGGCAGAGCAAGTTGACCATATACGTGTTAAACGCCTGGATGGGAACCCACAACATGTACGGGAAATACAAACTAAATAGACAACTCCCTTGACGAAGTAAACAATGTGCTTAACTTCGTCAAGGGAGTAAGAAATCCCTATATCATAAAAAGTACCTTTTCCCACTTCAAGAGTAATACCTGTTAGCTAGAAACTGGCATTTACAACTCTAAATGCATACCTACCTGATCCAACTCGAACAACCCCAAACGGCTGTCCTTCTTCGAAAATCACCTCATGCTCTATAGACTGTACATGCTCATAAACCAACGAATCAGCAGCAAGAAGGGGGATTTGTACCCTGGCAGTCGTATTGGGCGGGATTTGCACAGATAGACTGACTACATCTTTGCAATGTGAAAATTCCACACAGATTGGACCCCTTACAGAATGGTAGCAGCCACGAATCTGTTTCACATGTTCCGCTCGATAAGGAGCAATGCTAATTTCTTTATAGGCGCCTGAAATACTGGAAATACCTAGCAAATCCTTGTACAGCCATTCCAGAATATGCCCCATCATATCATGATTGCGAGAGCGTGCATCATCTGTCCAAAATTCAGGCAACGCTGTCTCCCCCATCTCAACGAATCGGATGTAGCTGGGATGCTCTGGTTGCATCATCATATCAAAGACGATATCTTTTCGTTTCATATCTGACAACGCGCCAAATAAAAACCTCAATCCAATTTCACCCGATCTGAGTTGTCTTGATGAGGCCGCATGCAATAAGGCAGTTTCCACATTCATTCGCTTGTCTTCTGGTACAAGTCCCAAGAACAACGGAATAGCCTGCACGACTTGATTGTCAGGATCAAATTCACCTGTAATTTTATGGTAGGCGTAGCCTTCTGGATCTCTATCGGAAATCGGCCTCAGCAGAAGCTCATTATATAGGCTGCGAATTCGTTCCGCCTCGTACGTATAATGCTCAACATCTTCATGGATGCCCAGCATTTTTGCGAATTTGACCATCAGCCTATAATTGTCATAATAGATCGCCGTTTCTACATTTTCGATATAGTCGCCGCCTGTTTGCGGATGTATACCCCAATCTCCAAGACCATGGTTAATGAATCCACCATTTACTTCCTTCGATTTTAAATAAGACATATATGCTTTCATTGCAGTGTATGCCAGTTCAATAGCAGTTACGTTACCATAGGTTTCAAATAGTAAATTAGGTACACTTATGATCGAGCTTCCCCAAGCGATGGAATCTCTGAATCCCTCTGTAAACCTTGAATATTCCGGTGCTATATCGGGAACTAAACCTTCTTCCGTTTGCGCTTCGATCATATCCTTCACAATCTTTAACCATAAATCCTCAACGTCCTTTACATACATGATGGATGGCCCCATTAAACCGGCCGTCTCAATCCATCCGAGCTTCTCAATCGTTGGGCAATCCGAATGAACGCTCTGCAAATTACTTTCGATTGCTTTCGTAATAATCGCAGCCAGCTTCCCAATTCGGAGATCGTCCGTTTCCAGTACACCCGTGCTCAAGGAGGCTGAAGTTACAAAGTGCCCTTTCACATCGTGGATATAGGGTTTAGTTTGATTCCGCTCATCGCGGGTACACCCTTCAATCTGCACCCATCTGGCTCCATAATAAGAGAAGTCCGGCTTCCATATCTCCACTTCTCCTGTTCCAGCAAGAATATACTCTGAATAAGTGACAATATCCCATGGCGTCGCGATTGTTCCATCTTCCCTCATCAACTCACCGGGCTTAATCGTCACCTTACTTCCTGCAGGTCCGCTCACATAAATTTCGAACATTCCAGACATGTTCTGCCCCAAATCAAACACAAACACATCAGCCAGCGGCTCATCTATTTGTACAGTATCATAAATATGTTTTACCGTAATCGGCGGTTGATTCTGCACAGTTAATTTACCTGCAGGTGGAAATAACAATTCTGCCTTTTCCCAACTCCGATCATCGTAGCTTGCACCAGTCCATCCATTTGGATAACGTCTGGCATCTACATTTTCCGAACCATATACGTTGGCAAGCGTCGTTGCGCTGTCTCGTACTTTCCAACCTCTCGCATCTGTGCAGATAATTGTATTGCTCCCGTCCTCATACTGGATATGAAGCTCGGCAATGGCCATTAATTGACTTCCGTAAGGCTCATATCCTTTATCCATTGTATAAAAGTGTCTGCCACCGCTGTCTCCAGCAAAGAAACCGTTTCCTACATGTAAACCAACGATGTTCGAATCAGGGATCAGATTGTCCGTCACGTCGAAACCTACATACTGGACTGACCTATGGTAATTGGTCCAACCAGGATCCATTTCATGGTTGCCTACTTTTCGGCCATTCATATAAAAATTGAAATGCCCTAAACCTGACACAAAAGCATAGGCTCGCTTCACTCTCGCTTTAAGTTCAAAAGAATGCCGCGCATAGAAAGGTTTACAGCCGCCATTTCCAATCCATTTTGCTTTCCATGGTTCGCCTTCTAGATACCCTGTTACAAAGCTTACGACCTCACTCCAAGTTACAAGCCCATTTGAATCCCACACACCTACCTTCCAAAAGTATTCGTTTACACTTTGTAAAGGTTGACCCTTATACGTAATATGCAATTGATTGGAGGAAATAATCTTCTCGCTGTCCCATACCAAACCTACTCCCGAGTCTAGCGAGCTCTCATCTTTAGCAACCAAGACGCGGTAGTGGGTTTGTAGTTCTTCCCGTAAATCAGTACCCTGCAACTGCCAAGAGAATATGGGAACACTTGTATCAATGCCGATAGGTGAAGCATAATTTTTAATTTTTAACAATACTGGTTTCACTCTCGTCAATCTCCTTCATCATGACTAATATTTAAGAGGTGGGGGGATTTTTATTAGACCATTACTCATTTCTTTATACTCATAGGTTCAATCAACCAAAATATGATCGTACACGATTGAATTGATAGATAGTTTGGATTGCTCAGTTCCGCTCGCAACCAATTGATCGAATCTTTCGTCTACTAATTTGGAAGTCAGATAATCTTTGACATCCTGGATCGACTTGTATTTACCCTCGATTTGGTCTGTAACTTTGTACAGAGTAAAGGATTGATTCCAGTCCACGATCGCACTCACTTCATTTACCTCTAGCTTGCTAATTACTCTGGAATAAGGTCCTCCCAAACGTCCCTCACTCTGCTGAACACTCTCATCAAAAATCTCCTCGTTATCTTCCGATTTACTAAATTTTTCAAACTGACGAATTACTTCGTCAAAGTCTGTCCCTTTATCAATCATTTTTTTTGCTTCTTTTATTTGAACTTCCGCCTCCTGTTTAGTTAATTGAGGTCCATAGGGAATCACAAGTTTCTTCACTTTTACCGTTTCAGGCCCCTTTAGCATTCGATCCGTGTCTTTTAATTCATCATACATTTTCATTAACGCTCCATCGTTTAAAGGCTCTTTCTCCAGCATCTGTTTCAATTTCGTTAATCGATTGCTTTGAAGATATTCATAATATATACCAACAGAATACTGCTCGGGACCATAAACGATCCCACCATTATCGCGCAATTCTTTTCTTCTTTTATTTTCATTTTGAAATTCCAACATAAAATTGCGGTAGCTGGTATCCTTCACTACACCATATTGCTTCATCATGATTTGCTCGTATTTTATTTTTTTTAACTCATCCAAGGTTGCATTTTTGGCCAATATAATGGGAATATCACCTGCTCCATATGTTTTCGTCCAGAAATCTTTCGACACCTCAACATTATATTTATTCATTATAAAAGATATCGTTGCAGATTTATGCCGTTGGAAGTACAAATTGAATTCTCCAATTGTAATAGGCTCATCATTAACCCAGGCAATCACATTTGCATCGTTCAAGCCTTCCTTCGTTAAGTTCTCATTAAAGAATGTTAATGTAAGAGTAATACATAAACATATACATAAACATATAAATGAAGCTAGTATTGCTAATCTCCATTTATTGCTTTTTTTTCGTATGCTTTGTGTCATCTGAGATCTCTCCCATGAATATAACTAGATGGACACCCAAAATATACAGTTGGGTGCCAGCTAGTTATTATCGAATTAATCCTGTGTAACTTCCACCTCAGCCAATTGCAGCATATAACCATCAGAGCCTAATTGAGGTAAATTGCTTGCTGAAATTCTTATTTTATTGGTTGTATCTGAATACCCCCAAGTAAATAATTGTCCTGCAGTTTGATTCAACGAATAACCGGTTTTAGTGACCCGATCCAACCACGCGGAACCATTCCACACCTGAATCTTAAAGTCGATTGGAAATGCGGATGTCGAATCCGATCTAGGGAACAAAGTTACAGTATTGAACATTTTCGCGGTTGGAAATGTCAACTCTAGCCATTCCGTATGATTCATAGTTTGTCCAAGTGAGCTTGAATAACCCATTGCTCCACTTGAGCTGGTTCTTTTTCCGTCAACTACCGCTGTCTTGAACCATCCATAATTCTCGATGGAGGAGGAGGCTTGTACGCTAGCATTGGTAGCAATGTTCGTTAGTGCATTCCTTACTTCCACTTCAGCCAATTTCATCATATATCCGTCGCTACTCAGGTTTTGCAAACTTGTAGCATAGATTCTGATCCTATCTGTCGTATCAGCAAAGCCCCAACTAAAAACTTGTCCGGCATCATTGTTTATTGAATATCCTGTCTTGACCACTCGATCCAACCAGGTCGAGCCGTTCCAAACTTGAATTTTAAAGTCGATTGGAAAGCCTGATCCTGCTGTTCCGCTTTGAGGGAATAATGTAACCGAGTTAAACGTTTTAGAAGTGCCCATATTCAGCTCCAGCCATTCCGTATGATTGGCAGTTTGACCCCAAGCACTCGCATAACCCATTGCGCCGCTGACACTGCTTCGATTCCCGTCAACAACCGCTTTCTTTAACCAACCCCAATCTTCCATGGATGAAGAGGCACTTACTGTACTTCCAATTGCCAAATTGGGGGACTGTCCAGGTATATACGTAGCGGGTGCTGTTCCTCCGGACGTCAGTGTATCGGATGCGCCAATATCTTGAACCGTGTCTAAAGTATTGCCCCAGTAATCCTTATCCGCATGCTCTGTAATGGAAACCCCTTTATTAATAAGCGGTGAGCCTGCCTGCAATTTATATCCTGTCGGCGTTGTCATCCCAATGGTACCGTTACCCGGAGAGACCATTAGTGGGTCAGCTGTCACTTTGTAGCTGTCATTCGGAGTCGAGCTCAAGTTGTAATAGCTGTTAGCCATATAATTGGCGCTGCCCCAGGAGGAAATGTTCAGTGAAGATGGCGCATAGAAAATGTTATTGATAAAGGTAGCTGCATTATTCGGCCCGCCGCTTTGTCTCCAAAGACCTGCCGACAAATAGAAAGTGTTATTATTGAATAAGGAGGAAGAAGCTCTATAATCCAAAAGGGCTGTTTTATCGTTTTGACTGATATTGTAACGAATGATCGGAGCGTGTGCGCTTTCCATCAGCAGTAAAAATCCGCCTTCATTGTCGTGTGAATAATTGTATTGTATGATTGCATTGGTACAATTGTAATCTACATCAAAGCCCTGTCCATCCGACGCGTTTCTTGTATTATAAGCCTCATTATACTGGATAATCGTATTATCGCTGTTATGAGGCCAAATTCCCGCATTAGGGTCGGTCGCCGGGTTGCAAAACTTGTTGGCGTCCTTCACGATATTATTTTCGACCAACGCATTGTTTGTAGTGTTGATCAAAATCCCGTCACCAGCTAGCGTATCCAGTGAATTACTTCTGATTACGACATTGGTTGATGCCTTGTAAGCTCCCACAGTATTATGGAATCCAATGGCTCCATAGTAGGTAGGTCCGCCCGAACGATCCGCCCATTGACTCCAAATGGAAATCCCTGTGCGGTAAATATTTTTTAATGTATTCCCTTCAATGAGGATGTCGTTGTAGTTGGTCTGAACCCCAGTCGATGCTGTCCCAGTGGACACGAACATTATACCGTCCCCTTGGAACCTATATCCTGTATGTCCTGTGTCGACGGTATACTTTCCACTAATATCAAAAATATCACAATTCTTGATATAAACATGCTGTCCTGTTCCGTAGTCGTGCCATCTGACAAGTATGCCGAATCTGGGTTGCTCATCATTTGCTTTGTTTGTAACCTGCAAATTGTTGACTTCCCAGTAATCTTGATTGTAAAGCAAGACGGCTGCACCATTATTGTTGAGATCACCATAGCGGCCATTTCCGTCGATTAGGGGTTTCGCTCCGGTTCCGTACATATCAATGATAATCGGATTGCCGCTTGCTCCTGATCCTTTGGGTGCCAACTGGCCGATCCAGGCACCTCCCGCTTTGAACAGAATCTTGTCCCCCGGTTGGAATGTTGTACTGTTCACCTTGCTCAAGCTTTGCCATGCAGTTGAAGTGCTTGTACCGTTTAAGCTGTCGTCTCCGTTTACCGAATCGACATAATACGTGTTATTGTTTGCACTGACCTTTAATGGCGCACCAACCCATGCCATCGTAAATGTCATTAAGGCAATAAGCAACATTGCAACAGCTTTTGTCATCTTCACGTTTGTCATTGTCTTTCACTCCCCGTCAGGTTCTAATCTAACATCCTTCTTTTTTTCATTGACTAATACTCAACTCACCTCCTCTCGCATGTTTACGTAGCTATTCCTGCTTTTTCAAGCTTCACCATCATGTAAGCGCAATCATTTTAGTTGTTATTATCCACGCGGACTGTTTAATTAAACGCCGCGCCCGCTCTTTCGTGTAAAGCAGAGAAACAGGAGGCTATAATAAGTTTCCTTATTACAGCCTAGACTCTATCCCTTAATCGCTCCAGCCGTCATTCCTGATACAATATGCTTCTGCATTAACAAGTAAACCGTAATAACTGGCAAAGAAATGATCATTATGTCCGCAAATACTAAATTCCAGTCTGCTGAATGCTGACCGAAGAAGAAAAAAACAGTCAAACTGAGAGTAAAACGGCTGGGGCTATTCAAGAAATATAACGATAAATTAAAATCATTCCATATGGTCATAAAGGATAAAATGAAGACGGTGGCATTAATCGGTTTCAGTAAAGGAAAAATCACTTTTATGTACAAGCGAAGTCCTTCAGTCCCATCCATACTGGCCGCCTCGTCGATTTCTCGCGGAATACCTGTGAAAAATCCAATATACAAATAAGTTGTAAAGGCGAAGCTCGTTGCGATGTATAACAAAATAATCCCCACATAATTGCCGCTCATGTTCAATGATTTTAAAAGCATATACGTAGTAATGATCGAAATGGGCAGTATCATACCGATCAACAATAGAGAACGTAAAAACCGGCAAAAGGCATCATTCCGACGTTGAATAACATAAGCAGTGAGAGAGCATGCCATAATGATTCCTACCACACTTACTCCTGTAACTAGAATCGTATTACCGAAGGCTTTTATAATATGGGCTTCACGAAATACCGTTGAATAATTATCCCATATAGCCCAAACTTGTGGGATTGAGAGACTTAAATCCGCTGCTTCCTGCTGATTCTTAAATGAATTCAGTAAGATTAGTAAAGAAGGAATGGCTACAAACATGCTTATAAGAACAGCTATGATTTCCATCGAATAACGTTTAACCGACACGGACATGATCTTACCCCTCTTCTTCTCGGTTTCCTAATAATTTATTCAGTACAAGCACAATAAAAACAATGATTAAGAAGAGGATGACGTTGGCAGCTGTAGCTTCTCCATATCGTCCTTGCGCAAAGTTTTTGAAGATGACGGTGTTAAGGACAGCAGAGGCATTGCCTGGCCCACCTCCGGTAAGTCCATACACAATATCAAATACCTTCAGGCCACCAATAATACAAAACATGATATTAGCATTAATGACTGATCGTAGAAGCGGCAGTGTGATATATCGAAGCTGTTTCCATTTATTGGCTCCGTCAATGGTTGATGATTCATACATATCGTGCGAGATCGTTTGTAAACCTGCTAGAAATAAAACCATATGGAAGCCCGTCCACTTCCAAATTTCTACGAATGATACGGAATACATAACAAGTTGCCGATCCGTAATCCAATTTTGGGTCCAACTTTCCAAATGAACAAACCTTAGCGCTTGATTTATTATCCCTTGCTCTGGATGATAAATGGCTGTAAATGCAAGAGCAACAGCAATGCTGCTGAGAATGGCTGGAAAGAAAAGCATAGATCGAAGATAAACCGCTGTCTTTAATTTTTGATTTACAAATAGGGCAAGCGCCAAACCGAGCACAACTTTGACAATCGTTGTGAGGAACGTAAACAAAAAAGTATTGCGAAACGCTATCGAGGCATCATCGCTATCCATTAAGCTTCTGAAATTATCCCATCCAATCCAATGGAAATTTCCAACGCCGCTCCAGTTCGTAAATGCATAATAAAAGCTAGCAATTGAGGGAAGAACAAAAAAAATGACAAATAGCAATAGCCCGGGAAGAAGCATGCCGTAGGAGTAATTTCTTTTAATCAGTGTTTGCATATGATACCCCTCTATGAATAGAGAATGAGAGCTGCGCGCAGTCTCTACATTCTCTATTAAATTTAATTATTGAAACTTTGGATCATCTTTGGCTTTCGCATTCTTCACGAATTCCTTCTGCATCGCATCCATAACTTGGTCTATTGTTTTCCCACCAGCCATAAAGTCTTGAATGTATGAATCGGGACTCCCATACGAATATTTAAACCCTGTTCCAAAGTTAACTACTCCCTTACCTTCATCAACAAGCGTTTTGGAATCTAATTCCGCAGGTGTGAGCTTCGTCTCCGTTACACCTTTAATCGCAGGAATACCTCCTTCATTACTGAAGAAAATATTTTGCGTCTCAATGGATTCGAAATAGTTCATGAATTTTTGCGCTGCATCCTGATTTTCACCTTTTACAATATAAATCGAATTAGGGTTGAATAGAGCTAAGTGGGATTTTCCATCTTCCATCGGCATCATGAAAGCACCGATATCGTTTACTTGATCCGGGAATTTTTTTGCAATATCAGACATTACCCAAGTAGCCATATAAAACATACCAACTTCTCCCGTCGCGAGCGCTTTTTGTGCATTGTCATAAGTATCGGAGAGGAAGGTTTCATTGATATAACCTTTGGATTTCAAATCATCCATTTGTTTTAAACCATTTTTAAAATTTTCCAAATCACCGAATTTAGCCGTGTTATCATTAATGCCTTTTACGATTCCCAAATATTCTGGCGTAGCCACCGCTTGAAACGCAGGTAATTGCAAGGTCCAAGCATCTTTTCCTGCAAAATAGACCGGCGTTTTCCCTGCTTTGAGAATGGTATCGCTTACTTTCAACAAATCATCGTACGTCGTAGGCACTTGCAAATTTAAGCTTTGAAACAATTTTTTATTGTAAAGCACGACACCTGCATTGATCCCTTGATAAGGCCCCCCGTAAAATTTTCCATCAACATCCATGGCGCCTGTCCATGCTTTTGCATCAAAGTTCTTCATCCATTCTTGTCCATCCTGCAAAACAAAGTTATCTGCTGGATCACCAAGCTGTGAAATTTGGGCTTGACCCGTATAATACATCAAAATGTCTGGCTTATCTTGTGTCGCGAAACGAGTTTTTATCAGGTTATCCCCTTGCTCTCCTTCTGCAACCTTCTCAATTTGCAAATCAAATCCCTTAGTTGCTGCATCCTTTACGACGGCTTCCATCCCCGCTTGATACCAAGAGGCATGCATTAAAACTTTAAGTGATATATTTTTGGTTGGTTCAGCCGTTGCCCCTGCTTGTGGACTTGCATCAACACCCACTGTAGATGTTGGCGAAGAAGAACTACCACCGTTTCCACATGCCGTTGTTACTATTAATGCAGCTGCCAAAATAGCTGTCATTTTCCCTGTAGACTTTACAGAAAATATACCCCTCATCTTTGTTCCTCCTCGGTTGTATGTGCTTACATTTGTACTGTATACGATTTCACTTTAATGATAAATGGAGATTTGTTCAAGACGAAGTGGATTATTATTCATTGTGCTTCTAACTTGATAATTATGTTGCGCCCTTACTTTATTTCAAGTAAGCTTGAAATACCTTTTAGGAAGGAGGTATCATATTGTTTTCTTACAAAACATTCCAATTTCGATTGTTCATTACATATTTAATCACCATACTATTTTTCGCTACCGTTATCGGGGTCCCTATGTATTTGTATTTGAAAGGAAATATTGAAGATAATATCTCGGGCAATGTCGAGCAGAAAGTGGAAACCTCCTCCTCCCAAGTCGATACATGGTTCCATGAATTCGCTAATATCACATCCCAGCTTTATTTAGATAACACTGATAATTCCGTTGTACGGCGATTAGATGCTTTAACCTCTACTGGCATTGACTTTGAACAACTTAATGCCAGTAAATCCATTTATAACAGCCTCTCTTTACTGACAGAAATTCACCAGCAGGTGCATCGGGTGAGTATTTATAACGTTAGCGGTAACTTGTACTCCAATAAAGATTACACGATAACAGCCCCGCAATTATTAAACGAGATGGACTTAAGTGTCGTTCGCCAGGCTAAAGGCGCCACTGTTGTTCGCATGTTTGATCATGATCCATGGATCTCTTCCAACGAAAGAGGAACGCAGCCTGTGATTTCTTTCTCTCGACAACTACGTGTCGCCGACCGTGAAATTGGCTTTCTAGAAGTACAATTCACGGTTGAAGATTTGTTGCAAGTGGCTTATCAGGGAAAGAAGCCGCTTTCCAAGGTAAGCATCGTTTTATTTTCTGACCAAACGATCATCTTCCCGTTTTCTGATGAACGTTCGAATGTTGCAGAGCTTGTTCAAACGGTACGTTCCCAAATGAAAGACACTAACTACTTCAACTCATATCTTAATAGTAACGGTAAAGAGAGCTCCTATGCGGTTGCCATACGTTCAACCTATACTCCGCTCACTGTCATGTATCTCATTCCTAAGAACGAGATGTTGGCATCTCTAAAGCTTTTCCGGAATGTTACTTTTTTAGCAGTCGCGCTATTAATTCTCTTATCAGCAGCCGTTTTCTACATCTTATCCAGAACATTGACTGCTCCTTTGATTAAGCTTAGAAAAGCAATTGACTCCATATCGCTGGATGAGCGCAGCCCTAACATTGAGAATAAATGGAAAGAGGATGCTATTGACATGCTTAACCGTTCTTTCCGGAGAATGAACGAAAGACTGCAGATCTCTTTGGAAGAAGCTGTGCAGTTTCGAACAATGCAACTGCGCTCGCATTTCGAGGTTCTGCAAGCGCAAATTAATCCTCATTTCCTATTTAATATGCTTGGAGTTATTAAAGCATTGGCTGATAGAGAGCGGAATGATCAGATTTCTGAAATTTCGGGGAAATTGGCCCAATTTCTGCAATACCCTATTTCAACCGCAAATAAAGTAGTTGACATGGGCGAAGAAATAAAATTTGTAAGTGACTACTTACATTTGATCAAAACTAGATATTTGCATCGTCTTACGTATACCATTGATGTTCCTAAAGAAGTTCAAAGGATTAAGATTCCCAAATTAACCATACAACCTCTAGTTGAAAACTGCATCAAATACGGTTTTACAGGAAATCCAACTCTTATCATTCATGTACACATCAATATATTTGAAGACCGATGGGAGCTACTAATTAAAGATAATGGTCAAGGATTCCAAACGGATAAGTTAGCCAATATTTACCAACAAATGAACGAAAACAGTGAAAAAATAGGAATGGGCCAAGCCATTGATCCCCTAACTATCGGAGGAATGGGTCTAATTAGCACATATATTAGACTTAAACTGTTGTATAAAGAAGAACTTAACTTCATTGTTGGTAATGGTAGGGAAAATGGCGCTTTTGTCTTAGTTTCAGGGAAACTCGATTGCAAAGAAAGGTGAGGTATTCATGCGTATCTTGGTTGTCGATGATGAACCGTTTTTCATAGATGAATTAAAGCGAATCATAGAGAAATTCAGGTTGGAAAATGGTAAACCTTTAGTAGAAATCGCTGAATCTTATAGCGGTGAGCAAGCTTTACTCCACATTCAATCTACTCGTCCCGATGTTGTGTTTACAGACATTAGAATGTCGTCCATAGATGGATTGGAATTAGCGCAGACCATACAGAATAATTGGCCAGACCTCCCTGTTATTATTGTCAGTGGCTACCCTTCTTTTGACTACGCACGAGAAGCCATTAGAGCACAAGTGATGGAATACTTACTAAAACCAATTGACGAAAAGGCAATGAATCTGTTGCTGCATAATCTCTATAGAAAGCATGAGGCTCGCAAAAGAGAGGAAATCTCAATATGGCTGCAAAAAGTCCTTGATATTTCAAACCCTGACGATCACATACGCTGGCAAAAATCATCTCCGAATTCACATGAGCATTTTATAATTGCTTTGATGAGAACACATGAATATATGATTCCAAATCCAGAGAATCACATATGGGTCGTCTCAACAAATAAATGGGATTATCTCGTATTTGTTGGGTTAACTAAAGAAGATTCCTTCTGTTCTTCAGTTGAGCCTACGCCATTATTTTTGAATATGGTAAAAAAACCTGAACTTATGTCCTTCCTTTACACACCAGATCCCGTGGGAATTGACTGTCTAACTAGTGCTATAGAGAGCTTATATCAGCAACTGGACCTAAGAAAAATCATAGGTTACCAGCTTCATTCTTCCCTCCTTCCTATTGCTGCTCCTCCTGCATGGAAAGAAAGGGAGGATAGACTTCAATATCTAATTAACTTGGCTGCGAGTAAAAAAGCTCAGGCCTTTGGGGTAGAGCTCCAGAAGCTTTTTGAGGAATGGAACCACGAGATGTGCAACAACCATATTGTTGAACGAAGTTTGAAATATATTCTCTTTAGTGTTGCCAAATATGTACCGTCATGGACAAGCTTTACGCTGCACCGCTTAAACAAGCAGATCGAAGAAATTATCGTATTCGCCAATCGATTTGAAGAGGCAAGAGAAGCCTTTAGCCAGATGCTATCTCCTTTATTTCCTAACACAGCCGAAGTCGAAAACGTTAACGACGATTCATCATTGTATTACCAAAAAGTTATAGATTACATCACAACCAACCTATCAGAGCCACTTACTTTGAATGATATTTGCGAAAAATTTGAAGCTTCAAGAACCAGCGTTTGGTCCATGTTTCGTCAATATGGTCAGACAACGTTTGTGGAATATTTGACCAATAAGCGTATTGAAAAAGCAAAACAACTCATTCAACAAAATGATACTCTGAAATTAAAGGATATAGCTGTTCAAGTTGGTTATATTGATCATCACTATTTCAGTCGTATTTTCAAATCCGTAACTGGCCAAACTCCTTCCGAATATCGTATGAGAAACCAGTAAGGAAGCTTCACTCATCAATAGCACCACTTTGCGCCATACAACCAGTATGTTGCCGCTTTTCGGTCCAGACATTGCTCCCAAGTTATTGTCCTTGGCTTTGGACAACAACTTGGTTCCTAAAAACAAAAAAAGCCGCTTTGTAAGCGACTTTGAATGGAACACCACTAAATTGTGTAACTTCCTCGGGCTGAACCCATATGACTCATGATCATTTCGGCGGCCCGCTTGTAGCCTCCAGCCTGGCGTAAAGATTCGCCGATGAGGTAAGCCTGCCGTTTATAAAGTGAATTGTGTAAGACTTCTATTAACGCCTCTCTCAAATTAGTTGCACTGAGGTTATGTTTATTCAAAGTAATACCCGCGCCCAACTCCTGTACCCGATCTGCAACAAGAGGCTGATCTGACGTTAATGGGATCATCACCATCGGAACGTTGTAATATAGCGCCTCACTCGTGCTGTTCATTCCAGCATGTGTAATAAAAACATCTGTATGCTGCAGCATTTCCAACTGTGCAATATATGGCTTGACGATAAAATTAGGAGGAATTTGTTCCGTCAGCGGCTCCATATCCGTGTATTTCCCTGAAGATAGAACAACATTCACGGGTAGGTCACCTAATGCTTCAAAACAAAGCTGATAGAAATCCAAGTTCTTATTTAAAATCGTACCCATGGCAATGTACACGGTTTGAGGGTAGCGTTCGCGAAGCGGCTCGAACGAGAAGACCGGAGCATCTTGACGTGTTATGATCGAAGGACCAGTGAAAATAAAACGATCATCCAGCTTTTCTGCCTGCGGCTGAAAATAACGGCTAGTGTACACGAGCTTTAACTGACCTGCATGTGCCGGAATCTCTTCCATGGCTGGAATACTCACTTGAAACTCTTCGGATAACTCAGTTGCTATCTTCATCGTAGTCTCATAAAGCTCCTTCGTCTCCGTCTCATTAAGGTCTGATCCAGACCCAAGAGGCTCTATAAAAGCAAAGGAGGCAATTGAACACACCGCGGGAATGCCCAGTTTTTCTGAAAGAATAGTCCCTCCCCATCCCATCAGGGAATCAAATATTATATAGTCAAACTTTTGATTCTCTATTAATCGCAGCACATTGGGGATAATCCTCCGAATGATTCCGCTTATCATCATATGAATGAACTGATAAGAATGCTTGTACTCCTGAGGCTTCAACACCGGATCATGAGAGAAGGCATCTTGTGGAAATGGATAGGTAAGTATCTGGGCACCGGTTTGTTCAATTCGGGAACGATACTCCTCCGTGCATACATAGATGACTTCCTCACCATTGTTCGTCAACTGAGTAACTAATCCTAACGACGGATTCACATGTCCTTCAGCTGGAGTAATGACTACTAATACACGTGCCATCTTATCTACCTCCCCATGCAATTTGCCCCCCCGTTCTTCGTGATGTATTTAACGACGCGGCTGTCATCCGTTACATGGAAATGTTGTCCTTCACCTGACTGATCGGATGAAGTTCTTGATGAACGAGTTTGTTAATTCGTAGTGCTGCCAAGAAACTTAACAAGACTAATAGTAATTGCAGTGTTAACACGATCAAAACGCCTGTGGATATGCCCCATTGTAAAGTCTCGGACAAGGCAATCAGAGCGCCACCAACTCCAATGCTTATTCCCATATAGAAAGAATCCACAAATTGCAGATTCGCGGACATTTCTCCCTCTTTCCTGGGCATGGCATGCTGTAAAGCAATGGCTGCAGTAGTAGGGTTGGCCAATCCAACACCCAACCCTGTAATCATTTGCGAGAGAAGGATGAGCATAATTCCACCGTCCGTCAAAATAAGAGCCAGGATCACGAGTACAGTTCCAGCGATCATAATCCCAATGCCGGTCATGACTCTGCCCTTTCGGGCAAGACCTTGATCTCGTGCATCAAGCTTAGCTTGCAACCACGCAGCGGCGGACCAGCTCAGAGAACCTGCTGCTACAAGAAGGCCAGCAAGGTCAGCTGATAACCCCTTCACTTCGGTTAGTGCCAAGATCAGAAAACTTTCCGTTGTAAAATAACAAGCAACATATAGCCCTCTGGAAACCAAAGTAGCAGGCAATCCTTTTTTTACCGAGAAAGTGCCCACAGGCAGAAGTTTATGCATTGGCGAGATCATGACGACCAATCCACCCAAAGTGAGTACTATGCCTTTCCAATCGGTTATGATACCAAGTCCTGTGAGTAACAGCCCCGTTCCAACGGCAAGTAGAATCGCATAAATAATCTTCGAGTCGGTTGCTCGCGCTGGACCTGTCAGATCTTGCCGAAGCTGCAAATCATGGAAAGAGCGGGATGTAAGACTGAGCGCCAATCCAATTAAAGGTAGAACGATCCAGAAAACATATCGCCACGAGATATAGGAAGCAATAAGGCCTGCTACATAAGGCCCAATCAAGGAAGGCAGTACAAATGCCATAGAAAATGCGGCCAGGATTTGAGTACGAAGTGCATCTGGATAATGCAATGTCACACAGGTATAAACGCATGTGATCAGGGCCCCCGCTCCAAAACCTTGAAGGGCTCTACCGACAATAAGCATGTGCATATCTATAGAAATAGCGGAGACCACAGTTCCTAGCACAAAAACACTAAAAGATACCAGCATGGATGTAAAAACACCGCGCTTGTCAACCTGCTGACCCATAACCAAGGTTCCAATAAGCTGAGATAACAAAAATGCGCTGAAGATCCAACCATATAAATGAATGCCCTCTAAACTTTGTGTCATTTTCGCGGCAATAGTCGTGATAGCCAGTCCTTCGAAAGCGACGGTTGCCAGAACCAGCATAATACCAATTGTAGGCGCCCTGTACTGAGCATCAAAAATCCCGATCTGATCGTTGTTTGTCTTTCACACCTCCGTAAGTTGATGGTTATTATGGTAAATTAAACCTCTTGTCATTCTGAATATACATTAACTATGCTACTTTGTAAAGTTAAATGTTTAAAAAGTATTTTTGAACAAATGATGAACGAGATTGGTTTCATATCCGGTAGGATAGCTTTAATGAGTCATCGGCTAACTAGAAAGACACACAGCGCCTTGTACAGCTTGAGAGCACACAGCACTCCGATGCGTCTGCTCCAGCCGCTGGCGGACATCATTAAAGCGAACACCATTAAATTACCAAACTTAAACCCAATAGCCCCGGGCCACAAGCTCGGGATTATTGGGTTTAAGTTTAAAATAGCCTATACAATTAGTATCCTATTAGTAGCCGTTAAGCGTTCCAGTTAATCCAAACCATTCAGCGAATGCTGCTTGCAGTCCGCCCGCGCCTAGCTGCGCTCGAATATCGGCTGCTGTTCCTTCAAGCTCAATTTGACCTCCTCGAAGCAAAGCAATACGATCTGCCAGAGCTTCGGCAACATGAAGCTGGTGCGTGGAGAAGATAACAGTCTGACCGCTTTTGGCGGTTTCTTTAACCATACGTACAAAAGATTCAATCCAGTAAGGATCAAGTCCATTCGTAGGTTCATCCATTAGAACGACAGGCGGCTTTGCCAGCAAAGCCTGCGCAAACAATATACGCTGCCTCATTCCTTTGGAGAAGCTGGAGACTGACTTTTTCCCCGTATCCGCAAGACCAACTTCTTGCAGAAGTTCCTTTACTCTCCTCTGAGGTACCCCGCGAAGCGCGGCCCAGAAAGCGAGTGTTTCAAATGCGGTCAACCCCTGACTAAAGCGAAAATCATCAGGCATATAGCCAATAAGGTCCGCATAGCGCTTACGATTATTTTTCCACTGTAAACCGCCAACCGTAATCTTGCCACTGTCGGGATGTGAAATACCCGCAATCATTCTCAGAATCGTGCTCTTGCCTGCACCGTTTCCACCACATAATGCTACAATTTGGCCTTCTTCTATTTGTAGATTAAGCCCTTCTATAATTACTTGCTTCTTCAACTTTTTAGTAATCCCATCTAGCCTAACCATCGGTTTAACCACGCAAGCGCCTCCTCTCCCATATGAGTTGTGCAGCTGCCATTACACTTCCAATCCATATCAGTGCAACTGCTACAAAATCAAAGCTGCCGCTAGGCCGTCTGATCCATGTAATCCATTCATAATATTCAGGACCTAGAATAGCTCCTCCTCCAAGCCTCACAACTGTAAATAGCCGGGACAGCTCGGCTGGATTAAGAAAGGTAAGCAGCGTCACCGTAGGTTTAATCATGGGGTAAGGCATGAAGCCAAGCACAGAAATAAGCAGTGGAGGCCAGCCAATAATCGCAAAAAACCAGATCGCTACGGCAATCGTTAATGCCTGCCAACGGTTTTTCGCTAGCGTACCTATTAACAGGGCGATAGCTAGAAAAAATAAGGCCATGCTACTGGAAAAAGCCAGCAGTTGCAAGTAAGTAAGCAGTCCAAAGCCAGAGCCTGCAGTAAATCCTAGAGCACCTGCCAGACCGAAGCCTATCGAAACAATAACAAGCAGCACAATCGCGAGCCCGATATATTTGCCGAGGATAAAGGACCATGTGCTTAACGGATAGACGGATAACAGCTCCCAGCTCCCGTCCTCCTTCTCGGCAGTCAAGGAGAAAGAACCCAGCAGCAATGCCATTAGTGGCAATAAGTATAAAATTAAGTTAAGCGTCGTCCCCGTAGTACCCGAATAGCCTTGGACATAACCCTGCGCATTGATGAGGAGCAGACATAGCATAAATAAAGCAAAAAGTCCCATGAAGGAATACGCCCACGGATTGCGAAACCCTAGCCTTACTTCCCTTATTGCAACGTGCGCGGTCTGAATCACGAGTCCTTCCCTTCTGTTCCATGACCCATTTCCATCTCTTCTTTATTATCATGGGAGTGCATGCTTTCGTTGTGCATCTCCATATTTTCCATGTCCATCATATCGCGGTTCACTTCCCACTTATGATCCTTTAGATCAGCTGAGCTAAGCAATTCGCCCTTCCCTTGTTCAGCGATATATGCTTGTGCGGAAGCCTGGTTCTCAAAGGCGATAACGCCGTAAGCCATCGGGGTCACATATTCCGCGTCGTAAGCATAATAGGCATTTTCATATTTGAGCCAGTTCCCGCTGTTATGGTCCCTAACAAACTCTGCTCCTACCGTCTCCATTCCATTTTGAACCTTCCAATCGTTCATACAGCCAATGTCATCAAATTTCAGGGATTGTCCATCCTTCGTAATGATTTGCGTAGCATAAGGGTCGTCTTTTACCGCCATGTTACAAATGACACATGTATCGGTTTCTTCATTAATTGCCTGCGGCTTGTATTCCTTTGCTCCACAGGCACTCGTTAGCAGTGCAATAACTATTATCAAAAGCATGGCGTTAAATGACTTCTTTTTCATCTTTTTCTTACCCCCGTATAAATAATTAATATAGATAGACAAAGCAGTAAAACCCCTATGATAGCGGAGTGGTGCAAGGTCTGCTTGGATATAACGAAGCGAGCATTTCCCGTTGGCTGCATCAAAGGAGAAGCATCTGATGCCCATTGCTCTCTTTGCGACTGGTAAAGCCCTTCAAGAAAAACCATACCTGGAGACTGAAAGAAAAGCTGAAAGCCTGGCTTTGCTTTCACAAGGCTTTGAAAAAAAGGATTAATCGCGTATGAAATCTCGCTTTTTCCATCTCCGTCCAGATCAATGCCTTGAAAAGTATCCCAATAGTTTCCATCGAGTGTATTATTGACACTGTTCCTAGACTCAGCACTTGCCACATTGCCAATAAACTGATTTCCGCTCATCGTATTGTTTTCAGCATCTAGCAACTGGAGGCCAATAAAGTTTCCAACGATACTATTGTTTGTAATACGGTTGAGTGTCGATTGCTCCACGTATAACCCAACCCGGTTGCCCTCCACATGATTATCGAAAACCATTATTTCATGTGCGTCGAACAAAAGGATTCCCTGTGAGTTCACATTCTCACTTTGTTTCGTGAATTGATTATTTGAAAGCTCAACCTTACGGGCCGCCATAACCATAGCACCGGTAATATTCAACCTCCCGATGTTATGGCGTATAACCGTTCCCTTTGTATACATGCAGTGCACGCCATAACGCAGCCGCTCAAAATGATTTTCTTCTACCAAATTGTTGTCGCTGTTCTCCATATAAATGCCATCATGCATAGCGATGACGGTATTTCCATAAAACGTATTGTTATCCGACTCATACAGATCCATTCCGTTCCCCTTGTCGGACATCTTGATTGGCCGTTTAGCCCCCTTTCCTGCCCATACAATACTCGTATTTCGCACTTCACCATAATCAGCCTTCCTCATCATAATGCCGAAGGAGCCCGAATGGATCTGCAATTGATCCAATAACACGCCGTCTGCCTGAATTAGCACAGTTGGCTGCTTCTTAACCTGTTCGTCGCGAATTATAATTCCTGTTAACGTCACATCATTAGCGATAATTTGAATGGCAGGTTTATTAGAAGTATTGTTTATTGTGACCTCTTCCCCTGGCTTCGCCTCCAATTGAAGCGGCTTGTCAATTATGATGGGTCCCTCATATATTCCTTGTGCCAGAATAATCGTAGTGCCTGGCTGTGCCTCATTAATGAGGGACTGCAAATGTTTGGCCTGTTCCTCTGCTTTTATGGAAGGAGGGGTATAAATAAAGGACACAACACCCAAGAGTGATATTAATATCCATTTTTTCACATTCGTCATTGAACCATAACCTGCTTCTTTTTTGTTAAATGAATATCTTCGGTATTTAAATGCAGATAAACCTCGTAAGTCCCAGATTTAGAGAAGGTGTACACCCCTTCAAACGTGTTGCTTCCTCCCTTCTCAGCCTCCACTAACGACTGCTGATCATCCACCCGAATTTCAAACGTCAATTCCGATGATTCGGAAAGCTCGGCTCCTGTAAATGCGGCACTTAGCTTGATGGGGACGCCTGCTGATGGAGCAGTCGGCTGCGTCGTCAATATTGCCTCAAGGGCTGCCGGATCAAGAGGAGCGGTAGTAGAAGCAGAACATGCTCCTAGAATCGTACAAATAAATCCCGCTACTGCCGTCATTTTGATTACTGTTCGCAATTTTTCACCTACCTGCTATAGTTTCTTATTTATATTTTAACAAAAATAGGATTTTTCCGTATGCCTCAAAAGGGCTATGAGAAAAATGTAAGTTTCAAAACGGAACACAAAACAATTTTTCGTAAAGCAAAATAGGTTGCATACAAAAAAAGCCCTTGGTATTCAAGGACTTTTTTTTGTATGCAACCATATTCATTAAAATGGGCTTCCAAGTAATGATATTTTTTGTATTCAACTGATCAAGAAGCGGGGCTAGTTACCTCTCGATATAGATTGCCTAGTTATCGCCCATGTCATGCAGGCACTCTCCCATCTCAGGTATGTCGTGTTTTTTATTACATCTCGGCGTCAAATTGTTGACTGTACTGGATGATTTGACGGGTCAAATTCAAAATAATAAGATGCTGATTGCTTTTGCAAAAGGCTGCCGAGTCAATTGGCAGCCTTTCATTGTGAATTGGGGGCGGAAAAACATGATTACCAGCTCGTAGACATGATTGCAGAAAGCTTTGCCTTATCAGACCTGATCCCTCGATTGTAATAGTAATAACCACAACCTTTTTATCTAACATAAACAAAGCCCCCTTCCAAATACATGCTATAGCATGAACACAGCTATCCTTCTATCATTAAGTTGTGCACATCAAATTAAACATGCTATAGCATGCACTTTGCTTGCTATCATTCAGCTTGTCAATGTTTAAATAAAAAATCCTTTACAATGGATTGGAAGGTTGACCAATCTAATGTAAAGGATTTCTGCAAACACAATTAAATGGCTGGCGAAGCGCTTGTTGGCTGGCTGTATTCATTCCATTCCGATTTTTCATCCTGCAATGTCGAACCTAAAACATTTAGAAACAGATCAACTGCGGCTTCTTCACATTTTTTTATTTCAGTCAATTTTTCTACAATATTATCTAATAATCTTTTTCCTTCTTTAAAATTATATTTTAACACAAGGTTTTTAAGTATTAATGAACATTCACTAATATATGTGTACGCATTTAATAAGCTACCATCATTTTTTATGATTTCATTTTCCATCATATACTTTATTCTTTCAACCATAACATTTTTATGCTCCCAAATCGTATGAAAAAGCCTATCGTCAATTCTCTCATGCAATTCACCTATATTATGCCGCAAATACTTTAAAAAAAGCTCATATGCAGACATGCCATAAATCCACCAATAGTTTGGTGAATGAAGTGCACGGAAATTCAAAGATGAGTTTAAACTAAAACGATAGTGCTTTAAAGATTGGAAAACTAGCTGAAGATCAAAATCATATTGATAGTCTTCATTATATTCTAATATGTATATATATTTTCTATTACTTATCGTTTTGTCACACATTCGAAATGCCGTTACAAGCTCATCAAAATCCACTTCATATTGCCCAAATACTCTTTTGGAATTGTAACCTAATACATTGAACTTCTTCTTTTCTTTGTTATATCCGAATACCAGCATTTCATGAAACATATGATAGTCGAAATATGCCTCCATGTGAGATATGTAGTATTCATCCACATAAAGATAGATGTATCCATCCGTATTAATGGAGTCACACATAAACTCCACTAAATTACCTTCATATTTTTCTAAATAATTATAATGTATTTTTTGAAAATTTATAAAAGGACAGCTCAAAAACATTGTATCCCATTCATAATACGAATTATAAAAGTTGAAAAATTTCCCTTCGGGGAAGTTGCCCGCAGAAACAAGTTGTATAAAGTTGCTAAAAAACCATGCTTCTGCATTTTTATTTTGAAGAGCTATTGCTAATGGATAAGCATTGCAAAGATAACCATATATAGGAGGTTCAACAATAGGAAGAATGCGTTCAGTCAATTCCATCACTCCCAATAGTTTTATGAGTTAGCATGTATGCAGTTATACATATTAACTAATTTTTAACTATTATACCTCTTCGTTTTTTTAATGTAAACATTTTCATGAAATGCGTTTCATGAAGTCTATGGGCTGACTTGAAAATGGCTGTTCAGATTCAATCCCGTTTATGTTTCAGCGTTTCCAAAATATTCAACTCGGCTCGATAACTGTCTCGTGAACTCTTCAACCATTTTAGAAACGGGCTCATTTGCTCTTGTGATTCTTCCCAAAATCGCTTTATCCAAATAAAATTGCTTCAACGGAACAGTAACCAAGTTTTCTTGGTAGATGGATGACAAAGCTTTCACTATAAAGTCTGGAGCAATCGTGATCGCATTTCCCTTAACCACCATTTGGCATAAAGCCTCCATATTATTCGTAATCAGAGCAATACGGTTTGTAGGATTAATAGACATCAGATTGTGAGCGATATTTTCAATATGTTCATCTTTATATAGAACGAATACCTGATTGTCCAAGTCTTCAGGTGATATCATTTTAGAAAAACGTAAGTGGGATTTCGTGTTCATGATCAATACGGCTGTACCTTCTACTATAGGAAACCATTCAAATGAAGAGTTCACTTGGCTCTTGCTATAAGAAATTAACCCCATACTTGCATAACCTTCATATACTTGCTTCATAATAGTCTGAGTGTCGCCTTCAATCATCTGAACTTTGAGTGTGGGGTATTTGTGCATTAGCTCTAATGTAGCCTGAACAACTTGAGGAACAAGTCCCGGAATAGTTGAGAGCGTGATGCTTTCAACATAATCTTCTTTGAGATTCAGCAATTCGTTTTGCATAACATCAATATTATTAAGAATAGCTGCTGCATGACGAAGAATAAGCTCTCCTTCTTTCGTTGGAACCACACCTTTCTTGGTACGGTGAAAGATGACGGTATTCATTTCATCTTCTAATTGTTTGATGGATTGACTGATCGTTGGCACGGTCATATGATGCGCACTCGCGGCCTTAGTAAATGAACCAAACCTTGCAGTTGAAATTAAATATTGTAGCTGTGTGATATTCATTCGTTTATGATCATCCTTAAAATTTTATTTACGATACTAAATGATAATTAAATATCCTTTATGCTTGTAATTTAGTATTCTACTGAAAGGAGGTCGTTATTATGCGAAGTATAAGAAGCTTTCTTGTTGAACAATTGCTATTTCTAACTAAAAAGAAACACAACGTTAATGACTATTTGGAGCAACGAAGAATTATTAATAGTTCACCCTATGTATTGCCTGCCAAGCTTAAACAAAAGTATAACATTATTAAAGATCACAATCTCTCGGTAGATACTTATATTCTCAAATCTAACTCTCAATCTGATGCTCGGATAGTTTTGTATTTGCCTGGTGGAGGATATGTTGAGCAGCCTCTTACATGGCATTGGCATTTTTTGCACAGCTTAACTCAGCAATTAAGTTGTACGGTTTATGTGCCTATCTATCCTAAAGCTCCGAACTATCAGTATATGGATGCGATTGAGAGCGTTCTAAGTATTTACAAATATCTTCTGGAAATAGGTAAACCTGAAAACATCGTGATCATGGGTGATTCTGCTGGTGGTGGTTTATCCTTGGCCTTCGCTCAATATTTGTTAGAACAAGGTTTACCGCAACCAAGGGACATTATACTGCTGTCTCCATGGCTTGA
Source organism: Paenibacillus sp. KS-LC4 (assembly GCF_036894955.1). Lineage (NCBI taxonomy): Bacteria > Bacillati > Bacillota > Bacilli > Caryophanales > Paenibacillaceae > Paenibacillus > Paenibacillus sp. KS-LC4. Next base: position 3,126,688 of record NZ_CP145905.1, on the reverse strand, counting down.
TATTACACTAAGCAATCCGGAAGTATTAGCCATGATAAATAAAGAGCCGCTATTGAACTGGGAATTATTGGTTGAATCTGGAGAGAGATACTCTGGTGAAACGCCACAATCACACTATTTGGTAAGTCCTATTTATGGTGATATTAAAAACTTGGGGAAAATTTCGCTATTTATCGGAACCCATGAATTTTTCCTTCCGGATGCCCGAAAATTCAAAGAAAAGGCAATCCAACATGCAGTTGACATCAATTATTATGAGTACCCCAAAATGAATCATGTATTTCCTGTATTCCCAATTCCTGAAGCCAAAAAAGCCCTGAAGCAAATTATTGCAATTATGAGTTAGGCTCGACATGCAGCAACCAAAATCCTTACCGCGTTTTTCCGACTTTCAGTACAACCTAGAGCACAGCAAAAACGACCGAGCCGTATCCCATTACAGCCTGGTCGTTTTTATGTTCGCTTATGGAGCCTGCTTTTATCATAACCGCTGGCCTTGCCTATTTTCTCTATCGCTTCTATTTCCCTTTTATTTGAGCCCCGACAACCATTTGGAAACACTTTGAATGTCCTCGGCCGAAATGTTTTTTTTAAACTTAGGCATTCCATTTTTGCCATTTGCAACCATATCAATGATTTCCTCTTCCGTTAATCGACTTCCAATGTTCTGGAGACTGGGTCCTCTTCTACCTTGAAGATCAGTACCGTGGCAGGACATGCATTTCTTCTTATATATCATTTCTGGATCGCTGCTTTGAATACTACTGTCCTCAGTACGGTTATCGTTTGTTGTAGCAGCAGTCCCTGAGTTTCCACATGCCGATAATAATAATGCATTTAGAAGGACGATTATTACAAAACAGTACTTAAGCGTATGATTCATATAATCCCCTCCATCTCCTCCTTGCTACCGTTCTTATGCTATCATAACGAATCCTCTACGATTTTAAATGACTCATTATAGCTATTTCCGCTCAAAAATGATGAAAAATAAACAACAACTATGCTGATCAATAGCTCGTCATTAGCCTTTTGCGTGATGCGAGAAGTAGCTGGCCAAAATACTCAAATTTTCATCACGCAAAACTCCACCAATGAATGCTGGCTTGTGGTGAGAATGCTCAAATACAATCTCACAGCACGGGCTCCCCTCTTCACCCAAAATGCTGCATAAATCCCGATTGCTAGCGCCGAAAACCAGACGTCCCAGGTTTGTCCATACCATTGCGCCACTGCACATAAAGCAAGGCTCGCAGCTCGAATATAAGGTGTATTCATATAAATCTGTAATCCCTGTTTCCGCACAAAATCTTCGGAGCAACCCGGATTCTGCGTGAAACGTTGGATCTGTTGCCGAATAAATTTGATTTTCATTCGAATAAACAATCATTCCATCTTTAACCAAAACAGCTCCGAATGGCTCGTTTCCATGTTCAACGGCAAGCTCTGCCAGCTTTATCGCTTCTTTCATAAAAAACTCGTCTTGGTTCATTTTCTCCCTCTCCTTAGCCTTAATCATTAAATGTTACCACATTTTATTTGAAAATACGGTTCTTTTCAGTTTAGTCTCTGCTCTAAAAAGCTTGGAATACATTCTCTTGAGCGAAAAAAACACCGGCAGTCGTGTGGACTCATCATTAATGTCCAGACTGTCGATGTTTTTTTATACTAGCCTTATCCGCCGCTTTCTTCCCTTGCTAGCACGCGCATGCCTGCTTCCAGCGTCCGAATAATGCGGTCCGCATCATAAACACAACCTTTCCAGGTTCCGCCGCTGGCAGACTGGAGCGCGGCCCAAAGACGGGTATCGTCCGGCAGCTCCGGGTCCTCCGCAAGAGAGGGATGCGGCGACCTAGCGGCAAGAATTGCTGTCCCTGCCTCCGGCGTATCCGGCTGCTCGCCGCAGCCGACCATATGGATCGCTCCCTCTAGCTTGCGTGTGTCGATGCGAATATCAACCCAGTCTCCGTCTCGCAGGCGTCCGACGGGACCTCCTGCGAGCGCCTCCGGGCCGATATGTCCGATACAGGCCCCGGTCGATACGCCGGAGAATCTGGCGTCGGTCAGCAGCGACACCTGCTTGCCGAATGCCAAATGCTTCAGTGCCGACGTCAGCTGGTACGTTTCCTCCATACCGGTTCCTGTTGGGCCGCGGCCGATCAATGCCAATATGTCACCAGCGAATATGCCGCCTGTCTTGATGGCGCGGATCGCATCGCGCTCGGTCGTATACACCTTTACCCGTCCAACATGCCGGAATACGCCCTCGGTGTCAAGAACCGACGGGTCGATAGCCGTCGATTTAATGACGGAGCCTTCGGGAGCGATATTTCCGGACGGAAACGTAACCGTCGGAGTCAAGCCTGCGGCTCGCGCCCGATCTGGGCTATATATGACTGTATCCGGGTCGATACCTTCCCGCTCAGCAAGATAGCTACGCATATGCTGCCGCCGCTTGGACGTTTCCCACCAATCCAGCGTCTCGTTCAGCGTGACACCAGCTGCGGTGAGCACGCTTACATCCAGCACACCGAGTCGCCGAAGATGCAGCATCACCTCAGGCACACCGCCAGCAAGAAACACACGAACTGTCGGATGCGGAACAGGGCCATTCGGCAGGACACTGACCAATCGGGGAACGTTGCGGTTGACCTCTGCCCAGTCCGCAGCGCTCGGCACCTTAAGGCCTGCCGCATGGGCAATCGCTGGAATGTGCAGCAGCAGGTTCGTAGAGCCGCCGAAAGCCGCATGAACAACCATGGCATTACGGATAGAAGCGTCCGTCAACACATCACTAAGCGTAAGACCCTTGCTTGCCAGCGCCATCGCCGCTCGGGCAGATTGGCGTGCCATCTCCGTCCAGACCGGCTGACCTGACGGGGCAAGCGCGGCGTGCGGCACCGTCATTCCGAGTGCCTCTGCCACGACCTGCGCGGTACCCGCCGTTCCGAGAAACTGGCAGCCGCCGCCCGGCGTCGCGCAGGCTCGGCAGCCAAGGTCGGCAGCCTCCTCCAATGACAGCTCGCCGTTTGCATATCGGGCGCCAATCGTCTGGATTTTGCCAGCATCCTCACCATTCGTCGGCGGCAGTGTAACACCGCCTGGCACGATAACGCCAGGCAGGCTTTTCATTCCCGCAAGCGCCAGCATCATCGCAGGCAGTCCCTTGTCGCATGTCGCGACGCCAACAACGGCTGCTCGGGTAGGCAGCGAGCGGATTAGCCGCCGCATGACCATTGCTGCGTCGTTGCGGTAAGGCAGTGAATCAAACATGCCAGACGTGCCCTGTGAGCGTCCGTCGCACGGATCGCTCACATGAGCCGCGAAAGGGATACCGCCCTTTGCGGCAATCTCTGCCGCCGCCGCCTTCATTAACAGGCCGATTTCCCAGTGGCCGGTGTGATAGCCAAGCGCGGCGGGCGTGCCATCCTCGTTGCGGATACCTCCAAGCGTGCCCAAAATGAGAACCTCCCTGCCCTGCAAGCGATCCGCTTGCCATCCCATGCCGACGTTCTGACTCCAGCCGAACAGATTGCCGCTAGGCTCGTTCAGAAGAAGCTCCGGAGTCAGCGGGAGCTTGCCGGATGGCCCCGGGGCATGTGTGAACACGTCGAAATAATCCGCTTCGTCCGATCCCATTACGTTTTTTAACAGATCCAGATCATCCATTATGCGTACCCCTTCTAGTTATGGCTTCATGAAGACTGTTTTCACAGCTGTGTAAAACTCAATAGCTGCCTGTCCCTGCTCGCGAGAATGGGAGCTGGAGCCTTTCATTCCGCCAAACGGCGCCTGCAGCTCCACGCCCGCCGTCTCGGCATTCACGCGGACGAGCCCTGCATCCGTTTCCTGAATAAACCTCAAAGCATAACCGAGATTGCTCGTATAGAGGGAGGCACTGAGCCCATATTCCGTATCGTTTGCGAGTTCAATTGCCTCGTCTAAATTACGCGCCTCAATCAGTGCCAGCACAGGTCCAAAAATTTCCTCCCTTGCAATAGTCATGTTTGGCATCACCCGATCGAACACGGCTGGTGTGATGAAATAGCCGTCCGCGAGCTCTGGAGCATTCGGCTGCTCTCCGCCGACGAGAAGCTCGGCGCCCTCCTCCTTGCCCTTGCGAATATACTCCAGCACGGTTTCGTACTGTTTTCGACTAGCACACGGACCAAGCCACGTTTCCGCGTTCATGCCGTCACCCACTCGCAGACTATTGACCTTCTCGAGCAATTTCGATCTGAACGATTCGTAAACGTCGCTCACAACGATAACGCGGCTCGTTGCGGTACACTTTTGGCCGGTTGAGCGAAGCCCTCCGCTAATTGTCGCATCAACGGCTAAGTCTAGATCGGCGTCGGCTGCGATGATGATCGGGTTTTTACCGCCCATTTCCAGCTGGTACTTTGCCCCACGTGCTAGAGCAATCTGGCCCACACGCTTACCGACCGTGTCAGAGCCCGTGAAGGTGACGGCGTGAATGCCCGGATGCTCGGCGATACCCTGACCAATGACGGCACCTTCGCCAATAACCATGTTCACAACGCCCGCCGGAAAGCCAGCTTCATGGAAGCAAGCCATAATGAGTGAAGCGGTGACAGCCGTCTCGGCCGCTGGCTTCCAGACAACCGTGTTTCCAAAAACCAGTGCGGGCGCCATTTTCCATACGGGAATTGCCACAGGAAAATTCCAGGGCGAGATGACGCCGACGACACCGAGCGGAGCGCGAGTCGTGAACATCAATGCTTCAGCGTCTGTTGCTGGAATAACATCGCCGATCGGACGCATACCCTCGCCTGCATAATAGCGTAAAATGGCTGCACCGCGGGCCGTCTCCCCCTTCGCCTCGCCAAGCGTCTTGCCCATCTCGCAGGTCATCGCCCGGCCAATCTCCTCCAAGCGGCTCTCCAGCAGATCAGCCGCCTTGAACAGCAAGGCGCCGCGCTGAGCACCGGTTAGCTTTCGCCAGGCATAGCGAGCAGCCTCAGCGGCTGCGACCGCAGCGCCTAGATCGTCAAGATTGGAGTCGGGCGATAAGCTAACGATTTCACTGCTGCGAGCTGGATTGCAGCCAGCATTGCGCTTGCCAGAGAGCGCTGGCTTCCACTCGCCTCCGATATAGTTGTCTATTGCCGGAATTTCCGGGTTCACCGTGTATTCGCTGTTTACCATTATTTTTTCCCCCTTAGGCTTGATTTGGAGCCATGTCCAGCTCATGAGTGCTAATTACCGTGTTCACCAGTGTCCCTATACCTTCGATTTCAATTTCAATGCGATCGCCGGAGGCCAGCGTAAACTGATTAGGCGGAACGAGACAGGTACCTGTCAGCAAAACCGTACCGTCGAACAGCTCATTATCCCGTTTCAAGAAGCTGACAAGCTCCTCCAGTTTGCGCTTTAACAGGCCGGTATGCGCCGTTTCATCAACGACCAGCGCTCCATCTCGGTAAATGCGGCAGGCAATCGAGAGCGCGTACGGGTCAGCGACCGTCTCCGCAAGTCGGACGAACGGACCGATTGAGCAGGAGCGCTTCCAAATTTTCGCCTGCGGCAAGTAAAGAGGATTTTCGCCCTCGATGTCGCGGCAGCTCATGTCATTGCCAGCCGTATAGCCGATGATAGCGCCAGAGCTATCCAAGACCAGCCCAAGCTCTGCCTCCGGCACCTGCCACGAGGAGTCGCTCCTCAGGCATACCGCTTCACCAGGTCCAACGGTACGGGCGGCTGTTGATTTCATAAACAGCTCTGGCCGTTCTGCCTCATACACCTTGTCGTAAAAGGTGTCAGCATCGAGCCTTCCCTCCGTCGCCTCATAATTTCGCGCCTCGCGGCTGCGCTGATAGGTCACACCTGCCGCCCATACCTCTGGTGCGTCCAGCGGCGTCGTCAGTTGCAGCGTTTCTGTCGGAGCGCCGATTGGCGAGAGACTGCCAAGCATCGTCCCAACATAAGCAGCGGTTGTCAATCCGGCGGTGCGGGCATTTGCGACAAGTGTCATAAGATCTGGCGCATCTAGCCGATAACTATCCCCGTCTTCGGTCATTACTCCCAAATAGGAAAGCGAGTTTTCAAGATAACGAAATATACGCATAATTACTTGACCTCCAATTATTTTGTTTTATATTATAAAACTCCGTTCTCATATTATGCTAAAAAAGATCCGTCCAGAATCTTTGCGTATAATCGCATTATTTTGGACGGTAGCCGAGTCCGCGTGAAATCTGTTCTGCCGTTTCTCGCAAAAGCAGGACGAAAGCCGCTAATTCCTCATCCCCAACTGTTGACGTCATCGTCGAGATGCTGATCGCCGCCGTAATTTGGCCGCTGTGGTCATACACCGGCGCCGCAGCACAGCGGACACCCGCTTCATTCTCTTCCCGGTCGTAGGCAACGCCCGCCTTTCGCGAGGAGATCAGCTCTTTCAGGAAGTCCGACTTGTTTGAGATCGTATGTGGCGTATGAATGGAATAGTCGTAGCTCTCCAGCAGCCTCTCCAGCTCAGCTTCCGGCACGTAAGCCGCCAGCATCTTGCCGACCGCGCTGCTGTGCAGGGGCACCCGCCGGCCAATTCGGGAATAGCGAATGGCTGCTTTGCTGCCTTCAACCTTATCAATATAGACGCCTTCCGCTCCGTCTCGGATGACAAGATGAACAGTCTGTCCCGTCTTCCCTGACAACTCTTCCATCGGCCCTCTTGCAATCTCCCGGATGTCAAAGCTCTGCAATAGCAGTTGACCCTTCTCCAGCAGACGCATGCCGAGCCGATACAGCCCGTTTTCATCCTGTTCAATGTAGCGATGATGCTGAAGCGTCTTAAGCAAGGAATGCACCGTACTTTTATGCAGTCCGACCCTGACACTGATCTCGGTTATTTTCAATACTCGAGTATGCTCATCAAACAAATCTAGAATAGTAAGTGCCCGGTCGAGTGATTGAATGATGGGCATAAAATACATACCCCTCCTTTCGTTTTATAATATAAAACAACGTTCTTATATATTGTACCAAACGATTAACAGTGTCGTCTAGCTGGTTTGATTCGTTTTTTTTCGAGCTCGATATAGCTGCGGCGTAACGCCGACAACTCGTTTGAATAAGTTAGAGAAGCTTCCCAAGCTGGTATACCCAACCTTTTCCGCAATATCGGTAATTTTGTATTCGGTTTCTTCCAGCAATCGCTTAGCCTCCTGTATTCGTTCCTGAATAATAGCGTCCGACAACGATAATCCGGTCTCCTTCTTGAACAATCTGGATAAATACGCCGGGTTTAGATAGACATGGGCGGCCAGTTCTTCGCGAGTGATTTCCTGATTTAAACGTGAACGAATGTAATGTCTGATCTTGGTGACGACGGTAGAGGAAACGTTCTTGCTTGTCCTAAGAAGTAATACGGTCACCCCTAGAATCCCCCGTGTCCAATTTTGCAAACCTACCGAATGCTTTGGGTAACTTTCCTTATCCAATAATTGCTTTAACTCCACTGACTCGTGCATGGACAAACCTTTTTTGGCCAAAATGGTATGCACGATAAAAAGGATGCCATGAATAAATTGTCGATGCGATTCTTTCGTCCATATGATCGCCTCACTGCTACAGAACCATTGCTTAACACGGCTATCCAGCTCCTCCAGCTCGCCGAGCTCGAGAATGGTCGCCCACTCTGCAAACAAGTTTATTGGAGCAACTACCGGCAGCTGATTTAACAGCCTAGTGGAAGGCGGATAAGTCGGAGTGAAAATTTGCTGTGAGCTGTTTAGGTTGCTCTGCTCTCTTTCTGTCACATGAGCGTAAGCGCTAACGATTTCAGGCAGCAATACGGTCGGGCTGATATAAATCGATAAGGAACAATGAAAAATCCGTTTGCACTCATTAAGAAACTGCCGGCAATTGTAATCAAGCACATTACCAACAACAACCTCTTCGTCCCTCACATAGATAATCGCCAAATTAAGGCCTACATGATCTTGAAGTACGACGCCCTCTAGCCCTCTGAGAAGCAGTTCTCCAGCCAAATTGCGAAGGGCGTACTCCATAATAGCCTCATCACGAGCGCTTAAATTTTCCTTCCATTGTTCCAGGCCTAATAAAACTAGAATATAACGATCCTCCTTTTTGAGATCCAGGCCGCAAGTTTGCGCAGATATCTGCAACGATTCCAGAAGAAGAGAGGTGCGCTGGCTAAGGATGTCTTGCCAGAAGCGTTCTACTAATATAGGAAGCTGATGCTCCCATTTTCTTCGATAGTCTCGTATAAGTATTTCAAACTTATGCTGCTCTTTCTTTCTTGCGACTTCTGCAATAGCTGAGCTTGCCACCTGCTTTAATTGCTCGTAATCGACAGGCTTCAGCAAATAATGGAACGCCCCATGCTGGATGGCCTGCTGTGCATACTCAAAATCAGCATGGCAGGTGAGCATAATCGTTAGCGTGTCCGGTGAGTGCTGCGATACCCAGACCAATAATTCCAGTCCGCTCCTCCCTGGCATCTCAATATCACAAATAAGTAAATCTATAGGGTGGCGCTCCAGACACTCCACTGCTTGTTCTACGTTTTCCGCCAGATGGACATCTGCAATACCTAATTCGTCCCAATTCACGCCTTGCTGCAAACCGAGCAAGGCAAAATATTGGTCATCGACGATCAATATCCGGTACATTTGTAAGATCACAGCCTCCTATGTATAGGCAACATTATTTTTATTACTCCACCGCCCTGAGGATCATTGCTAAAGGTAATACTCGTCCGTTCATTATAGAACATACTCAAGCGTCGGCGTACATTCCATATCCCTAATTGACGGTCAGTCGGATCTTTTTCATACAACCCCAGGTTAAGCCTTTCGAGCTGAAGCTCGGAGAAGCCCGGACCAGTGTCACTGATTTGGATGGCCATACACCTAGCGTCATCCTTGCTAACCTCTTCATTTATCGTAATGCTGACTCTAAATGGTTTTGTGTTATTAATAAATCCATGCTTAATCGCATTTTCTACGAATGGCTGCACAAGCAAGGGTGGTATGAGCGCATTTTCCAGCTCCTTCGGGAATTGATCATGAAAGCTAAGCTTGCCTGGGTACATAACCATCTGTATTTCCATATAATTTCGAATATGATTCAATTCACTAGTAAGCGTAATCCACGTATCGTTCGTGCTCATGATGAATCTGAAATAGGAAACGAGATGGGCAATTATTTTCTTAATCAGCGAATACTTCTGAAGCTCTACAAGATGAAAGACAATATTCAAAGAGTTCAAGAAAAAATGCGGGTTTATTTGAGCTTGAAGATGCTTAAGCTCTGCTTGCTGCACTTTCATTTTCTCTTCATATACATCGATCTTAAGATTTCCGATTTGTTCGGCCATCCGATTGAACTGCTCTGTAATCAACTGGAACTCCTTCGATTTCCCTTCCTTAAGGCGGTAATCCAGTTGTCCCTTTCCTAGTATGCGCATCCCGCTGGTCAACTGTTGTATAGGCTTAAACACGAGCCGATTTAGTAGAAAGAACATAATAACCAATATGACAATCACTGCGATAGGAATCGCTTTAATGACGCGTTGGAACATAGGCAATTCATCCAAAAGCGACTCTTCATCCAACAGAATGAATACGTTGAGATCCGAGAAAATGGACGGTTTGTCTACAAACAAGTAGCTGCTCCCATCATGGAGGCGCAATGATGCGTTAGCATGATTCGATTGCTCCTTCAACTTACTGCGGAGCAAGTCAAGATCCTCCCTCGAGAATTGTCCCCATAACAGGTTGCCATCTTTGGAGATGATGCCGATCTTTTCGTCGCTCCTTACAGACTCCAATTGGGTTAAAGGCTGTGCCAATGAGTCAATGCTGACAAGTACACCGATGAGCAGCCTTCCACTTTTATCAGGCAGCACCTTAAATAAGACCGGCTCACCTCCGACCGTAACGATTTCCCACTTCAAAGAAGTCGGAAGCTTGAAGGTCTTCAGCTGAGAAGACAGTCCAAAACGGATGGCGTCCTTCTCCTTGTAATACTCCTTTTGGCTGCTAAGGAAAAGTTCATCTCGATCAGGGTGATACACAAACACGCTGCGAATACTGGAGTAGTAGCTGACATCGCTATACCATTGATCCATTAATTTTCGGATGGATAAATAATAGTTTACACTTTTCGGATCACTTTCCGAGTATAGCTCGAGCAGCATGCTCTCGTTTGAAGTGCGAAGCAAATAAGTGCTCGTCTGCTCTAGCAATTCATCAAGAGCACCTAAGTGAAGGGTCAGTGTATCCGATGCAGATTTTGCCACTTTCTCCCGAACTATGTTTGTAGAATAGATGTTAGTATAGTATAAAAAAAGAAAAATAGGCGTCACTAGAAGCAAAACGAGAGCGCTAACTTTAAATTGCAAAGATAATTTCACATTTTCTCTCCTTTTTCTATCCTATTAACGCCTGTGAGGCGCAAAAGGGGAAAGACCTCATCAGTCTTCCCCTTTGCTTGCTTATGGTTGCTTCGCTTTCCATTCATCGTATTGCTTTTGAACCTCGGCGCGAATATTCTCGATACCATTGGCTTTCAGCTTTTCATTATATTCAGCCAAAACCTTGTCTGCGTCCAAGCTTCCTGTTTCAAGGAGCGGGCGATATTCCTTAATAATATTGCTGACGACGGACACCTCCGTTTTGACAGGAACCGTATTAAAGTTAAAGCCGAATGACTTCACCTTATGGGATTTCTCGTTATAAGCCTTGAACTTCTCCCATTTGTCAGCGCTTTCTCCTTCCCACAAATAAGTGAGCGTCTGATTGCCGAACATCCATTCAATGCCCGGAGCCCATCCCGTATCCGCACGGGTAGCCATGCCAGCCGGCAGCTTAATGAAATTATCCGTACCTTCTACCTTGACATATTGCCGATTTTCCACACCGAAGTCAATCAAATTAATTAGCTTCTTATCGGTATGCAAAAGATTCAGCAGCATCATCGTCCGCTCCGGATCAACGGATGTACGCCCTATGGCCATCATGGAATTGCTAACGCTAGCCGTGCTGATCTCGGGATCATTGCCTTTAAGCTTGACGAGCTCAATGCCTGTAGCGATGGAATCCTCTTTATCGGAGTCCGGCTTGTCGGAACCGAACTTCATCCACGTTTTCCCAGCCTTAAGCGCGTCTTCGGCACTCGTTTTGGTTGTTGCGGCATCTTGGTTAATGAACCCCTTCTTAAACCAGTCACTGTAGAGCTTCATGCGATAAATAGCCATATCGGACTCCATAGAGCTGATGATCATCTTGTCTGTCTTCGTGTCCAGTACGATTCCGGCAGGCGCACCCGCTACAAGCTCGTAACGAAAGTTTTCTGCTACACTTGGCCTTGTTTTGTCGAAATAACCAAGTGTATCGGAGCCGCTGCCCGAGAGCCAGATTGGAGCAATGCCAGGCTCCTTATCCTTAATCGTTTGAAGCCATGGCTCCAAATCCTCCAGCGTATTAATCGAGTTGATATCAAATCCATATTTATCTACTAGATCCTTCCTAAACATAATCGTATGGCTTTCACCAATTTCTTTATTGGTTGGAATGGCATAGATTTTATCATCTACTTTGCCACCGTCAAGAAAACGGGGATCTAGCGTCTCGGTAATGCCTTGTCCATATTGGGCTAACAGATCATCAAGCGGGAGGAAAGCTCCCTTTGATACATTATTAGCAAAATCAGCCCAGTTTGGAGCAAAGGTTAAATCTACTTGTTCGCCGGACTGGTAGGCAAGCGCCATCTTTTCCGACCATGTGGACCAAGGAAGTCCTTGAAAGTCAATCTCGGCATTAATTTTCTCTTTTAAATATTTGTTGATTTCTGCTATAACTTCCTTCGAGTCGTTCTGAGGGAAATTACCTACCGTGTACACCTTGAGCATGCGGTACTTCGAGATGTCGGGATTTCCAGATGCGTTGTCTCCAGATGGCTTGCTGGTTGACGCCGGTTCTACGTTAGGCGAACCTGTTGAGCCTGCATTGCTGCTGCACCCGGAGATTGCGAGCATAGTCACGGTTAACCAAGCAAGCGCAATACCATACCCTTTCACTTTCTTCATGTTGTTGCCTCCCCTATTCCTATAATCATATATTCTAACCAGCTATTTAGCTAGAGTTAGACGAATTAACCTTTGATAGCCCCGATGGTAAGACCCTTGGTGAAATACTTCTGGAAAAATGGATAAACAAATAGGATAGGCCCAATCGAGACGACCACCATCGCCATGCGAAGGCTTTCCGTTGGAACCGCTTCTTGCACCATAAGAGCTACGCCGCTGCCCGCCAATTGATTTTTAAAAAACTCTGCTTGGCGAATCATTTGAATCATGACATACTGCAAGGAAAATTTATCCGTATCATTAATGAATAACATGGAATTGAACCAATCGTTCCAATACATCAGCGTCGTGAACAAACCGACCGTTGCAAGGACGGGAAGTGATATAGGAAGAACCAGCTGGAAGAAAATTCGCCACTCCGATGCTCCGTCTAATTTACCCGATTCAATCATCTCTTCCGGGATAGTCTGCTGAAAGAAGGTACGAGTAATGAAAATATAAAACGCGTTCGAAAGGCCAGGAAGAATTAGTGCGGCGAACGAGTCCTTCAGCTCCAAAAAATTGACGTATAGCAGATAGAACGGCACCAGCCCTCCTGAGAAAAGCATCGTAATCAGCAGATAAAAATTAAAAGCTTTTTTGAAAGGAAAATCCTTGCGAAAAATAGGATAGGCGTATAAGGCAATTAATAATACTGCCATTATCGTGCCAATAATGGTAACGCTAAGGCTAACCCCATAGGCTTTTACGAGTGTTGTGGAATTGGTAAATAAATATTGATAAGCGGATACGTCCAGTTTGTCAGGCCAGAACTTGTAGCCCTGTAAAGTCAGTAATTTTTCATCTGAAAACGAAATAGCGACAATCAGCACGATAGGCAGAATACATGCAAGACTAAAAGCGATGAATATGATGTGAAGTATCGTTTCGGCTAGCTTGGAGGCCTTCTGAGACGTTTTAACGCTTGCTTTTGGGTTCATTTCGATTCTCCGTTCTAGAAAAGTGCTGTATCGCGATTAAGTTTACGGGCCAGACTATTGGCTCCAATGACAAGGAAAAATCCAACAACCGATTGGTAAAAATTAGCTGCAGAGGACATTCCCAAATCATTGAGCTGAATCAAGCCTCTGTAAACATAAGTATCAATAACATCTGTCGTAGAACGCAACGCGCCAGAGTCCAGCGTAACGTGATAGAACAAGCCAAAATCGGAGCGGAAAATACCTCCTAAATTTAAAATCGTCAGGATGACCATCACAGGAGTAAGGAGCGGAATCGTGATTCGGGTGATCTGCTGCCATTTGCTAGCGCCATCCATTTTCGCAGCTTCATACAGCTCCTCACTGATCCCGGTTATTGCCGCCAGGTAGATGACGCTGCCTATGCCGATAGAGTGCCACATTTTGGTTATCCATAAAATATAAGGCCATGCCTGTGGGTGCATATAAGCATTTACGGAAGAGTAGCCGAACAAAGGCAAAATATATTTCACCAAAAAGCCGTATTCCGGATGCAGAAAAGCGTACACGATATAGCTAACAACGACCATAGACAAAAAATTCGGCATAATCATAATCGTCTGATAGACTCGCGAGGCAAGCTTGGCACGCACTTCATTAACGGCAATGGCGACCGCAACCGAAAGAATTAGCCCGGATACAATAAAGACGACATTGTAGGAAACCGTATTAATGGTTACTCGCCATGCATCTGAGGTCGCGAAGAGGAATCGGAAATTGTCCAGCCCCGTCCACGGGCTGCCCAAAATGCCATCAATATAGTTAATATTTTTGAAAGCAATGAAGACCCCAAACATCGGGATATAGCAGTTAACAAAAAAAATAAGGCTCGTCGGCAGCAGCATTAGCAGCAGCACGCGATGCTTCACCACATTTCGCAGCAAAAGGGTGATGCCCCTCTGTCGCTGTGAATGCGCTTGCTTAGACAAAGAATTTACAGGGGATGGAGTAGCCATAGTCTTTAACCTCACTCTTATTAACAGGATAGATTTATTATAGTGGAGGAAGAGTCAGGTTCTCTCTATCGCAGGTGACCTCTTTTATTCAAAAGTTACTTTTTCTATTTCTTTATTTTTCAGCCTAAGCTTCATGCAATACTCTAACCGAATGGGTATCGCCCTCTCTCTTCTCTGTCATTATTCCAACAAAAAAAGGCAGCGACCCTCAGGTCGACTGCCAAGCCACGTACATTAAATTAGCGGAAACTGTGCTTCGATTCGATCCCAACTCGCCAGGTTATGACGGCTGGCAGCTTAAACTTGAAACTTTTGAAAAATAAGCTGAGAAAAAAGATACAAATCATTTTTCCATACGGGCCAATCGTGGCCGCCGCTCTCCTCGTACCAAATATGAGGCACATTATATTGGGACAAATATGCATGTGTCTGGTCGCTGATATGTTTAAGATTATCCAGCACTCCGCATGAAAGCCAGAGCAGCTTGAGTTTCGAGGTTGTTTCCTGAGGATTAGGCACTAGCCGTTCAGGCGCCTTTGTATTAGGAGCAGATGAAAAACCGCCAATCCATGCAAAATGGTCGAGATTCCCCAACCCGATATTCAGCGCTTGTCCTCCGCCCATAGATAATCCCGCAAGCGCACGATTCTCTCTTTCGGGCAAAACCGAATAATATGATTGTATAAATGGAATGATCTCGTATAACAAATCATATTCAAAATTCTCGAAAGCCTTCAGCTTGTCGGCATCGAATAGATCTCCCTCTGCTCGATCATTGGGCATTGCCCGACCGTTGGGCATGACGACGATCATGGGCGCAAGCTTGCCTGCTGCATACAAATTATCTAAAATAACTTGCGGCTTGCCATAGTGGTACCATTCCGTTTCGTCTCCACCGATACCGTGCAATAGATAAAGTACGTTATACCTTCGATCCTCTGTATATCCGGGTGGTGTGTAAATCATCATGTTGCGTGAGGTGCCTACCGTTCTTGAGAAATATTCAACCGTTTCTATTTTCCCGCAGGCGACTGTTTCCCCATATTGGTCATACCCTGCTGGTGCGTTATTCAATATTAAGTGATATTTAGCCATGTTCATTAACTTCCTTTCCTGAATGAAAGTACTACACTGCCAACAGTGTAGTACTTTCATTTAGAACTAACAACCTGTCGATTCATACTTCTTTCTCCTACCCCAAAAGTAGAGTTAGGCGGGGCATTCCCCATCATTCGACAGGTTTCCGTCGATCATTGCCTAGTAGTAAACTCATTTTGCAAGCGTATACATTCAGTTCCGTTGTCCCCCCACAGAGAAAGGTATTGACTGCTGCACCCTGCCTACGTACTACCATGAATGACATAAATCAAAAATAAGGGAGATGTATCAAATGATTAAGAAGAACGTAAGCTTAGGAGTCAAGATTATGCTGCTTCTCGCACTATTGATGTCACCAATGCTGCTAACTGGAAATGCTGCAGAAGCATGGGTCGGCATGCCAATGTCCAAGCTCCATGTTAGTGGTAACCAGCTAGTAAACACTGATGGTCAGCCCGTTTTGCTTAGCGGCTGGCATCAGCCTTCCGGTGCTTATTGGACCTATCAGAACAGCAACTACTATCTTAATCAGAACGGCGGGAATCGGCATGCTGCTATTTTGGCGTATTTGAAGGATATTACCGATACCTTTACGAGCACTTCCGCTAAATACGGCAACAGCCATGGATGGTATATGAATCAGGTCCGTCTATTTATAGACCGTGAAGACATGGGAGACGTTGCAGCGGGCACCTATAACTTTGCTGGCTTGCAGGCCGTCACCCAGAACGTCATCATTCCTTATATCAGCTATGCGAAGACTAAAGGCTTATATGTAACACTCGGTCTCGATTACACGTTGAATAACAACCAAGCGACAACACCCGACAATCTTGCTAAATTCAATCAGATCTGGGGCTACCTAGCTGATCAGCCGGGCATTAAGAGCGCGGATAACGTCATGTTCGAGCTAATCAATGAACCTGTTTTATCCGATGTCAACGGTGTTTGGGGCGGACATCCTTCACAATCCAATTTCGTTGCCCACTGGAACTCGCTCAAAAATTTCCAAAACTCATTAATCTCTACCATTCGCAGTAAAGGCGCAGATAATGTTATCTGGGCGGCTGGGCTCGGCTGGGATCAATACTATCAATTATGCGCAGCGTATCCACTGACAGATCCACTGAATAATGTTGGTTATTCGGTTCATTGGTATCCAGGCTATGGCGCCAATGACAATTATGCACCTTTGCAGCAGCAGTGGGATACCAATATTAAGCCTTGCGCTGATTATTATCCAATCAATATTACAGAAACTACCTGGTTTAAGACACAACCCGGAGACTCCTCCTATTGGGAGCTGTTTAACGGCTCTAGCGAGGGATTCGGCAAAAACACGAAAGCGATCTTCACAGCAGCAGGCAATGTGAGCATTGCCGTCCATATGAACGGATTTTTGCTGAATTCCGGCACGAGAAGCTCGTTCGCAGACCCGACAGCTGGCTTGCTGTATGATGGCAACGCGGCCCGCGATGGCATGGCCCGTTTTATTTTTGAATGGTATTATGAACGTGCCCAGTTCAATCCTTGGAATGGGGTTTGGAATGGAGTGACAAACGGTGCCACGTACAAGCTTGTGAACCGCGCTTCAGGCAAAACACTAGAGGTTCCGGGCGGGCAAAATACGAACGCCCTGCAGCTTCAACAGTCGACGGACAATAATACGACGGCGCAGCGCTGGGTCGTTACGGATCAAGGAACCTACAACAACTACTACAAGCTGCGCAGCGTGAGCTCATCTGATAATAAAGTTATGGATGTTCGTAACGGAACGAAAAATAACGGAGAAGCGATTCAGCTTATGCAGGATCTCTCCAATACAGCACAGCAGTTTCGATTAATCAAGCTTAGTAACGGATACTGGAGCATCCTTAATGTGAATAGCAACAAAGCAGTTGAGGTTCTGGGCGCCTCCACGGCAAATGGTGCAAAGATCCAACAAAATTTATACCGCGGCGATCTGCATCAGCAATGGCAGCTGGTTCAAATCAATTAGCCTGCCGATTTATGCTTAATAGATTCAGAAACAAAGGAACATGAATGGAATAGGTTTTCGCAGCAAAAGAAGCTGGCGCTTAGTAACCAAGGCGCCAGCTTCTTTGCTCATTTTGCTAAAATCGGATTTCAGAGCAAGCTGCAAACCAAAAAATGGATCTTGCTTAATGCCTGAAATATTGCCTGACTAGAAATTGCATAACCTCACTCGGAGGCTCCGCCACAAACTCCGCCTTATCCGCAAATTTCATGCCGTAAGGCGCTTCCGCTGTACACGGTTTCCATGAAGGCATATCCTCACCTGTGGAATCTTTACCATTTGGATCTCCCGTGCTAATGAAATTGGCAAGATAATTGCACATTTGACGGGCAAGATCATAATGCTTGCCCACAAAGGGACGCCAGCATTTGGCCAGAGTCTCAAAGTGAAACCACAGATCCACTGAATGGAACGTTCCCGGATTGTCCCAGCCTGGAATATCAGCATCAAAAGTATAGTAGTACATAGGGACGCCGTTGCCAGAATCACTGTTGGCCTTAACAGAAACACGGGCCGCATATTCAATATGGTTAACGGAAGCTTGACTTATTAGTTCCTCAACATTTTCTGAATGAGCGGCAAAAAGCTTAAGGTATTCCTCCGCTTCCTCGCCGAACATTTCAACAGCCATCGCTCTGAATTCATCCACGCTGCTGACAGCAGGTACGCTGAGAAATTCAGATGCCGTATTTCCTAGCATAATCGGAACCTTATGGAACTGCCCCTTCAGAAGCAGGTCATAAGGATTGCCATTACAATACTGATGGTCCACAACGGTACCCCATAAACCGCCAAACTCCAGCATTTTATCACGAATATATACGGCATCCAGTTTACGAGCCTCTTCCAAAGTAGACACCCCAATGAATTCAAAGAAGGAAGCTCCGTCCTCCTCAGCCGCCTTAAGAGAGCGCTTCCTTGGCGGCATTGGGTTGTTTGGGTAGAGCGGGGTAAAGACACCGCTCATAATGACGACCCGCTGGAACAGTCCCTCATTTTGCGGGGAGGTCAGCTGGCTCAGCACACTTCCGCCGCCAGCTGACTGTCCCCCTATTGTGATTTGATTAGGATCTCCGCCAAAAGCAGCAATGTTTCGTTTCACCCACTGCGTACCTGCCTGCTGATCAAGATGTCCAAAATTCGCCGGAGCATCGGGCGACTCAGCAGTAATTTCAGGATGGCTTAGAAAGCCAAAGGCATTCAAGCGGTAATTCACGGTCACGACGACAATCCCTCTACGGGCAATACGTTCGCCGTCAAACTCCATTTCGGCCGTATGTCCGACCTGGAATCCTCCACCGAAATACCATACAAAAACGGGCAGCAACTCATCGGTCTGTTTGGCAGGTGTCCACACATTAAGGTAAAGGCAGTCTTCATTCATCGGCAGGTTAGGATCAACAGCCCATTCCCGAGAATAAATATTATTGATATCAATAACGGTCGGTGCTTGCATGGACATAGGAGCAAAATCATACGCCTTCCATTTCCCATCCCAGTTTTGTACAGGCTGAGGAGCACGCCAGCGGTTCTCTCCAACAGGCGGGGCCGCAAACGGAATTCCCTTGAAGCTGGTAATACGCGGATCAGCCGCGGGCAAACCTTGAACGATCCCATTTTCAACATGCACTTCTCTTAACATGCATTCGCCCCTCTCTGAATATAAGCTCGAATTTACCCTTTTACTCCGCCTACCATCATGCCTTTAACAAAATATTTCTGCAGGAACGGATACACCATAATAATCGGCACCGAGGCAACAATCGTCATCGTAGCACGAACTGCCATAGGCGTAACCATATTTTGCTGTCCTCCAGTTGCCCCTTGAATCATGCCATCCATGCTGGATGTTCCAGTGGTTGTATTGGAGTTCTGTAAAATTTTCTGCAATTCATATTGCAAGGTGCTTAAATTGCTGTCGGATGAATTATAAAGAAATACATCAAACCACATATTCCATTGGTATACCCCTGAAAATAAAGCTACCGTTGCAAGCACGGGCACCGTTAACGGCAAAATAATACTGAAGAAGGTTCTGTAATCTCCTGCACCATCAATTTTTGCCGACTCAAGTATGCTTTCAGGAAGATTCTCGATAAAGGAACGGATAATAATCAGGTTGAACACGCCAATAACGCCCGGAAGAATATACACCCAGAAGCTGCCCACCAGCCCCAAATCTCTCATTAAGAGATAATTTGGAATTAATCCTCCGTTAAAATACATGGTCATAATGAAGGCCACAGTGATGAATTTGCGCAGCACATATTCCTGTCTGCTAAGCGTAAAAGCCACCATCGCTGAGCAGAAGACTGTGACGACGGTTCCTATGACTGTGCGCAGGACTGATATGAAAGTCGCATGAAAAATGGTCGCCTCTCTTAAAATGTAGCTATAGTTAGCGAGTGTCCACTCTCTTGGCAGCAGGTATATTCCGCCTTTTATTGAATCCTGTGCGCTGTTGAGAGAAACCGCAAGTACATTCAAAAATGGGTAGAGAGTAATGATCATCAAAAAAATCATAAAGCTGTAGTTGCAAATGACGAACAAGCGGTCACCGAAGGAAGTGTTCATTTGATGCTTGTTCCGTTTATTCTTTTTGACAGCTACGGTTTCCATTCGTGCTCCTCCTTTTCTAATACAGCCTGGCTTCGCCCATACGTTTCGCAGCGTTATTCGCTATGAACAAGAGAATGAAGCTGACCACGGTCTTGAACATGCCTGCTGCAATGGAAAGGGAGAAATTACTTTGGGCAATCCCGTATTTCAATACGAAAATATCAATGTTTTCGGAATAGTCCACATTCATGCCATTGCCTAGCAAATACTGAGGCTCGAATCCCGACTCCAGCAAATATCCAATATTCATAATAAGCAGGATGATTACAACCGACTTAATACCAGGCAGCGTAATATAGATCATCTTTTTGAAACGGTTCGCACCATCAATCTCTGCAGCCTCATATTGCGTAGGATCTATTGTTGTCATCGCCGCCAAATACACAATCGTATTCCAGCCTATGTCTTTCCAGATAGAGCTGGCTCCGAATATGGTCCAGAAATACTCAGGAATGCCTAAAAACAATATTTCACTGCCGCGATCAATAAAACCTAATCCCACTAACAGCTGGTTGATCGTTCCATCCGGCGACAAGGTCGTTTGGATAATACTCGCGGCCACCACCCAAGATATAAAGTGGGGTAAATAGCTGACCGTCTGAACGACACGTTTAAAGGCGATATTTCGTACCTCATTAAGCAGCAAGGCAAGTGTAATGGCTGTAACGAAGCCAAAAATCAGATTAATCGAGCTCATAGCCAGCGTATTTCGTAAAACCCTGAGAAACCGGTCATCTCCGAACAAAAATTTAAAATGCTCGAACCCAATCCATGACTGCTCTAGAAATTTTTTAGCCGGCTTATAATCCTGGAATGCAATGGTCCAGCCCCATAGCGGTAAATATTTAAATATAATGAGCCATATTAAAAAGGGAACGGACATGATGGCAAGGGCACGCTGTTGAAACAGCCTCTTAAAGAAAACACTGATTCGGCTATGTTGTTTGTTTGCCTTTGACATCGTCAATACCGTATTTTTGTCCACCTTCATTCTCTCCTTCCAAAGCCATACGGATAAAGCAAACATTCATAAAAGGCCAGCCTCAACCGATGCAGTCTGGCCTTTCTCATAAATACGATTACTGGTTCGCCATCTCAACCTTCAGCTTCACTTGCTCCGTTGTCCATTTTTCATAGCCAGCCGTGTCTAGCTTGCTGAACTCCTTCATATACTCCTCCCAGATCGCATCAAACTTATCGGGAGCAGCCATTACCATTTTCGGGAAGTACTTCTTCGTCATTTCATCCTTGTTTGCTTCCCATAGCTGCTCCGGTGAATTTTGCTCCTTGGCAAAGCCCCAAGCAGGGAAGTACGGACGGCTAACTGGCTCAGCATACAGCTGGCTATAGGTTTGGACACCATATTTGTCCAGAATGAGTTTATCCTTCTCCGTCAGTGTCATTTGGAAAACCTCTGGCTGGCTGGCAACATTTCGAGCATTGCCATCAGCAAGTGTAGAGGTAGCATTATACATTGGCCAGTTCCAGCTGTAATATTTGAAGCCAAAGCTTTCTCTGAACGGCTCATCAATTTTGTCAATTTGCTCTTGCGTACGATAGAAGCGGCCCTCTTCATTTACTTCATAGGTTTCGCCCTTGATTCCCCATGACAATAGCGTCTGATTTTCTTCCGTCAGCATATTGTCAAAGTACTGAATGATTCGAACCGGATCCTTGGCGCTAACCGTAATCCCGATTCCGCGGTTGGTTACTAATCCGCCTGGAGGATCGAGATAAGCATCCGGCGTATTTTCATCATAGGTAATCGGCAGCGGGAAGTAATTATATCCGTCCAGCGAAGGATCTTTTCTTGCCGCATCCTTCAAGACATTAAGCGCATTATCTACCTGCCAACGATAATCGAAAAAGCCGAGTACCTTATGGGAGGTCAATTTAGCGATATATTGGTCGTAGTTGTCAACAAAGGAGGCTTTGTCAAAAAGTCCATTTGCATTAAGCGTATTTAATTGTTTCAGCCACTTCTTCGTGGCGTCTGAGCCTGCATATGTTTTGGCTTCCCACGTGTTGGTATCTACCATAACGTTGCCGTCATTCGGATAGCCCATAAGATGCATAGGCGGATTGGAGGTAGCAAAAAATCTCCAGTCATGTGTAAGCGACACTAATCCTGTTAGATTTTCGTCCTTATGCTTATCTCGGTAATTTGTAATGAGCTCGACATATTGATCCAACGTTTTAATCTTAGGATATCCAGCTTCCTCAAGTACACGACGCTGCACCCAGAAGGCTGCTCCGGCTTCCGGCTCAGGAATAAAATCATTCACTTGAGCGGCAATAGGGAGAAAATAAATTTTCCCATCTTTAGATTTCATTTGATTCAGTGATTTTCCATAAACCCGCTTGATATTCGGACCGTATTGCTCAATGAGATCATCGAGCGGAATAAAGGCACCTGCATTCAGCACTTCTTCTATTGCTGCATCCGGGATTAGCACATCTGGATAATCGTTAGCAGCAATCATCGTACCAATCTTTGTATTTAAATCGCCAACTACAAACTCCAGCTTAAAATTTACACCAGTTTGATCCTCTAGGAGCTTACCGAGCGTCGTTTGATTGGTGTTACCATCCTTAGATCCGGCTACCCCGTTGAAAATTGTAAAGGTTACTTTATCCTGCTTGGCCTCGGCAGTCGCACTACCACTCGGCTCCGCCGTTCCTGTACTCCCCTTGGTATTATTGTTGCCAGAGCAAGCTGTAATCATAGATAACGATAAAACGGCTGTTAAGCAGAGAAGCCACATTCTTCTGGTTTTGCTCATTGCTTTTACTCCCCCTTTATATGAATGGTGTCCTGCTCCTATAGTATAAAAGCGTTTTCATTCCATCGTTACCCATTAAACTATGGTTTATTCTTTGAAAACTATGGATTCGATGGAATTTTCAGAACGATGCGTGTCCCTTCATCAGGCCCGCTGTGTACTTCAAATACCATTCGGTCGCCATAAAGCATTTTTCCCCTGTAGATGACATTCTGTATCCCAATCCGGTCACCAATAATATCCTCCGACTTGAGGTAATCATACAGCCTGCTGACCTGTTCCTCGTTCATGCCAATTCCATTGTCCTTGACCGAAAAAACGACAAAATCCTCCTCAATTCCAATCCGTATGTCAATTCCTCCGCCTTTTTTCAGCGGTTCAATCCCATGAATACTGGCATTCTCCACGAAGGGAAGAAATACCATCTTCGGGACTACACAAGCACGGGCTGCTGGCTCTACATCAATGTGGTATTGCAGCTTGTCTTCAAAACGGTATTTCTGTATATCTAAAAAGCACATTATAAAACCCAATTCCTCCTCCACCGTTACCCATTCCTTGTTCCAGGTTAAAGAGCTGCGAAAAATCATCGCCATACTTTGAATCATTTTGGCTGTTTCCTTCTCATGCTTAAGCAAACTCCGCATCCGTATCGTTTCCAGCGCATTGAACAGAAAATGGGGGTTAATCTGACTTTGGAGCGCATTCAGCTGCGCCTTGCGCCGTTCCAGCTCAAGTGATTTTTTCTGAATGGCTGTAATATACACATCGTTGATTAATGTCTTAATCTGCATAATCATATTGTTGAATTCGAGCGTCAGTTGACCGATTTCATCACGAGCTTCCCCATACATAATCACTTGGAAATTTTGTGTTTTTACTTTCTTCATATGCTTCAGGATTTCGATTATCCGTACGTTAATAGACCTCGTAATAAATAATATAATGACAGTAGGAAAAATCATCATTACGCAACCAGACCAAAGAATGAAATAGCGGGACTTCAGCTCCTCCTTAATAATCTCATGCTCATTAATAGTTCCCACAATTCTCCAGTCGCGCAAATAACTGATGCTGCCATATCCCTTTTCAAATTGAATGAGATTATCTGCATTTAAGGAGCTGTACAGATGCTTCGTATTAGCCTTCCAGTCAATCGCCGGATTGGTTGTGTATTCTATTCGGTCTCCTGGACCTAGCAGGTACATGTCTCCCTTCACATTCAAATTAGAAAAAATTTCTGTGAGATCAATCGTCTTGAAGTCAATTTTTATCAGCTTTTCCTTATCCATTCGATCCGCGAAATAATCCATTTTCCGCAGCAGCGAAAAAGATTGAAACTGGCCCTGCGCGTCTTCGATGCGAGCAAATACAGGATGTGGTGACGCAGCCTTCAGCCAAAGCTTATACCAGGCTTCTTCACGAACCTCATCGGATAATATTCCGATATTTCCAGAATTCAAAAGCGTGGGATTGTCTACATATATCGTTTTGTTTTGTAGAGAAGAAGAGAAAGGGGAGTAATTGTTCAAAATGGATCTTAAATAGAGATCATAGGCCTCTACGTAGTCTTCCGTATACGTAAAATTCATGTTTAACACTTCATTGGTTTTGTAATCCGCATAAAAAAAGGAAGACAGCCCTACACCTTGGTCGACCATTAACTGGAATTCATTTTTAATTTGCTCCACGGCACGGTCAATATCATTGATCCTTTGTTCTTTTACATTCTCGGTAATAATATTATAAAAAATCGCATTTGTCAGAATGATAGGAGCAATGACACCAAGAAAATATACCAGAAACATTTTGTTCCGCAGCCGGATATTATTCAGTAGATTCATGGATTTTCCTTCCCCCTCCTCGCTTTAGCGCTTGCCGATTCGACTTCTGTATTCCGTGGGGGTCATCTGTCCCAGCTTTTCAAATTGAGTTACGAAATAATCAGCATTTTTAAAGCCCACCTGTTCAGCAATTTCATAAATCCGCAAGTCGGTCTGTCTTAGAAGCTTCTTGGCCTCAGTAATGCGCAGCTGGAGCAAGTAGTCGTTGAAATACATTCCATAGTTCTTCTTGAATATTTGTCCGAGATAGGCAGAATTCATAAAAAATTGATTGGCAATACTCTTCAAATTAAGATTTTCATGAAAATTTTTATCTACATAGCACTTAATTTTATAAAGCCCACCACTGCCATAGCTTTGATAGAGACTTTGAATCAACCCGGCAGCCTCCAGCGCAAAGGTTTCAAATAATGATCGTAGCTCGCTAAATGTGATGTTATGATCCTGCCAGTTCATAATCGGCACAAGGCTTGCCAGTCGCTTTTCATCGCCTTCCATACTTCTGACCGTATTTAGCACACTGTGGACACATTGAATAGTGGCCGCCTTTATAGCTTCCTGTGATACAACCTTCTCTGCAAACTCCGTAAACATTCGGTCGATAACTAAAACAAGCTGATGCTCATTGTTCTCTTCAATGGCTTCAATGATTGTCCGATGCACCTCGTCCCTAATATGGACATAATGGAGATCCGTATCGGCAATGTCCCGGTGCAGCAAAATACGCTGGGTATGCCTGAAGTATTTATATTGCACGGTTTCCTTCGCACTGACGTAAGAATGCTTCAACAGCATAAAGGAGCTTACTGTTTTGCCTACATAGGCTTGAATGTCTAATGAGAAGTGATGATCAAGCTGGAGCAGACAATCTGTCATGAAGCTCCGGACATCTCCATTATGCCCTCTTAAATAAAGATCAGGTATAATAAACCCAAAGGAGCGGCGATGCTCGTACACAATCGGAGTTTCCGAACAAATCTGCTGAACCGATTGCTGAATTGCCTTTTTGAGTTCTGCCTTAGGAGGCATGAGCCTGTCTCCCCAAGGAAACACATTATTGATTTCCAGCAAGACGTACATAAATTCCTTCGCTCCCATCTCCGCCCAATGCTTTTCCCAAGCCTCAAGAGCATTGTCCTTAGCTTCACCGCGGATGAGCATCTCAATCAGTTTCTCTCCCTCATGTGTATGAAGTCTCTCTCTTAGCTGTTTCTGTGCAGAAAACTTGTCACGATATTTATAAAGCGCTTTCACGATTTCATTCTCATTAATCGGCTTGAGCACATAATCCAGCACCCCATATCGAACCGCCTGCTGGGCGTAACGGAAGTCATTATAACCGCTGATAATAATGAATTCGGTTTCAAGCTGAGCCTCTGTTACGGCTTGAATTAGTCCGATTCCGTCCAGGCTCGGCATACGAATATCCGTAATGACAAGATGCGGCTTTAGCTTGCAGATCAGGTCCAGAGCGTCTTCTCCGTTATCTGCCTCTCCTATCACCTCGAAACCGCTGTTTTCCCAATCAATCATTTCAATTAATCCCTTGCGGACAAATAATTCATCGTCGACAATAATGATTCCATACATAAAATCTCACTCCCATACTTAAATTCATTTCAAACACTTTCTGCATTCATCACCATTCGGCCTAATTTTGTCTATTAAAATGAAAATAATCAAAATCGGCATAACCGCCGG
This sequence comes from Paenibacillus sp. KS-LC4, assembly GCF_036894955.1. Taxonomy (NCBI): domain Bacteria; kingdom Bacillati; phylum Bacillota; class Bacilli; order Caryophanales; family Paenibacillaceae; genus Paenibacillus; species Paenibacillus sp. KS-LC4. The sequence goes on along the minus strand of NZ_CP145905.1, from coordinate 3,100,557 downwards.
ACTGAAGGGTCGCATAGTTAAATAAGCCAATTCTGTATCCCATAAAATGATCCAGCGTGTATTTCATTTGCAGCGTCTGGCCAATCGGCTTCCACGCTATCCCATCTTCAGAATAATAGAAGCTTGCTTGATCGAGGCTGTCCTTAAAATTAAAATCAACTTTTAAATAAACCTTTTCACCCGTGAACACAACGCTTTCCACCGTATCCTCTTGTCCGTCACCGCTGTTAATACACATAACAATACGGAACTGTCCTTGCTCACCGGCTGCAATCCCAACAGTACCAAAACCATTTTGCAGCGCCACCATTCCGGCCCGGTCGCCGGGCTGCATGCCGGAAATCTCCAGCACGGTCTCCACACTGCACGCCGGTCCCTCCGTTCGCTGCGTCAGCGTATTGCGAGCCTGCAAAATGCCCTCTGCGATTTGGCCGGTTTTGAGCCGCAAATAGCTAGGCCGCTCCGTAACAGACCAAAGGCTGTTCTCAGGATTATGGTTCCACTGCCAGTTCAGGGCAAGCCTGTCCGTTGTATAGTCAAATTCATCACTGATAACAAGCGGCTTCGGTTCCACAACGGGAAGCTTCGTCATAACTACATGAGCGGCTGTACCGTTATCCCCGATTACAGGCCAGTCGTTCTCCCACCTCATGGGAAGCACGCAGGGAACCCGACCTACCGCATCACGATCCTGGAACAGTACTGCATACCATTCGTGATCCGGCGTATCGACAATTCCCCCTTGTGCTAAACCGTTATTATAATAGCCCATGTCATCATCCAGAATGATCTTTCGCTCATAGGGACCTAGAAGCTCACGCGAACGGTAACCTATTTGACGTCTGCGCTTATTTCCGGTTTTTGGCCATTCAATAAAAAACAAGTAATAATAGCCGTTCAGCTTATACGCATGGCAGCCTTCGATCCGCAAACCTATGTCCGTCCGTTCTCCTTCGAGCAGCAGTTGATCGACTCCACCCGGCTTCATAGCCGTAAGATCTTCCGTAAGCTCTTTAATACGAATATCGCCATTGCCGTAGATGATATAATTGCGGCCATCGTCATCGAGCAGAAATCCCGGGTCATGGTAAAGATTTGGTATCACCGAACGCTCCCATATTCCATGTTCAATATCAGTTGTACGGTAAATGTAAAGCCGGTTCATGTCATTGGATGAAAAACAAACGTAAAATACCCCCTCCTTGTAACGAAGGGATGCAGCCCACGAGCCTTTGCCATATATATCTTCTCCGTTCAGCAGCCGATGGGCATCGTTATCCTCCAAGGTATCGTATACATAATTTACAATTTCCCAATCTTTCAAGTTGACTGATTTCATAATCGGGCAGCCTGGCATCGCATGCATACTGGTGCTAATCATATAGAACTCGGAACCAACCCGAATGACGTCAACATCCGGAACATCTGACCACATGATAGGATTAGTTATAATGGCATTCACTGATAAAACCTCCTAAGGATATATTTCTCTACTGGATAAACGGCAACCCTTCAAGCTTGCCGATAGGCAACGCTTTCGCTCATTTTCCGTCGGGATGATTGAAACCGATCTTATTCACTACTCATTTCTCCCCTATCTGTATGACTCTCTCCTATTCTAAGTTAAAGCTCACAAAAAAATAAACAAATAAATGTAAAACACTAACCTAAACATTCATTTTTCTAACTATTTCCAAGCTGCCACATTCCGCAACATTCCAGAAATACTCTTCTCCCGAAGCTAGAAAACAAAAGAGAAGGAAGCCTCAGCAGCCCCCTTCTCTCTTGTTTCGTATTATTGGGAAGACTTGCGCTTCCAGCTTACTCTCTGTAAATTCTGTAAATGATTACTGCCGCTTCCGCTCGCGTAGCTGTTCCAGTTGGATGGAGGGATTTTCCATCTCCTTGAATAATTCCTTCCTTGACCAGGGCTGCTATACTGTCGATGGCGTAATTGGCAACCTTTGTTCCATCGGTATAGCGGCTTAAATCTCCAGTGCTGCCGCTGGCAGTTAACCTATTCACCGCCTTTAACGCTCTGGCTGCCATAACCATCATATCCTGCCTTGAGATTTCCCCCTTCGGATTAAAGTTGTTTCCGTCCAGTCCTTGGATAATTTCCAGCTTCTTAGCAATACTGAGGGCTCCATAGTAGTATGCTCCTTCGCTTACATCTGCAAAATGGGTATCAGCTTGTGCATCAAGGCCCAGAGCCCGCACCAGCAGCAATACAAAATCGGCTCTCGTCATGTTTTTCTCCGGACTAAAGGTCGTTTCGGAGGTTCCTTTAATAATGCCCTTTGCATACAGCGCATCAATCGCTTCAGAAGCCCAGTTGTATTTGCTGCCCATATCTTTAAAATGACTTGCCGGCACTTGTGTCGGCGTAGGTGTTACAGTAGGCGTAGGTATAGGTGTCGGAGTTGCTGCTGGTGTCGGCACTGCCGGCCCCCCGCTATTGCTAAGCGTAGTTACACGGGTGCTTGGACCGTTCATACTCCAATTTCCTGCCGCATCACCTGCCTGCACCGAGAACGCATACCCTGTGCCCGCCGCAAGTCCGGTCACCTCGTACCTATGCGCCGTTCCTGGCAGCGTCGCGATCTCCTCCTGTCCGCGGTAAATCTTATAAGCCGTGACTGCTATATCATCTGTAGCCCCTGCCCATGTCAAGGCAAGTCCGGACGCCGTTATTTGAGAGGCTTCAAGCTTGCTTCCCTCAGACCATGACGGCAGGGTAGTATCAGAAGCGTGCAAGGTGGTTGCTGTAACAGATGGTCCGTCGGTACTCCAATTCCCTCCTGTATCTCCGGCCTCAACCTTAAACGTATATTGCGTATTCGGCGTTAATCCCGTTACTTGATGACTGTATACAGACCCGGTTACGGATGGCGTATATACGGCATCTGTAACCGTAATGGACTTGTTATCCACTCCATTTGTGATCCGATAACCAGCAACACCGCTATCATCCGCTGCCGTCGCCGACCATGTCAAGGTCAGCCCCTCACTCGTAATATTGGAGGCTTTGAGCATACTTCCTTCTGCCCAAAACGGTGGCGTGGTGTCTGAAGTCGGCAGTGTAGTCACCGAAACGGAAGGTCCATCTGTGCTCCAGCTGCCAGCAGCATCTCCTGCTTCCACCTTAAAGGTATATTGCGTATTTGGCATCAATCCGGACAACTGATGATGATGTCCATCTACCTTCACCGTTTCACTAGATTCACCAACCGTTACGGTAACAGGTACTTCATCGACACCGTTGTAGATTCGGTAACCGATGACTCCCAGATTATCCGCAGCTGCCGGCCAAGACAAGGTGACTCCGGTGGAGGTTACATCATTAGCTTCCAGCTTGCTGCCTCCTGCCCAAGTCGGCGGAGCCTGATCTCCTTTGCCGATAAGGGTGAGGCTGCCGAACACCTCAGTCGACTTTGAGGCTCTGCCCAGCAAATCATTCCAGGTCGCCACGCCGACCAGATTCGCTCCCGTTGCATCGTTTACTTGTGCATCGAACCGAATTTGTGTCCCGTTTACCGGGGTGATCGTTTTGAACGGAATTTTCATCTCCACCGTATATTCCGTTCCAGCTGTTACTGCCGCCGATTTAAATCCGGGAGAAACGGCTGGTGTCGAATTACTGAGAAACTTGAAGGACTGATCACCGGCAAAATTGACCCGGTATTGTCCATCATCTTCTCGGTATGGCCAGGCATTGATGCGATCCTCGTCCACATAGGCTTCGACTGAGTCCTGCTTAGTTTTATCCGTGTTGTCTTTGCTTAGCTGCGTATCCTTCACCTGAAACAGCACATACAGGTTTTCATCGTCCCACAGTGTTTTGGCTGTTCCAGATGTGGCGGACGATATCATGAGATGGTTGTCGATTTGGATCTCGGCGGCATCCTTCCAGATGTCATCAATGGTTCCATCAATGTCCGGCGTACCATACAGCGCAGTAGAGCTCTTGGTTTCGGGTGCGCTGTAGAGCGGATGCTCGGCCAAATATTTTTCCGGATTAATAATGGCATAATATGCTGGCTTCGGTGCCAGAGAACTAACGAAAGGCAGTGGATTTTGGCTGGCTCTCCAACTGGAGCTGTCCGTATAGCCCCAAATGGTGACACGTGCAATTTTATCGGCATGCTTCTTATAAATCTGGAACAATTGGGCATAGAGATTAGCCTGCTTCTCCGCCCACTCAGCAGAAAGGGATGCATTCATTCCAGCAAGAACATCCAGTTCGCTTATGGAGATTTCAACACCTAGGGAAGCATATTTGACAATTGCCGCTTCCACATTGGCAGGCTTAGTTCGCATGTCGTAATGCGATTGCAGTCCAATTCCGTCAACCAGCAGCTCTCCGGGATGAGTCAGCGCATAACGATCATTCATTTCTTTCACCATGTCATAGATGGCATCTCGCTTCTCTGGAAACTCGTCATTGAAATCATTGTAATACAGCTTGATATCGTTCCATTCCGGGTGTTTAATCAGCACTTCCCTTGCCGCAATAAATGCTTGCTCCACAAAGTCAGGACCTACGGAGTAGTACCAAGGGGACTGCCGGAGCGCGTCCTTCCAGTCAGCAACAGCTGGCGGCCCATCCTGCATGGCTTCATTGACGACATCCCACGAGATAACCTTATCCCCAAAGTGTTCCATTACCGTTTGGATGTGGGTTCTCATATTCGCGAGTGCCTCATCGCGGCTGAGATAGATCGGGTTGCCTGCCTGATCCTTACGTGCATTGCCCGCTGCATCCACTTGCTGTGTAAACCATGCCGGAGTCTGACTGTGCCATACCAGTACATGTCCGTGTACTTTCATTCCCATAGCCTGAGACTTTGCTGTCATTTCATCAGATCTCGCAAATGTAAAGGTACCCTTGTTTCTCTGCAACGCATCCGGCTTCATCTCATTGCCAAAGGTCACACTGTTAAAATGATAGTTAAAGAAGGCATTTTGTCCGTTGCCCGGGGTAATGTCATTATTGCCCGGTACATTTCCAAGCAGGAAGTCACTCTTATAGACATCTTTAAGAGGTACAATATTTTGCAGCGCTGTATCTTCAAAGCTGAAATCATCAATATAATACGATGCCGCAGCACTGTTAGGGCTTTCTACATATAGAGTGACATCATTGTGCAAATAACGGTAGGTGCCTTCCAGCTTGACCCACCCTCCATTTTTACTGACGTTCTGAGTTGACAGACTAATGTAATAAGGAGTTGGGGCATTAACCAGTGCTGTAAGCTTCAATTGAGCACTTGCCGGGTCAATCAGCTTCACCCATACAGTAGCTTTGTACTCATTGCCGATTTTGACAGCGTCCTTCAAATGAACGGACGGGCCGTCCGAATTGGCGGTTCTGCCAGTTACTTTGAGGGAATACGCTCCTCCTTCAGTATGGTTGGCCTCGTTGGTAGCCGTAAGCATCACGCTAGCACTACCCTTTGGCTGAAAGCCTTGCACCGTTTGATCCTCAAAATCCCTTGTAGCTTTCATACCGGCCACAATGGTAAGCGGGTTAATTGATACGCTTGCGCTACCTTTCGTTATAATGAGCGTAAAGCCACCGTTCTGATAAAAAAGTGCTGTGGTCACTCCAAGCGCCTTCAGCTCTTCCTTGTTATTGAGGTATTCTTGTGCTTTGAGCTTCAGCGCAGCTGCGTCATCACCAGCAGCATTGGGAACCGTAAGCTGGTTGCCGATTAGCGCGGCTGCTTTTTCTACAGCAAGTTGATCCTCACTCCGTTCGCCGGATTCCCCTAATGTTTTCATTAGTGTCACGCTCGAGAAGGTCACTTTGAAGTCGGTCGCGGCACTGACATTAGTTCCATACAATTGAACCTTTGCATCCTTGAAAAATTCCGGGGTATAAGTTGACGGACTGCCCATTGTCGTCCAGGTGGTGCCGCTATTCGTCGAAAAATACCCTTGTACGACATTTCCTTCCTTTACCATTCGCAGAAAATAGTTTGTACCGCTCAAATTGGTCTGATTGGTATTGTTGGTAAATGGGGTATTGCCTGTTTTGCCTGAATTATTCACTTTGATATTGGTGCTTACCTTGCGCGCATTTATTCTATAAAACTCACCGCTAGATGTCCGGCTGATGCCAAACCCAACTTGGGAGTTCTCCCCCATTGAAGAATCATTAAGCGGCTTATCTACGGTAAGCTTCGCCGTCAGCGTCCAGTTGCCTTCAGCTGAACCCGGAAATTGCAGCATATTATGGCTGTTGGGATAATCCGTATCGCCCTTCAACGTCTTGATCGTCGCACCCTCAGCGCTATAGCTTAATGCGTTTTGCGGCTCCGCCGGATTTATGACATCCCAATCTACTGGAAGACCATTGGAAAAATCTATCATTTCATTCGTACTGAAGGAGATTTTATATGACTTAACGTTTTCGCCTTTAATAAACCGGACAACTGCGGTTCCTTGTGTACTGGCCGCCTGCGAAATGCTAATGATTTCAGCAGGATCATTAGAAACTGCCGTCACTTTCGGTATGACACTGCCGGACACCGTATAGGCGTAATCATGTCTGGCAGCCTCAAAATTAGCTGGCTGAATCCCGTCTATAAAAATACTGTATGAAGCGACAAGCTCAGGAGTCAGCGACAGCTGATCGGCATACAGGATGTTGGCATCCTTTGCATACACCGCTAAAATCACTTTCGCAGTACCTGCCGGTTCATCATAAGTAAACGGCCGATTAGGCGTCTCATGCCAGTCTGCAACCAACACGTCAACCGGCTGGAAAGAGCTTAGAGTGAGCGGCCCGCCTTCAAGGATGCGCCCAATAAACTTGCCGTTGCTCCAATAAGCGGGATCACCAGCCTCACGCGCTACATATGGTTCAGGCATATCGCGGCCATTAACCTCGGTCAAACCTAGCTGATTACCGTTCTTGTCGTAATATACAAGTGCAACTTCCACGTCACCCGGATTTTCCGCTGCGACATCATAGCTCTCAGGCCGACTCATCATAGAGAGGAAATAGCCCTTAAAGTTGTAGCTCTCGCCCTTGTTCAGTTTTCCGGTAACATCCTGCCACATCCCGTCATATTGCTGCGCGGAATCCATGCGGCTCGATATTTTCCCAGCACCGGCAACCCGCGAGGTCGCGCTGTTTTTAAGGTAACGGGAAAGGCCCGAGTAGCTCTGAATGGTATCCGCAGTTAACACAGGTCCATTCACAACCGTTTCAAAGCTTCCATTATTGTAACGTCCTGTGGACCAATTATCGGTATTGGAGGACGTTGCGGTATCAAAATCTCCATTTAACAATAGGTTCCCTGGTATGGATACTGTCGAGTTATTAGCGGCAACACTCCAGTCGGAATCATTGGCTCCGAACAAGAAACGGTCAATAGTAATCGCACCATTAGATCCGCTTGCTTCGGCAGCAATATACAGATCCTTATGGCCATAGGCGCTAAGATCGCCCGTATCGACCATCGACTGGAATTTACTGTATGCGTCATTGGCTGGCACTGAAATTTCAGCTACACGCGTACCTTTGGACAGAACATCTGCATTGCTGCTAACAGCGGTTCCTACCGGAAGTACATAAGCGGTAAGCTTTCCTCCTTGAGCTGACTTTGCCTGGGCCGTCAGATAGAGCAGGTGTCTGCGAACAACACCGCCGTTGGCGGAGCCATCTGCGAAGTTCAGGTTTTTATAGGCCAAATAATCACCGTCTCCGAGCGTCACTGCCTCGCCTGTGCGGCCGGCATTTCCTGTGCTGTCGCCAGATACGCCGTTATCATTTCCCTCCGCCTCAAGAGTGGAAAATATGTCGCGTTCACCGTCAAGACCCTTATAGGTGGCAAAAGTACCCTCAGACGGAACGATCGTGACGATGCTTGCGGACGGGATGTCGATAACGAGCTTGCCGTTCGTTACGGGAATCGTTCCCAGCCTCTTCTGATTTTCGCTACCTGAAGTACGAAATACGGTTACACTTTCAGTGCCTGCCGGGAAGTCCTTCAGGCTGAATTCAAGCGGCTGGATGCTGTCATCATTTTTGGCATTGGAAACTGTGATTGAGTAATCATTGGTAAGCTGGTTCTTGAACCCAATAACATTAATATCCGCTGCGGGAACACGTGTAACCTCAAAACGAACATCGCCGGGATTCATAAACCGGGAGAAATGTCCGTAGCCGTAGAAGCGCTTGAATATACGATATTCGCCAGTTAACGTACTGATACGTCCCGGCTCCTGTTGAGAATTGGTAGTGGCGAAGCGTATGAGGTCAGAGCCGTCCACTCCGTTACTATCCCACATGCTCCACCAGACGAAGCCGTTAAAGCCGGGGGTGCTGGTGAACATATTGGTCATTAGATTAGACCAGCGCACAGCATCATTAATATTCTGATTGCCGTACCGCTGCGTATATGCCCCGGCTGATCCATCTGCGGTATCCTGATTCATAAACTCAGCCTGCCACAGCTTATACTTGGTCAGGTATTCGGGATACTTGCTCCCATCCTTTGTATAATCCAAAGGGCTTTGCGAAAAGTCTCCTGTATGATACAGTTTGCTTTCATCCGTCCCTATGCCGACCGTACCATACAAATGGGTGGTAAACAGGTCGAGATACGGATTTTTGTCCAATGCATTGTCAGGGTCGGTTTGAGAGAACACTTCGCCGCCTCTGCTAAGTGAGGCGCTGAGATTGGTTCCGTCCACGGCAGCAAGCTGAGGAATAAAGTCAATAAGCTTTCCGTCCGGGTTTTGAATATCATAAAGGGCTCCGCCTGGCTGCATCGATTTTTTCAAGGTAGGACCGATATAACCATTAATTAGCTCTGTTACATAAGAAGCTGTTCCGCCTGCAAGATCAACCTCGTTAAAGGGATTGATGTGCGTGATCGGAATTCCCCATTGCTCCCACATTCCCCGAATATACTGAACGAGATAATCTGCATAAGCCTGATAGTAAATTTTTACCTGTTTACCGTTTATGGTAGCCGTGTCGCCACGTACGATTTTGCTCGGTGAATTGGTCGAGGATTGGCTCATCCAGTAAGGTACGGTCCACGTACAAGCGTAAAATTGCTTGACGCCGTACTGCATCGCCTGACGCATAGTCCAGACCTGATCGAAATCGAACAGCTCTTTACGGGTACGAGGGGAGCTTTTAATGACAACAGGATTTTCCCCTGGTGCGCTAAGGAGATTGGTCGGTCCTCCATCATCATTGCCAATTGGCTGATTCCATGACGGATAATCCCAGACGAAATCTTGCACCGGTACTAGCGTGCCTGGAGCATGTTCAGGCTCAACAGGCCAGATGCTGTCGGTATTGCCGTCTGCATAGCGGTTTTCAGCTTCTATTTTATAACCATACTGACCCGCCGAGCCCCTCATGGGAATGGCATTTCCTTCTATATCGAAACCAGGGTTGCTGACATCTGCGAGCAAGCCTGTTAGAGGATTGAACCCCGGGCTGGCTGCGGTGGCGCCTGTAGTGGCGAGGCCTCCGTTATCACCAATGATGACCCGGACAATGTCGTGGCCCGTGCCCTCTTTTTCGCTGAAGGTCAGATCCAGCAGATGCCTGACGGTGTCCTGATGACCAGCCGTAGCGAGCTGCATCATATGAATGGAATCTGTGTACGCATATGCGGCACCAACCCCATCCATTGTCTGATAGGTCTTGTGCCAATCAGCGGTTACCCGTGCTGGAGCGACAGCTGCCGGAGCTGCCTGAATAGGGGTGGAAAATGGCACTGGAGTCACAACAGACAGCAGAAGTGCGCTAGCTATTGAAACCGCAAGTGTCTTTCTCCGGATTTTTTTAATCATTATACGTATTCCTCCCTTTTATCATATAGCTTGTTGTAAAATAATCGTGCGCCTTTGATCTACAGAGTACTCTTGGTCAATCAGCACGTTTGGCAGTAAAGTGTGAAGGTCCCCCTTTCCTATCACCATCGCTGTATGCGCTTACATTTTTGTCTGGTTATAGCTTACCAATTCAAAATTGAAATTTGTAGGAGAACGATGCACGAATCATTTTAAAAAAACACTAGAATGATTTGTTTTTCTATTAAAAGAACACTTCTACGGTATTGCCGAATTTACTTTCACAAACAGCAAAAAGCTCTGTTGCAGAGAGTAGGCTGTTCACTCCCATCTCTACAACAGAGCTTAGCTATTGTAAATGCAATGATTAGTTTTTTATGAGCTCTGTAGGATTCATACCGGTTATTTTTTTGAACAGTGTGCTGAAATAGGGAATGTTCTTATACCCGACCCGCTCCGCCACTTCATACACCAGCATATTCCGCTCCATAAGCAGCTCGCGCGCCTTCTCGATTCGAACTCGGGTCAGGTAATTGTTAAAGGTTTCTCCGGTCATATTTTTAAAAATAATAGACAGGTGGTTCCGTGAAATGTATACCTTATCCGACAGCTCGGCAAGTGTCAACTCTTCTGCGTAGTGCTCATGAATATAACTGGTCATGAACTCGACAACCTGCCGGTGCTTGCTGCTTCCCTTCCATTGTCTGCTGCTGCATATTTTGGTGATTTTGTCTATTAACCAGCTTTCCAACTGGTCCGGCACGATTAGGCTATTGATTTCCTTGGCAATCTGGTCATTGGTGAACAAATCATCGAGTACCAAGCCGGATTCATACAGCGAGTAGGTTATAATTCCCCACAGCTCACTCCCAAGCATTTGTACGTAGCCCTGCGAAATCCCCTCTTGATTTTTCATTTCCATTATATATTCCAGCACAAGCTGATGGGCCTCCGCTTCCTGCGATGCCTTCATGGCTGCGGCCAGCTTATACGAGAATTTGACTGGAAAGAGGGCGACATTTCCCGGCTCGCTGCTGCTGTTCTCCTGGTATGTATACACTTCATGTGAGGAGACGGCACGCAATGTCCTTTGATCCATCGCGCGGAAAGCTTCCTCTGTTGAGTCTGAGAGGGTAGTCCATGAATGCTTCACTCCCCCGATTCCTATACGAGTAAACAGCTTTAGATAACTGCCAATACTGTCAATCAGCCTAATACCCAGCTCTTGCAGCTTGTGCTCTAGCTGTTCGAGATCCCCTGAATCCGGGTGAATAATGAGTAATGCTCGGGTGCTGTGCAGCTCTGCATATTCCAAATTAGAGAACAGCTTACGAGCTACTTCACAAGCAATATTGCTGACTGCAAACCGAAACAGGTTCCAATCAGAGACGGATAGGCATCCCGCTCGTTCATCCCTAATCAGCTCGATGCCTACTGTGACATGCTTACAACTTTGCCAAAAAAGATACGACGGCGGAAGACGCATGCTATCTCTATAGGCAGGGTCAAGGGTACCTATAGCTGCGGAGCGGACCCACTCCTTTTCAACAAAGGGCTCATACAGCAACATTTTAGACTCAAGCTCCCATTGCCTGTTTAGCCTCTCCTCCTCCTCCTCAAGCTCCTGTATAACATTACTCAACATTGATTTTAACGTGGGTAGACTGATTGGCTTGGATACATATTCGGTCACGTTAAACCTTAAGGCTTGTCTCGCATGCTCAAAATCCGAGTACCCGCTGAGAATAATAATTTTTCCTTTAAAGCCTTCCTTTCTAAGCTGCTCTATCATATCCAGCCCACTCATCACAGGCATATAAAGATCAGTGATTACAATGTCCGGCATGGTTCGGCGGATTACCTCCAGACCATCGTCTCCGTTCATTGCCTCTCCAGCCCACTCTGCTCCCAGCTCATCCCAAGGAATCGCCCGTTTCATCCCACTCAGAACTTGCCGCTCATCATCAATGATTGCGATTTTCCACATGACGCTTACCTCCTAAACCCCTAAGCTCCTAATCTCATAATCTCCCAATCTCATAATCTCCCAATCTCATAATTTCCTAAGCTCCTTAAGTACGAAAACCGGCCAGTCGTTCACGCTCCATAAGAAAACGCTTACTATAATCGTATCGAAAATCAATCATTTTTGCTTGGAGGCTCTGTCAGCAACGGGAGCGTGATTTCCACTCTTGTTCCGCCTTCTTCACGTTCTCCAAGAACGATTCCATAGCTCCCACCGAAATATCCGTCAATTCTCTCTCTCACATTGCGTATACCGTAGCCTCCTGTATGACGGTTATGCGGCCTGTCTTCAGACTGCTTTAGTCCCGAGCCGTTATCATCAATGACAATGCGCACAGCACTGCCAATGATCTCCATTACGATTGACACATAGCCGCTTCTCTGTTTGTTGAAGCCATGAACGATAGAATTTTCCACGAACGGCTGCAAGGTTAGCTTTGGAATATAAAACGTCTGAAGCTCAGGAGAAGCCTCAATCTTATATTCCAGTCCTTCTCCCCAGCGCAGCTGCTGAATTTCCAAATAACAATTTATATGCAGCAGTTCATCAGCTATAGGGATAAAGCTGTTCCCGTTGGACAGACCGATCCGAAACATACGACCCATCAGCTCCAAAATACGACTAAGTTCATTTTGCTCGGCCTCAATCGCCATCCAGTTCAGTTGATCCAGCATATTATAAAGGAAATGCGGATTAATATTGGCTTGAAGTGCCTCGATTTCGGCTTTCCGCTGCTGCTCGTAACGGCGCTCCAAAGAGAGATACAGTTGTTCAATCCTCTCATTCTGCTTTCGGTAACCAGCGAACAAATAACCGAATTCATTCTCATAATCTACCGGAAGCTCTACATTGTCGCCTCCTACGGAGTACACTCGCATCGCAGTTACGAGCCTTTTGATCGGCTTAGTAAACTGTCTGCTTAAAAAGTGGGTAAAAAGCACAACCAACAAAACTGCTGCAAGACCAATCAAGCCGATCCATTCTGCCAGCTTCAGGCTGCTTGCCGTAATTTGCTTCCAGGATGTAAATTCAATAAGCGTCCAGATGGAATTATCCATTCTGGAATAGACGAGCAGTGTATCATTCGAGCCATCTTGAGCCGGAATATGGACATAACCGGACTTATTACTTTTCACATCAATCCACCTAGACCAATCGCTCTGATCCAGCGCATCACCTATTTTCATAATTTGCTGACCTTCGCTATCCGCCATGATTCTGTTCGATCCATCCGAATTGCCTGTCAACAGCTTTCGTATTTCATTGGCTTTAATGTGGACGACTAGAACTCCCAAATAGTCATCCTCAAAAACTATTTTTCTGAAAAAGCTAAGTACAGGAATTTCGCCTTGCGTACTGGGGAACATATACTCCTTGGACCAGCAATAATCGCTTTTCGCCAAACATTCGGCTATTCCCTCTTTATCCAAATCCATAAAATTTCGAAACTGAATATAGTTTTGCCGTTCACTTAGGATGGGATTATCCATATACAGGTCAATGCCTTGGATTAGAGGAATCGCATAAGTCAAATTTGCAAGAGCGCTCTCCACCTCAGCACGTCTGCGGTATCTCTCAAATTCGTCTTGTCTGTTCCGAAGATATTTGGTCAGCTCGCTATCGCGGGAACTGGACAGTGATATCTGTTCGATCATGACCAGCTTGGTGTTAATTTCATTATTCAATTCATCAAGCAGCTGTTGCTGGTAGTGGGAGGTGGTCTGTACGAGCGCCTTGGAAGAATTACTGTAGCTTGTCCATGCAGTAACACCGATGACTGCAATAAGCACAATGGCGAAGCTATGAAAAAACAGCCGGTCAATTCTATATTTTTTAAAAGGATTGAACAAATGCTCAACCTCCCTTCAAGTCCGATTCAGACACAATAAACGGTAAAGCTGCGAAGGGTATTCGACGCTTTACCGTTTATAGAGAGATGTATTTTACATCTTATCCTTTAATTCCAGTCGTTGCAATCCCTTCCACAAAATACTTCTGAAGAAACATAAAGAGGATCGTTGCTGGAAGAATAGACACGAGTGACATGGCAAGCAGCTGTCCCCACTCCTGAGCAGATTGAGAATCATTGATCATTCGAAGCGCCAAGCCAACCGTATACTTGTCTACTGTGTTGATATACAGGAGATGACCGAGAAAATCGTCCCAATTCCACAGAAAGCAGAAGATGGTCACGGTAACAATTGCCGGAAAAGCAAGCGGCATGACCACTCTCCAGAAAATTCCGAACCAGGAGCACCCGTCAATTTTGGCAGACTCATCTAGTTCTCTCGGAACACCGCGTATAAATTGGATCAGCAGGAAGACGAAGAAGCTGCCGCCTGCCCCCCCAGCCAGCAAATGGGGAATGATGAACGGGAGATACGTATTCACCCAACCTAGCTGATAAAACAGCGTATATTGAGGAATGATCAGCACTTGTCCAGGCATCATTAAAGTCAGCATGAGGATGGAGAACCAAAATTTTTTCAACGGAAAATCCAATCTTGCAAAACCGAAGGCAACCAATGTACAGGATAACAACGTTGTGACTATTACAGCAAATTCAAGTCCGAAGGTATTTAAATAGAAGTCGGTAAACGTATGTCCGGGAACCGCGTTCCAGCCTTTAGTGAAGTTGCTCCATTGCACAGTAGTAGGAAAAATGGACGGTGAGGTAAGCTCTGTGCTGTGTTTAAGTGAAGCACCTATCCACCAAATGACCGGATAAACCATCACGAAGCTGAAGAGAATCATGAACAAATGCCGAAGCGTCGACTTGATTTTTAGTGTTGTTGTCATTTGCGTTTTCTCCCTCCAGTGTCTGTTTCATAGAATACCCAATACTTCGAGGTGTAGGAAATAAAGGCAGTAGCAGCAACAATGGCCAATAGCATGATCCAGGCAAGTGCCGAAGCATATCCCAGCTCGTAACGGCTGAATGCCCTCTCATACAAGTACAACGCATAAACATATGTCGCATTCATCGGCCCGCCGTTTGTGATTACAAAAGCGGAGGTGAACATTTGGAAAGCACCAATGACTGCCATGATCAGGTTGAAATAAATAATCGGTGAAAGCATCGGCAGCGTGATTTTGAAAAATTGAGATATTTTATTTGCCCCATCTACAGAAGAAGCCTCGTACAGATCATTCGGAATTTGCTTGAGTCCTGCCAGAAAAATAACCATCGTAGATCCGAATTGCCAGACCGTCAGCAGAATCAACGTGCCAAGCGCCGTATCGGGATTAGTAATCCAGCCCTTTCCTTCAAAGCCAAAGACAGCAATCAGTTTGTTAAAAACCCCATCTACGCCAAAAATATTGCGCCAGAGCAGGGATACCCCGATACTGCCTCCAATGAGCGACGGGAAATAAATCGCTGTGCGGTAGATGCTGATCCCTTTTACGGCCTTACTTAAGATCATAGCTACAAAGAGAGCGGCTATTAGCTTCAAAGGCACGGACGCCAGCACATAAGTAAAGGTTACTTTAGCGGATTGAATGAATTTCGGGTCTGCCGTAAAAATACGCTCATAATTTCGGGTACCGATCCACTGCATCGGCTGCATCAAAGTATAGTCGGTAAAAGAATAGTACAAAGATAAAAATAACGGGTACGCCGTAAGTGCGAGAAAACCGATCAGCCAGGGTGAAATAAACAAATAGCCTGCTAGCGGAGCGTTCCATCTGCCCTTGAAGGATGAGCTTTTTTTTATTTTCGCCGTACTTTGGGCTATATGGGCTGTAGAACGATTCATCTGTGGTCACCTCTTGTGGTTAATTTTATAGTTTAAGTATATAGGCCGTATTTGTCCTGCTAAAGGAGGGGAATGCTCGAATTCTTTCAAAATATAACGATAAAAAAGAAGCGATGAGCTTCATTATCAAAATAAAGGAAAGGCCCGGAGCAAGACTGCTCCGGACCTTCGTTCAAATATAAGAATTTATACGTTTCACACTTATAAACGGGCTTATATTTCTAAGGGAAAGCTTTTCATCGCCATGGAAGGACGACGAAGTCGTTTTTGCTTGTTGCCTTATTTTTCGTAGGATTGCGCAGCTTCTTTCAACTGCTCAAAGGCTTTCTCCGGCGTCACTTTTTCAAAACTGAGCTGATCCCTGACCAGCACCCAGTCTTTATCAATAAAGTTTGTCCAGCCACCTGCTCCGGCCGACCAGGTTTGACCATCTGGCTCTGTCGCACGGAGCAGACCCAAACCAACCTTATCCAGATCGCTCATGCTTGCTTCCAGTGAGGTCGCAATTTCTTTATTAGCTGGGAGTCCGCGGAATGTCTGCAAAATATCAGCTGCTTCCTGAGCATTCACAAACCAATTGATGAATTTTTTGGCTTCTTCAGCATGCTTGGAGTTTTTGGAGACGGACAGGTACATGGATGGCTTTAGCCATCCGCCTGCTTCTTCTGCACGCGGCATCGTTACAAGTGCGTAAGCCCCTGGTTTAATACTGTCCCAAGTGCCCAAATTATTGGAGAAGCTGTACCTGAATAAAACCTTACCCGCGGCCATCAAGTCCATTTGCGGATCGTTTTCCTTGTCGGATGCGTTCACGTCCGCTGGTGGAACCAGTCCCTCCTTGCGCAGCTCTTCAAATTTCTTGGTCCAATCCAGATAAGTTGCTTGATCTACATTGAAGTGACCCTCATTCGTAATAACCTGGCCTTTACCTTTAGCATATTGATAGGCTGAATACATAAAGTAGTTACCTGCATAATCCAAGGTGAAATATTGTCCACTTGGCAGCTTGGACTTGGATTCTTTGGCCAAGGCAAAGAAATCATCCCATGACCAGCCATTGACCGGATTTGCAATACCGAGCTTATCCATAGCAGCCTTGTCATACACCATACCGAATGCAACCGAACCCAATGGAACAGCGTATTGCTTGCCGTCAAGTTGACCTCCTGCCAGCAATTTCTCGTCGAATTTGCTTACATCAACCTCAGGAGCCAGTTCAACCAATTGTTTGCGCGACATCCAGTCCGGCATCCAGCCTGGATCAAGCTGAACGACATCTGGTGCATTGTTAGCTGCAGCCTGTGTCGATAATTTATCCAAATATCCATCCATGCCTGAGTATTCCGGCTCAAACGTAACATTAGGATTGTTCTTCGTGTACAAATCCAGTGCAGCCAAGGTCGCCTCATGGCGCGGCTGGGACCCCCACCACATAATACGCAGCTTAACAGCCTCATTGCTAGCTGCGCCTGTTGACTCAGCATTAGTACCAGCAGGCTCTGAAGTGGATTCTACAGTTGTATTTACTCCACTGCTGCATGCCGCCGTTCCCAGCAAAGCCGTCATCGCCAAGACTGTAAGAGAACGCTTCCATTTCAACATCTTTAACCCTCCTAATTTAATCCGAATTATCTTTCTACACCGTTATAGTAACAATTATGAATGGAAGTTCATATGAGGACGATGCACGATTTATTTTAAAATCTCACGAAAATCGTAAACATATAACCTCCTATAACAAAAATAAGCCGCCAATGGGCGACTTAAGAAAATGCGGGTATCGAGACGAATGCACATGAACAATATGTAGTGCAGCCGTGCAACGAATTTGTCAAGCAACTGATTCAGTTGAGTCACTTTTTGTTGTTGCGAAACAGTCAATTGATCGAACGAACCGCCCGTCTGCAGCTTGCCCCATGCTTCCAATACGTCAGAGTCGATATGTGGAATGTTTGAAAGGTTGATGAATTTACATGATGAATGGCGCTAATCCATTGCCGTAAGACCAGTTTTCTTTCGTGACTTCAACTAGATTGATGAACACGTCTTCTGTTCGGATGCCGCACTGTTGATGCAACTGCTCAGTTAATGCCGCATAGAACTCTTTTTTCATTTCGGCTGATCTGCCAGCGTTCAAAGAGATTTGAACGATGAGAAATCCGTCGCTTCTTTCAATATCTAGACAATTCGGGTCAAAACGAAAGTTTTCGCGGTCGAGCTCTTCGACAATGAGAAAACGATCGTTTTCGGGCACGTGCAGCTTGTTCACAATTGTTTGAAGAACGACCTCTATAATGTGGGATTTTTCCTTGCTAGAACGACCTTTCAATGTGACAATGCGCGTTAAAGGCATATGCATGAACTCCTCGCTTTAATTTTGTTTTTGTTGATATGGCTTATTATATCTGCTAAAATCCAGAACACGAATGTATATGAGTTCGTGTTTGTTCGTGTCGAAGCTGCTCAAACTATGGAATTCAGGTGATTGGATGGAAGACGGGAAATATTCAAAGGATTGGCCTCATGATTGGATTAAAAAAATTCGTTCAAGACCTGCCCGGCACGGCTTATCCAAACGGATGCGGCAAGTGGACTTGGCAAAGCGGGTGGGCGTCGATCCGCGGACGGTACAGCAATGGGAAAATGGAGATCGTCTTCCTAGCGTGGGTAGCCTCAAACGCATGATCCAAGCCTTTTGGGATGAAGGACTTTTCCTAGAAGGTGATACGCGTCAAGAGGCGGAGGAGCTTTGGTTTGCCGTAAAGCGATTTTCGGAGGCGCGTTCGACGACGTCGCGGGAGTTTCCTGATTTCGATGCTGCCTGGTTTGAAACGCTGCTTACTATAGAAGAGAACGAGAGGAAAGCAGCAGGTTCCGCGCCATGTCCATTAAACACCACAGCTCGGTTGCCACGACTCCCTTCGCTCTTCGTTGGCCGAAGCCAGTCCAGAGCTGATTTGGAGAACCGGTTGAACGTTCACTCCCTAGTCTCCATCGTGGGACCCGGAGGAATCGGCAAAACATCCCTTGCCGTTCAGGTGGCTTCAACGCTCGCAGAAAAGTACCCGCATGGAATTTTAATGTTCGAATTTGGCGATATAAATGATCCGCTTGGCTTGGTGCAGTTGCTTTTGTCCATGCTGGGGCTGCAAAATCAAGCGAACCGGACCGATCTTCAAATGGTACAGGAGGCCTTGTCCAATCAAAAAATGCTGTTTATTTTTGACAATTGCGAACATGTCATCGACGCCAGTGCAGTTCTGGTCGAATCGCTACTGGCAAGCTTGCCGGAGCTAACGATTCTTGTTACCAGCCGGGAACCATTAAATATATCCGGGGAGTCTGTCTACCGAATCCCTCCATTATCGTTCCCCGCAGACGAGCATTCGCTACTGGAGCTTTCCGAACAGGAAATCATGACCTTTGAAGCTGTAAAGCTTTTTTTAGAGCGGGCGCGTATTGTGGCTCCCCAGTTTCAGCTCACGTTGCCGAACATCAGACTTGTTGGCGCCATTTGCAAAAAGCTGGAGGGTATTCCGTTAGCCATTGAACTGGCGGTTGTCCGGATGAACATGCTGACACTGGAACAAATAGAAGAACGCCTGACAAATCTGTTGACCTTGTTGACTGCGGGCAAACGAACGGCTTCGCCACGGCAGCAAACCCTGAAATCCACGATCGACTGGAGCTACGATTTGTTGACTGGCAAGGAGCAACTGCTTTTAAAGCGTCTTAGCGTATTTTCCGGAGGGTTCACTTTAGAGGCAGCGGAAGAGATTTGCGCCTGCGAGCTCGGAATGCAAAGCCAGGAAGAAGGCATCACTTCGGAAATCATGCTCGATCTGTTGTCTGGCCTTGTCAACAAGTCTCTCGTCTCTACTGAGATTGGCGAGGACTACCGCTTTATTCGTTATTTCATGCTGGAAACCATCAAGGAATACGCAGCCGGGAAGCTGCGGGAGGAACGCGATGACCGTAAACGTCACCTCCTTTTCGAGCGCCATGTTCGTTATTACAGTGAATATTTGGTACTTACGGAGCCTAAGTTCAGAACTCGCCAGCGCGACGCTTGTATTGAAGAAGTGAGGCAGGAGTATGCGAATTTGCGCTCCGCTCTCCAGTGGGCCCACTCCAATCCGCAAGCTCAATCGACTGGACTTCACATGGTCTCAAACCTCTATTGGTTCTGGCTCCATGAAGGCAGGCTTAAGGAAGGACTGCTCTGGCTGGATCGCTTCCTTGGCAGCGAGGCTCATGAAAGAGGAGTGCCTTGCGCCGATACCGCAAAAGCCTTGCATGGACGAGGCGTCATTCTATTTATTTTAGGAAATGTTGAGAATGCTATGGTTGAAGCGGAGCGTACTGTAGATCTTGCCCGCGCTTTAAAAGAAAGCTCTCTCTTGGCTACCTCCCTTCGCTTGCTCGCGTTTCTTCACATCAAACAGAAACGCCTAGAGGAAGCCGAATCGCTGGTACAGCAGAGCGTCGACATTGCAAGATCCAGAGGAGAGTTGTGGAATTTGGCCTCCTCCTTGCATGCTTATGGGAAGCTCAAATTGGAGCAAAAAAATTATCTTGCAGCATCTGTGCTTCTCAACGAGAGTGTGTATTTCTTTGAAACGGTCCAGGACCAATGGGAAGTATGCGGCCCTTACGAAAGCCTAGGCTATTCCGCTTTAAAGCTTGGGCAAACGGCCGATTCCATTGAATGGTTTAAAAAATGCATATCCGCAAGCCAAATTTACAGAGGTGATTGGGTTCTTTCTCGCAGTATAGAAGGATTAGCTATCGCTTTATGGGCAAAAAAGGCGTATTCCGAAGCTGCCATTCTTCTCGGAGCCGCAGAGAAAGGCCGCCAAAGCCTCGGCGGGGAGGCCATGCCAAATTTTCCGGCAGAGCACGCAGAGGCTATTATTGATCTACAGCAGGTTTTTGCAGGGCAGGAATTACATGAATTGTGGAGCAAAGGCAGAGAAATGACCCGCTCCCAAGCTCTTGCCTATTCACTGGATATCTAGTGTAAAAGCAGGCCTATCTAGCTGTTGCAAGCAACTGGTCTTATACGTTTCAATAAATCAATCGCCTGTACTTCCAATGTGAAGAAGCAGGCGATTGATTTGTGAATAAAATTTTCTTTTGTCCGTTGCTATTTGAATTCACATCCCTCTCTATTAGATCAGGATTGAAAAACATGAATGAAGTGTCGCAATTAGCTTGTCAAACCGTCATATAAAAAAAAGGCTGCCGATTTTACTGGCACCCTTGGTTGAGATCATGAAAATTTATCTGTAAATGGATTTGATTCCTTACATCAAGTATTTCCCCGTGATCGACTGCTCCGCATGAATAATCTGCCCAGGTACGCCCTCGAACACTACCTCGCCTCCCTTGCTTCCTCCGTCTGGTCCCATATCGATAATCCAATCCGCTTGGCTGATTACATCGAGATTGTGTTCAATGACAATCACCGTATTGCCGGCGTCCACGAGGCGGTTCATAATTTCCAGAAGTTTTCCGATATCTGACATATGTAGGCCGGTTGTCGGCTCGTCCATCACGTAGATACTGCCCTTCTTGTGCAGCTCGCTTGCCAGCTTAATCCGCTGGCATTCCTCGCCCGATAGCGTGCTGAGCGGCTGGCCGAGTGTAATATAGTTATGACCTACATCACTCATCGCTTGAAGCTTGCGTACTACCTCTTTGAGCTGAAAAAATGCCAATGCCTGCTCTACAGTCATCTCCAGCACTTCTGCAATGGACTTGCCGTTCAACTTGTACGCGAGCACCTCTTCTTTGAAGCGTCTACCACCACATACTTCACATGGCAGCTTCACGCTGTCGAGGAAGGCAAGGTCTGTATACACAACACCCAGCCCTTGGCAGTTCTCGCAAGCCCCTTTGGAATTGAAGCTAAATAAGCCTTGGCCCACCTTGTTCGAGGAAGCATCGTGCTTAACATCCTTCCAATACGGTTATTGCTCCAGCGCCTGTTCAAACCCGCCGAACCAATTGCTCCAGCCATACCTAGCGCCTTCAAGTCCTTGAGTATTGGAGAATCCGGTTTGCTCTAGATGTAGATTAACCTTTCCGTCCCCTAAATCCTGCAACGTCCAAGTAACCGTGTGCTGCTCCCCTCCGCTGGCCCAAGTATAGGATAAGCGGTTTGGTTCTTCCACAATCAGCACTTCTCCGATAATAATACCATCCCACCATTCGGACGGCTGCGTGCGGAACTGGAAACGGTGTCCTACGACTGGCTTAAAATCATTTTCCATAATCCACTTGGCAAGCTTGCTTGGATCAGTTAAAGCCGACCAAGCCTTCTCGATCGTTGTCGTGTACTGAAAATCCAAATTTAATGTTAAACTCATTCTTCTTCCTCCTCAAATAGTTGGTTCAAGCGCAGCATATTCGCACTCCAGAACTTGCTGTAGAAACCTACCCAATCTTGTATTTCTCTAAGTGGAGAGGCGTTTAGCCTAAATCTTGTTTCTCTGCCGACTTTTCGATCAAGCACTAGCCCTGCCTCTTTAAGGATTGTCAAATGCTTGGATACGGCTGTTCGGCCCATTTGAAACTGTGCCGTTAATTCATGCAGCGGAATCTCTTCTGTTTCTGCTAGCAGCTGAATCAATCGCCGTCTAGTTGGATCTGCAATCGCGTCAAACACATCCCGCATCGGGTTGTTCTCGCTCACAACACCCTCTCCTAAAAATTATTACCAAGGGACAGCCCATAATTTCACAACCTTCTTAAAATTATGCGGCTCTTCGAACGTAGCGCCCACGAGGCGAGAATTTTCAATTCGACACCATTTAGTGTCACTTAAATAATAGGTCACCATTTGGTGTCGTGTCAACAGCATTTTTAATTCCATATGAAAACGCTAAGTCAGCATAAGCAGTTCCTCGAATATTCCTAAATAATCAAGGGCAGACTTCGTTTAACTTATTCTGCAAGATTATTAAACGGAGGTCTTCTGCATGCTAATTGGCAGTCATGTTTCCATGGGTGGCAAAAAAATGCTGCTTAGAGCAAGTGAAGAAGCTGCATCATATGGTGCTAATACATTTTTGATATATACAGGGGCCCCTCAAAACAGTAAACGAAAGCCCATAACCGACTATAATATTGCAGCGGGTCACGCACATATGAAGAAACATGGGATTAGCCATATCGTTGTTCATGCCCCTTTCTTAGTCAATTTGGCCAATACGATTAATAGTAAAGTGTTTGAATACAGCCTGTCTTTGATGTGTGATGAGATAGAACGGACAGAAGCTCTAGGCTCGGATCAGATTGTTATGCATCCAGGGAGTCATGTAGGCGCAGGAGTAGATTTGGGGCTCAAAAAAATAATAGAAGGACTCAACGAAGTATTATCCCCCAAAAAAAACGTTCAAATTTCTCTTGAGACCATGGCGGGAAAAGGAACCGAATGTGGCAAAAGCTTTGAAGAACTGGCTCGAATTATCGATGGCGTTACACACAATGAACGTTTATCTATATGTCTGGATACTTGCCATGTGCATGATGCCGGTTATGATATCGTCCATGATTTTGATGGTGTGTTAGAGGAATTTGAGCGGATGATCGGTCTAAAACGATTAAAAGTTCTTCATATTAATGATTCCAAGAATGAACGTGGTTCTCGTAAAGATAGACATGAGAACATTGGTCATGGATTCATTGGATTATCGGCACTGGACTACATCGTACACCATCCTCAACTGATTGAATTGCCCAAGCTGTTGGAGACTCCCTCCATAGGAAAAATTAAATATAAGAATCCTCCCTATAGACATGAGATCGCGTTGCTCCGAAGAGAAATAACTGTACCCGTTTTGAAACAACTCGACCTTGAGTCAAATTCAGATATGGAATAGGGCGTGTCTGAAACCCGTTCAGTGGCCCCTTTCACCGCCTTTTCGCCCCCTGCTTCGTTCCGTTTGCGATTCCGATGATCGCTGTTCTCGCAAGTTCATGATGATCAAGATTGTGGCCAGTACCGTAAGGATGACTCCGAGCATTTGGAAGCCGATAGCACTAAACGTATCTCCCATGACGATTCCAATCAACAACGATGATAAAATAGTGCCCAGATATCTCGAAGTATTAAAAATCCCCGATGAGACACCGATCATCAGTATTAAATTCGTTGACATGACGTACCTGCTGCAAATAAGTAGGTATGCCAAAAAACAGGGAGTAAAAAAGAACATTGATGAGCATAAATTGCACATTCACCCCTGTCATTGCCGGATATTTAGCGAAGGCTCGCAAAGGGATAAAAGGTGATGTCGTTTTTAGTTCGTGTCGTATAAATGTTACGAGTGCCGTACAACCAACTCCTCCTGCCAGCAGATTCCATGTTGAACGATGCCCGGATGACTTGAACGAAAGCAACCCAATCAGCAAACCAACCAAAGCTACCGTAAACAGCAAGATACCTGGGAAATCGATCAAATCTAGCCAATTTCGAATGGACCTTTCGCCAGAAGTAGATTCGCTTGGCTCGTCCTTAGGGATTGTTTTCCAAGCAAATAAAAAACTTGCTAATACAAGCGGAATATTAACAATGAAGATGCTAGGCCAGTTCCACCAATGAATGAATATACCACCAATAAAGGGACCAATCGCTGCTGCTCCGGACAGAAATATCGCCAGAACGGACAAGGCAGCTGCTTGCTTCTCGGTAACGTAAATTCTTACAATCGACATTCCGACCGCAACCATCATGCTTGTGCCAATAGATTGAACGATTCGAAATCCAATGAGCCACGAAAAGCTCGGCGATAACGGGGCAAGCATGGAGGAGACAAAGACAACAACAAGACCGGTAAGGAATATCCCCCTGCGGCCGAACAGATCACTGCACTTGCCCATGACAGGTTGAGCGACGGCACTCGCTATGTAGAACGAAAAAATAATCCATGACACGTCTGTAAAATCAAGCAGATACACCTGTTGCAGCCTCGCAATGGCGACAGAAATCATGGAGGAATTTAGTGGGTTCAGCATGATTCCCAATCCCACAAATATCAATAACCATTTATTTCGATCATACATTTTAATCACATCTCCTTGTCTTGCTGTCATCTTACATGAAACGCTTCATTCTTTCCAACGCATTTTATGTTATGATGTAATGCTTCAAAGGGGAGTACAAGGAACACTCCCGAAGCGTTAAAATAAAAAAAGCCGCCACATTGGCGACTTTTAACGGCTTCCCCTGCACAGGGACTCTACGCTATTCTACTCTTCTCCAAGCAGCTGTTTCAGCTTCGGAAATACCCGTAGCGCATTGTTATAAAAAACATCCCCCCAGTGAGCCTCAGGAATGAGATGCTTTACAAACTGGATGTAGGCATCCAATGGAACAAGCGGCCAATCGGTACCGAACACAAGCCGGTCATATTTTTCGGCAAACACAATGGCACGTCGGAAATGATCCGTATACGTTTGCTCCAGCAGCAACCGTTCCACCTTCGCAGCATCGCCTACTATCCAGCCCGATAGATCCGCATAGAGATTCGGATTTTTTTCCAGCAATGCGGCTGTTTCCATAACCCAGGGATCACCGAGATGACAAAGCATAAAGGTAAGATTACGATGCTTCAAAAAGGTTTCTTCCATAGACAGCGGATGCGAATATTTGAGCAAGCCTTTGTCCGAATAAGTCAGTCCTCCATGAATGACGATAGGAAGCTCGTAAGTGGAAGCGAGCCGATATACCGGGTCATAAATTTCATCACCTACATTGTAGTGGTAGTAGCCTGCATACAGCTTAATACCAACGACATCCTTCGAGCGCAACGAATGCTCCAGCGCTTCGAGCTGACCATCCAGATGCAAAGTTAAAGGATTAATACCGACACAAGTAAACAGATTGTCAGGAAGCTGTCCGCTCAAATCAAGCAGCATGGGATTAAGGGCTGCGGAATCAGGGAATGCCCCCTCAACCGTTTCTGTAACGCCCATCCCCACACCTGCTATGACTCCAGCGTTTCTAAACTCCTCTAGCAAACCGCTTGCTGTGTAATCAATAGCTGCCAAAGTTTGTGCCGTCTCTTTAAAGGCGGCAATATTAGAATAATGGACATGTGCATCTATAATTTTCATGAAAGTATCCTCTCTTAAGTCAATTGGTCAAAACGAATGTTGAGCAAATCCTGATAAGCTTCCTCTGGGGCAAGCAGATCAGATATGATATAGAACTGCGGTTTGCTAAATTGCTGCTGCCCGTCTTGCAAAAATAGTTTTTCTATTGCTAAGGATGCCACTACATCGGTATTCATATGCAGCTCGCTTGAACCAAGCTCTGGGTGGACCATAAAGGTTAGCCTCTGTTTTCGCTCGCGGGAGCTATACTGGTAGATTCCGCTTGGACTGCCCGCACTATATTGAACCCTGCCAGCCTTATAGGTAATATGTTCACCATTGCTATTTTTGACATGCCCCCTGCTATCCTTGATATCGCTGCTGGCCCGGTAGAAGGTCGAGCTGGACAAGGTTAGCGGATGCAAAGGCGCACCTGTATTTTGCTCCACCCGAGTGACAGTTGCAAGCACAGGAGCCCCTGGCAGCAATAAGAAATAGTGATGGAGCACAAGTCCTCTGAGTTTTGCATGTCTGCTGATCGTCACACTCATTCGGATGCCTGACCAGCTATTTCCAAGATTATCTGTAATCGCTGCAAAGGCGGCCTCACGCGGCTCTTCCATGAAGCTCGCTGCGGACATGCCGGATACTTCCGCTGAAATGCCGCCAATCCAAGGATTCCACCAAGACTTGGGACCGGGATGAGGAAAGGAGGAATCGAGCCATTCCACGCCGCTATGCTTTAGTGAGAATAAGGCTGGTGCAAAGCCGCTGCTTGCCTTGATTTGCAGAACCCCATTATCCGCCGTCAATACTTCCCCCTGATCTGCTGGCTTCGTTTGTTGAACGATAGGAAGATTCGATAGCGGGAAAACAAGGCGGCCTCGTCCTATTTCATAGGTTTCCATATCCAAACGCAGTGATAAAAGGTCGGCCTCTGGACTGGATTTTCCGGTTAACGATATTGTCGTTTCAGTGAGCTGCTGCTCGCCGGATACTGAGTAATGAACCTCATCCACACTGTCTAGTGCAGAGGTGATTTCAATTTCTCCGGCCAAAAATGTATTTTTCCGTTCAACAATTCGAACCTCGAACTCTCCCTGAAGAAAGGGATTCCCCTGATTCACAATCGTTTCCAACTGCTCGGCAGCCCTTAGCTCCTGTGACGCTCCACTGTTCTGGGCAAAAGCACGGAAATCGCGCCAATTTCTCCACGTTCCTAGCGCAATGCGGATAGGCTCAGTCTTTACAATACCTCCAGCGGGTAAGACACCTAGAGGATGCTCAAGTCCGTAAAGCCAGCCCTCTGATGTGATTTCTAATGCTGCCGGCCAAGTAATCCCCCGCGATGACTTCTCGTTATTAGCAAAAATCCAATTTTCCGTGAACCTGTTTTTCTCCCAATAATCGGAGTTACTGGCGTCAGGACCTTTGCTTAAATTCACATATTGACCTTCATAGGGAATAACGCTGTCATCCAGATTGAAATTAAAGCTTTCCTTCAAAAATAAGGGCTCATCCGAGTTCGAGGAGGCTTTGCGCTGTACAACATGATGACGAGTAAAGATGCCATTGCTGTACAATTTAACGACAACCGTTAGCTGAAGGTCAGCTGCGGTCAAATCATACTCGGCTTCAAGCACCATAGCATCATCTTGTCGACATCTTACACGCGGGATGGGATTTTTTTCAAATGCTCCACTATAAGGCAGGCCAAATTTGGGATAATGCAGATTCATTACACCGAGAGCTCCCTCATTAATGGACAGCATATTGCTTGATTTATTTAAACGGGCGGAGTATTGTCCATTAAAGATTACCCAGTCCTGATCGGTTTCGCCTCCGAAAGCAGCATGTATGCCCGGAAATACAAGACTGATCTCCTGCTGCGATACGAGCAATTCACCAGCACCGACCACTTTGTGTATAGCGAGACGATGATGCCAAATACCATAGGTCAGCAATCGGGCTGCAATGGTCATGGTCTTCCGGCCTCTGGCGGGTACCTTAATTCGGACAGAAGGCTGGCTGAAGGAAAGAACAGCATCATCGGCTAGCTCGCAAGCAAACTCCGCTTCTGTCTCGTACTCATTTTCTACCGTCAAATCAAGCGTAATAGGAGCACCTGCATAAATGGGAGCGGCTGGTGCTTGAAGCTTTAGCTTCGCTGGAAATTTTGGCTCAATGCCTATTTTGAAGGTAGCTGGCAAACCATTAATGAGCAGCTCCGCTTCAACAACCGGATGTGTCTGAAATAGGTTCTGATCCTCTTGGATGGGATGAACAAAGAAGCTGCCATCTATTCGTTCCTGTGACTCAACCACTCTGGATTCGTGCAGCTCAAAGCTAATGGCAGCATTGCCAACGCTCTTAATTTCCAAAGTAAGCGCCTTACCACTTTTATTAACGGCTTCATATATGATCGGATAGCTATCGCCGAAGGGCAGCTTATGATGAATTGGAATCGTCGCCTTAATGAGGTAGTCAGCGGTTTCAATTAGTCGTAACCCGCGTCCCGTCCGCTCATACTCCATCCTCAGTTGCAAGGAGCCCTTTTTCCACTCATAAGTAAAATAATCAAAGCCTTGCTCCTGACGTCCATCGGGACTTATCGCAATTTCGCGTATGCTATCCGTGTACCAGTCGATTTCTTCAAAATATTCCTTCACAGCCCCCGTCTGCAACACGGATGGAATCAAATTCATTAGATGAGTGGTGTCATCCCTTTTT
This sequence comes from Paenibacillus sp. KS-LC4, assembly GCF_036894955.1. Lineage (NCBI taxonomy): Bacteria > Bacillati > Bacillota > Bacilli > Caryophanales > Paenibacillaceae > Paenibacillus > Paenibacillus sp. KS-LC4. The sequence goes on along the minus strand of NZ_CP145905.1, from coordinate 3,072,117 downwards.
TCCCAGAAAAATCCGCTCTTTTTATACGCAGGAACAGCTTTCGTATTGCCTGGCCACGTATAGAGGTCGAGTCTAGGCCAGCCAAGCTTCAAGGTTTCCTCTAAAGCACGCAAAATTAGTCGCTTGCCGACTTTGTGACCGTGATAATCAGGACGGACATTTAGTAAAGGAATATACAGGGCACCTGCATCCTCCTTGTAATGAGAGAAGCTGCAATACCCAACAACTTCATCACCGGCTATCGCCAAAAACACATGAAGAAATGTACTGTTATGATGTTCTTTAACAATGCTTTCCTCCGTCTGGAGCGAGTTGTCTCCTCCCCAGCTCTCATTGCTTGTATTCCACATCACGGCAATGGAGCCCGCATATCGGGGTTCATATTCGACAATCGTTATCTCTTCATTTCTATTCATAAGAGCACTCACCTCCTAAATTTGCTGCACATTTCTGAAGCAAATTTCGACATTTTACTGACTGAACGTTCAGTATATATTGTAGCATGTGTGTTTTTTCTGGTCAATTTTCCTGAATCTCCTTAGCTATTTAATTCTTTTCCTATCGGTTTACAAATTGTGTAAAAATATGTAGTCTATATTTGTATACTAATATGTAAATATAAAGGAGATGAATAGGTTGAGTAATCGCTACTTAATTAAGAACGGCGATTTTTTAACAATGGATAACGCTCTAGGAAATTTTAAGAAAGCTGATATGTTAGTTGAAGACTCTATCATTGTCTCGATTCAACAAGAGATTGATGCTTCAGACTGCGAAATCATTGATGCAGCGGATATGATTGTCATGCCAGGCTTTGTAGACACCCATCGGCATGTTTGGGAGTCTTTAGTCCGCACGATTGGAGCTGACTGGTCACTGCCGACCTATTTGCAACATATTTATTATGGCGGATTTGGCAGCAAATTGCGCCCGACAGACAGCTATGCTGCCAATTTGCTAGGTGCATTGGAAGCGCTGAATGCCGGCGTAACTACCCTTTTGGATTGGACGATGATTTATTCTCCCGAGCATGCAGATGGATTCATTAAGGGCTTGCAAGATGCTGGCATTCGCGCCGTATTCGCGTATGGAGCTTCCGGTGAGACCGAATATTGGGACCGCAGCAGCAAAAAGCTCGTTTCCGATGACGTCTACCGCGTAAAAAAGCAGCATTTTTCCTCCGATGATCAGCTGCTAACGATGGGCTTAGCCATACGAGGACCGGAATTCAGCCATTGGGACGCTACCGTTCACGAAATACGACTTGCAAGAGAGCTCGATGCGATTTGCTCCATGCATGTCGGCTTTGGCAGCTGGGGCCCGGATGACCGCTCTATTGAAAAGCTATATAAGGCTGGCCTGCTTGGTCCCGATTTAAATATGGTGCACGCTAATACGATGGGCTATGATGAGTACAAAATGCTTGCAGATTCAGGGGCGTCGATATCCATTACGCCTGAGGTGGAAATGATGATGGGACATGGCTATCCCGCCACCGGGCTGTTTATGGAAAATGGCGGAACGCCTACCCTTGGCGTGGATGTGGTGACTTCAACCAGCGGAGACATGTTTACGCAAATGAAATTTATGCTGCAGGCGGAGCGGGCAAGAACGAATCAGAGCCTTTTAGCATCCAAAAGCATGCCCGGTGAATTGAGTTTGAAGGCACAGCAGGTTTTGCATTTTGCAACGATAGCTGGAGCCAAAGCTTTAGGATTAGACCGTAAAGTCGGAACCTTAACGCCTGGAAAAGAAGCCGATTTCATTATGGTACGGACGACAGATTTGAATCTCTTCCCTATCTCCGATCCAGTAGGAGCCATTGTACAATTTGCAAACCCGTCCAACGTTGATTCCGTATTTGTTGCTGGACGTCCGGTCAAACGTCATGGCCAGTTGCAGTATGTCGATTTAAATCATATACGTAAAATGGCAAACGAAAGTAAAGAATACTTATTTTCTACTGTAGCAAATACCACGAATGGGGTCATTTAAACGGTCCGGCTTAGAAATATGAGCAAAGTCGTCATATATATGTTTATTAATGAACAAAAACCGGTATCCAAAGTTGGGAAACCGGTTTTTGACTTGAAAATTTAGCCCATGCAGCTCTTAACATTCCAAGCTATTTTTCATTATTATTTCATCATATCAGCAATAAGAACCTTCTTCCCTAGCCGCGCACTCTCCAGTGATGCAAGCACCATGGCCATGCTGTAAATATTATCGCTGCTATCGGTTTCCGGCTTGCGCCCTTCGTCAAGCGCTGCAAACATTTCATCAAGACAGCCTTCGTGAAACTCATTATTCAACTTCACAAGTCCGCCCTCTATACGCACATAATCGCGAATAAATTTGCCCGTCTGATCACTTGGAGCAACAACCTCTGCATAGGGCTCGCCGTTTCCGTCCCAGATGGCTGTACCATATTCTCCTGTAATACGCCACTGAGCCTCCCATGACGTAATCGCCCCCTCCGCGCACCATGAGCCGCGATAATTAAATAGTGAGCCGTCGGACATTTCAAAAATACAAAGTGCTGCGGCATTTCCTTCATACCAGGAGCCAGGAGGGTTAAACTCATGGCAGTAGACCGATACCGGATTCGCTCCCGATACATACCGAGCCTGATCAAACGTATGAATGGCCATATCGAGCAGCAGCGGACTGCTCATCGCGTCACGAAATCCGCCAAAGTGCGCTCCGATAAAAAAATCCGCACCGATAAAGCCGGTTCGCCCAATGTGACCATCCGTCAGCAGCTTGCGCAAAGCGCGAATGCGCCCATCGTAACGGCGATTTTGCATAACGGCGTGGGTATAGCCTGTGCGCTCCGCCAGCTTCACAAGAGACAGGCACTCTTCCATGGATTCCGCCAAGGGCTTCTCGCCAAATACATGACAGCCCTGCTCTAGCGCTGTTTTGCCGATTGAATAGTGACTCGCTGGAATTGTAATATCAAACACGAGATTCGCTCCAGTCTCCTCAAGTGCAGTTTGCAGGCTCGTAAAAGTCGGACAGCTCAATCCTTTACGCTCCGCCATTGCCTGGGCAAATTCCTGTTTAATATCGACAAGTCCTACGATTTCCGTATCCTCCCTGCCTAATGCATAGTCCACCCATGTGTTTGCCATTCCGCCGCAGCCTGCGACAACTACCCGATATTTTGCTGGCATCTTGTTATTCCTCCCGCTTCTCTTTTGCTCGTTTTTATACGCTTGGATTTGGAATAAAATCGCCACCGCGGCAGCGCTTCAAATAATTTAAGGCATGAACCTGGCCCGTCATTTCCAGCTCGTCCTTGTACACAGGATCATGCCAGCCTTCGATGTCGATTGTGCCTTTATAGCCATTTTGACGCAAAATCGTTATAATATCGCTCCAGTTGCTATCACCAAAGCCCGGTGTCCGATGCCACACAAATGGCTGGGGACCATGCACACCATGCTCCTTCACAATATCCCAAGCGATCGTCGCATCTTTGCCATGGACATGGAATACCTTGCTTGCCCATTTGCGAAGCTGCGGGATCGGATCAATCAGGCTGACCATCTGGTGGCAAGGCTCCCACTCCAGGCCGATATTATCCTCAGGCACTGCGTTGAACATAAGCTCCCATGCTGCCGGATTATGGGCAATGTTCCAGTCTCCCCGCGACCATGTGCCACCCATATCGCAGTTTTCAAATGCAATTCGCACGCCTTTGTCCGCCGCACGTCTCGTTAGCTCCCCGAACACTTCCTTAAAACGCGGAATGGATTCATCAATCGGCTGGTCCGTCAATCGCCCAGTAAACCCGGATACAATATTAGCGCCAAAGAGCGGCGCAAAATCAATTAAACGCTCCCAGCTAGCTAAAGTATCCGCATTATCGCCTGTACCTGTAAGCGGATTACCGAAGACGCTAAGAGCCGACACCACAAACCCGTGCTGATCGGCTAACGCTCTTACACGTTTAGCCAATTCCGTCAAATCGGTTTCCCCCGTAGTCTGCCAGAACGTTAAATTAAAAGATTCGAAACCATGTCCCACGATTTGCGGTATCATCACATCGGCATTCCCGCCGCCTACCAAGGTACCTATTCGCATTTGCTCACTCACTTGAATGTCACTCCAATATTGGCTTATAGTATGCTTAGCACCTTCATTATAACGAGAGAATTATAAGATGACTCTATACAATCTTGAGCAAAAGTAGTCTAATCTTGTGGTGGTGAATACTATTATGACTTATCCGAAGGAACTTTGGGAAAATACGCGACTCGAGCATAAGGCTTATCCCATTCAATTATTTCATAACCAAGCACTTGGTATTAAGCCGGGGGAGAGCATGCTGTATTTGCACTGGCATGAGCATTTCGAGATTATTCTAATGCGAGAAGGCAGTGCGCTGCTGCACATCGACAGCAGACCGTATGAGATATCGCAGGGGGAGCTTGTCTTTATTCCGGGAGGCGGCCTGCATGTTGGCTATGCGCTTAGCGAGGGTGATATTCGTTATGATTGTATCGTCTTTAATGCCTCATTGTTCAATGAGTGGGTTCATGACCCCGTGCATGCGCAGCTTGTTGCGCCTTACCTAGAGGGAACACTGAGATTTCCAGTCAAACCGCTGGAGCAGGAGCAGCATGGCGGCGCTATCGTGAAGCTGCTGGACGAGCTGGTGGGAGAGCTTGACGACAAGCAGTCTGGCTATCAGCTGCTCGTCAAAGCGAAGCTGTACAGCGTCCTAGCACTGCTTGCCCGCCGTTACGACAGTCAGCCGCCAAACAGTGGCAGAGGTGCAGCCGCCTCGCATTTGGCTAACCGCGACCGCTTCAAGCAACTGATCAAACGACTGGAGTCTGATTTTCAAACCAAAATAACGGTAGAAGCAGCAGCGCAGCAGGTTAATCTGAATCCCTTCCATTTCTGCAAGCAGTTCAAAAAGCTGACTGGGCGCACCTTCATCGAATATGTCAATGTTTGTCGCGTAAACGAGGCGCAAAGGCTGCTGCTGCAAACGACATCTACCATTGCCGAAATTGCAGCAGCAGTAGGCTGCGACAATCCGAATTATTTTACGAAGCTGTATAAGCAGTACAAAGGCATAACCCCGTCGGAGGCGCGCAAATGGCCGCGGTAGGTGGGCAACCTTAATAGGGACACTCAATCGCAAGAGAAATTTCAACAAAAAACCTGACAAACCCCTTGGTTTAACAAGGCTTTTGTCAGGTTTAAATGTTTGGACAGGCGGCTTTGCAGCGCTGAAATTATACATTCCCTCTTTTATTGATGCATCTTCCACTTGCATTCTGTCATTTCAAACTCGCTAAAAACAGCCTCAAAAGAGGATTGCTCCGGGCTGCAAGCATAGACGCCAAACTGTATTTCTTCTCCGCCTTCGAACAAATGGAATATTCTCATTTGCTTATAAGTGATTCCGTCATAACAATTTTCGATACAATAATCACTTTCACGACGGCTGAATCGGTAGTACATCGTCTTTACATTTGCCGGGATATCCGTCGTCGCCCAATCCGAAAACCCATGGTTGGTGACAACACTGCCTAACCGTTGAAATTCATCATTTTCAAATTCGATAGAGGCCTTAAACCAGTTATCGCTGTTCTGATAAAGAATAACGCCGCACTGGTCATAACGCTGTTTACTGTCAAACTCCGTTTTCACAACAAACGAGAAGTAACGCTCGGATGTTCTCAGCAATAAAGCGGGGGCAGAATCATTTTGAAAACCGTAATAGGTTCGCTGCCAAAAATCAGTTCCCGGCTCCGTTGTAATCGTAACCTTATCGGGTTCGACGGCATATTTTTTCGGTTCATAAAGCCAAAATGTACGTTGCAATTCAAATTTCATTGTATAGGTCTCCTTATTTATCAATCAAGACGCTAGAACAAATATCCATGCTGGCTAAGCCTTCATCTTCTCCAAGCAGCTTAAAATAAAGGCTTGCTCCCGCTCCAGATTGTCCTGCAGCTTGGCATAGATGCTGCTAGCTAGCTTCTCATCCTCTTTAAATCTGTATTTAAGCACTAAATTTCGCAAGGACAAGTACCGTTGCTTCAAATCCGCACTAGTGTCTAGCAGTCGCTGGTCGTATAGCATATGCCCCTGTTCCATCAAATAGGCAAGACGCTTGTCCATTAAAAGCTTGTGCTCATACAGCAGGTGATACGCGCGCAGGTCAAATTTTCTATATTCAGATGAAGAGGTATCCCGATGCTGTGGATCTGTAAGAAGCCGCTGCAGCGCTTGGAATCCGAATTCGAACTGCTGCTCCACCACCAAATCAAACGTAGGTCTGGAGTATAAATAATTTTGCAGCTCGAAAGCAATTTGGTCCATACTAATATCGCATTCAAAATCCTTGCGCTTCAAAAAGCGAATTTCCGTATAGAAATCGTATTCATCGGACACATGCCAATAACCCTCCTCAAGCTCCGAAAAGGGGCATTCCGCCGTTATAAATCGCTCCACGAAGTTGTCTGCGACAAGCGCCATATCCTTGTCCAAATCATATCCGTAAATGAACAGCTCATGCATATGATGTCCATTTTTGTATGAATCCGTCAATGATAGATAATAGCGGTCTACGAAAAGATGTACATAATAGCCACGATCTATCGACTCGATAATGAGATCCTTTAATGATCTCCCCCATTTGGCAATGACGAGCTCCTGAGGAAGCTGATTATAGGATATGCCGGGACAGTTTTTGAGAAGGATATGGTGATTGTCAAAGGCGAACATTTCCCATAAATAAGCATATCTGATTTGAATAAAATTATTGAAAACCCACCGCCATAATGGTTCGTTTATGATGGAAAACAAAAATCCGTACGGGGTGTACGTGCTAACTTCCGGTTCCTGGAAGTAAAGCGTTTTTCTCGACATGACATTCCGCCTTTCTCTGTGTAATGACCCTTCCAAGCTGTTAGCCTAAAAAATATGACAGCCCGCATCAACATGGAGAACTTCACCCGTAATGCCACGCGAAAGACGACTTAGTAAAAATAGTGTCGCATCACCTATCTCATCCTGATCAACATTGCGCCGCAGCGGCGCCTGCTGCTCCATCGCTATTAGCTTATTTTGAAAATCAGCAATCGCTGAAGCGGCCGAGGTGAATATAGGGCCTGCCGATACTGCATTTACACGAATGCCATGCTTGCCTAAATCCTCAGCCAAGTAGCGCACGCTCGCTTCGAGCGCGGCCTTCGCAACGCCCATGACATTATAATTTTTCACGACACGACCAGAGCCTATGTAGGTTTGGGTCACAATCGCTCCCCCCTCTTTCATTAAGCCGTGCGCCTGCTTAGCCATAGCCACTAATGAAAAGCTGCTGGCGTTTTGCGCCAGCAAATAACCTTCTCTCGTCGTATCGATGTACTCTCCTTGAAGCTGATCCGCATAGGCGATGGAATGGACAAGTCCATGAATCGTTCCAACCTGCTGCGCAATGGTGTTGAATGCTTCGGCAATGCTCGCATCATCCAGTATATCGCACGGGACAACAGCTGCCGCTTTGATGCCATACTCCTGTAGCAGCTTTGTCATTTTGCGTAAGGACTTATCCTTTCGATAGGTGAAAACAAGCGTGGCTCCTTCCCGATGAAGCGCTTTGGCAACTCCCCACGCTAAGCTCTTCTCATTGGCTACGCCTGACACGACTATGACTTGATCCTTCATCAGCATCGGGTTTATCTCCTCCGAACAAGGTTATAATGCTCTCAGCAGCTAGCTGCTACGTAAAGCGTAGAAAGCAGACTTTCCAGCTCCTCGTAATCCAACTGCTTATAAATGGGCACCGTCTCCTCGTAGGTACACAGTGCCATCGCATGCGCTTCATCTGCAAAGGTTTGCATAAAATAAGCAGCAGCTGCCCCTTTTTCAAGGCTTGCCTCTATTTCACCGTCCTCCTTAATGAAGAAAGAAAATGAATCAAGCGGGATCGACATGCCTTTGCCCACTGCCTTAATATAGCTTTCCTTCAACGTCCACAGCTGGTAAAAATACGTGAGCTGACGGCTGGCAGCCAAACTCATCAGCCTGTTATATTCAACCGGAGCGAAGAACCGCTCGGCAATGGACAAGTCCTGTTGCTTCATGAGCTCAACGTCAATTCCAACCGGGCAGTCGCCAAAGGCGCAAACTACCCAGTCACCGGAATGTGACACATTGAAATGAAAGTCGATGGAGGAATGATCCAGCAACGGCTTGCCATACTCATTTTTGTAAAAAGAAAGCTCGGCATTTGATAGCTTGCATCGTTTGGTAATAGCTAGTCTTGCCAAAATCTCGCCTGTCACTGAACGATAGGCATCAATCGGCCGGCGGAATCGCCCGGCCGCTTCCCGCTTGCTTGGTGAAACGTACTTCAACATAACTTCATGCAGCGCCGCAGCTTTCCTCTCGTCCAGCCGCAGCATATAAACCTCTATCATCGGTAAGCTCCTATTGGGAAATTTTTTCTGCTAGACGCGAAGGAGCAAGATAGTCGTTTAATTCATAATACATGCCCGTCTCGTCAATAATTTGATGGAGCCAGCGAGTCTGCTCTTCTACTGAAACCTTCTTCGTATCCAAAATGATTTTCAGCAAATCGAGCGATGTTCTCATTTGTTCCAAGGTTGGCTTCTCCCCGGTCTCCTCAAGACGATCCTGAATCTCCTGTATTTTGCGATACGACTTCACAACCTTCTCCTGATACTCCTCATTATCCCAGTTTTGGTTGAGGGTAGCTACTGCCACCGCTAAGCTGCGCGTAATAATAGTTGGAATATGTTTTCTGAGGCCTGGATAAGCTGCTAAAATTTGCTCGATTTTTTTGCGATCCTCCTTCGTGCCATAGCAAAGCGCTTCAATACCATCCACATTCGCCTTCACCATATTGGTCAAAACGTTTTTAGGTCCCATTTCGACCGTAAGCGTAACGCCTTTATGTTTAAAATATTGCATCGTACGCTCCCATTGTACCGGGCTAGTTATATGCTGCGCAAGATTTTGCGCCACTTTCTCCGAATGCGCCATCGGCTCGGCATTGCGGTTCGTAATGACCGGATATTTGAAGAAGCCGTATTCCAGCTCCGACAATTTGTCCAATAATTGGTCGGCCATCGGCTGCATAAAGCTGCAGTGGAACGGAGCGCTGGCAAGCAGCGGCGTTGCCAGTCCGCCATGATTCGCGAGCCTGTCCTCCAGCTCCATAACGGCGTCGCTTTCCCCGGAAATCGCAGTTTGATTCGGCGTATTATAGCAGGATACCCAAACCTGACGGCCCTCCAGCTCCATCGCTTTGCATTCATCCACAACCACCTTGCGCTCGACACCATCAATAATAGACATCGCCCCAACATCGCTTGCTGCAACCTCGTCGGTCAGTTTTCCCCGTTCATGCAGCAGCTTTACCGCATCAGCAAAACGAATCGCTCCCGCGCAAGTAAATGCGGCATATTCACCCAAGCTGTGTCCGGCAAGAAATTGCGGTACAATACCGATCTCCTGCATATAAACACGGAAGCTGGCTACGCTTGATACGAGAATGGCTGGCTGGGCATTTTTTGCTTTGGACAGCTCAGCAAGCGAGCCTTCAAAGCAGAGCTTAGCCAAATCGTAGCCAAGCACGTCGTTTGCTTCCTCAAACGTTTGCTTCACAATCGTATATTGATCATAAAGACCTTTCGACATGCCGACAAAGTGAGAGCCTTGACCTGGGAACAAAAATGCCATTTTTTCCATGATTACTTCCTCCAATATCATATTAGCCGTATTTTTTCCAGCAAACAGGCATGCACGACAATTCAACCTGCTATCCTGCTTCAGCTAAACGCTCTAGCCGATGTTCATCGTGAACCTATCTTATTTATTCATCCATTCATTAAACACGGCTGATTAAGGTGAGATAGTCTGGAGCACTTTGCAAATGAGCGGCATCATGCTCGAAAATAAGCACGCCGTTCTGCTCCTCCACTTCCTTGAAGCCGGCAAATTTATACGTAAGCAGCATCATGCGATTACGGTCAGTAGGCACGAACTCGGCTCGTAGTACAGCCCCCGCATCATGCGCCATCTTGGCGACGTATTGCAGCATAACACTGCCTACTCCTCTAGACATAACACGGCATGACATTAACAACAGCTTCAGCGTCCAAATGTTGTCCTTGCATTCAAGCAGCGTTAAACCGATTTTGCCGTACGTGCCGTATTTATCCTCCAATTCGGATATAAGCAGCTTGTGATCCGGTGAATGACGGAATTCATCCAATTCCTCATAGGAGTAGGTGTAGCCGGTTGCATTCAGCTGATGCGTTCTTACCGTTAGCTCCTCCGCCCGCTTCAAATCGTCTCCCTCAACCGAAGAAACCGTAAACACCATACCCAGTGAGGCGAGAAACTCCTCCTGCGAGCCATCGAAGCTGGATTCAACCTCATTGCGTACGATATCGCTCATATAGAGGCTCCTGCGGTTCCGGGAGTCCTCCGTAATAAAGGTTGGGTTAAATTCTGGCCTCTCAAGCAGTCCTTCTATCTCGGCAGCATCTATGCACAGGACGTCAGGATGGTTGAAGCTGACCTCTTCCCGCTCAAACGGCTGGTCGTCGATAAAAGCAATCGTATCCATTCCGATATTAATGGATTCGACAATCGTCTGGATCGCAGCTGATTTGCGGTTCCAGCTGATTTGCGGATAGATGAAATATTGCTCAATCCCGAGCTCTCTCATTTTTCCCATCGCCACATCATGCTCATTACGGCTGGCAATCGACTGCAGAATGCCCCGCTCATCTAGTGTTTTAATGACGTTCACAATATCGCTTCGCAGCTCAACCGTCGTATCCTCCATTAAAATACCGTTCCAAATCGTATGGTCCAAATCCCACACGACACATTTAATTTTACGCTTTGCGGTATCCTTCTTCTCCTCAACATTGTACGCCACAGGCAATCATCTCCTTAGGAATTGGCTGTTTGAGCCATAGTCCGCCCTGCTCGGCGGTTAGTCACGAACTGCTGCTCAGCAATTAGCATTTCATGCATCTGCGACGTTCCCTCGATGATTTCATTAATTTTGGCATCACGGAAATAGCGTTCCACCGGGTATCCGCTATGGCAGCCGTTAGCTCCATGTATTTGTACTGCATCGTTCGTAATTTTGGTCAGCATAGTCGATGCAAAATATTTGGCCGTCCACGTCTCCATAATGCTGTCGGGATCGCCGCTATCGCGTAAATATCCAACTTTATAGCACAGCATTCTAGCCGCCTTCGCCTGTACGGCCATTTCAGCAATCATCTTCTGAATCAGTTGATTATCCTGGAGCGGCCGCCCAAATTGGACTCTCGTGCTGCCGTATTCTAAAGAAGCCTCTAGGCAGGCCTGCGCCAAACCAACGCAGCCGCAGGCTATTGTATATCTGCCGTAATCCAGACAAGGCAGCGCAATATGCGTCAGTCCCATGCCGAGCTTGCCCAGCAAATTTTGTTGCGGAATTCGGCAATCCGAAAGCACAACTTCGGCTATCATGGAGCCTCTTGCACCAAGCAGGCCGGACATAGGCAAGACCGTTACCCCGAGCCGCTCCCGCTCTACGAGAAATGCCGCTGGCTGGCCCTCGCATTTGGCAAAGATGAGAAACAGGTCAGCAATTTGAGCGATCGTAATCCATTTTTTACGGCCATTTAATACATATTCATTCCCGTCTAGCTCTGCCGTTGTTGCAATGCTCTTGGCATCGCTGCCAGCATTCGGCTCCGTTAGGCCAAATGCCGCCAAAGCGCTGCCCATTGCCAGCTTGGGAAGCCACTCGCTCTTCTGCTGCTCCGTTCCCCAACGCAAAATCGCAAGGGATACCATGCCGTGAACGGTCAGCAGACTTCTTGCCGAGGAGCAGCCGCGCCCCACCTCTTCGTTGAGAATGCCCAGGGTCACGTTGTCCAGCTCCATACCGCCGTATTTTTTAGGCAGCATGGAGCCCAGATAGCCGACTTCTGCCATTTTCCGGAGCATATCCGGATGGATACGCTCCTCACGGTCATTTAGATCAGCTAGCGGCAGGATTTCGTTATCAACAAATGCACTGAACTCATTTTGCCAATTTTCCTGTACCTCAGTCAGTTCAATTTTCATCCTTAACCTCCCGAAACTTGTGAAGACTGCTGATCGACCGCTGCTTTCTCTTGAATCAGATTGACCATCCGATTAATGGTGCGGAAGTTGTCCAAATCCATGTCACGGCTATCAATCGTTAGCGCAAACTCCTTCTCCAGAAACATAACCAGTTGCATCGCGAACAGTGAATTGACAAATCCTAGCGCGAAAATATCCTCATCATCACCTAGCTCATGCTTGCGAAAAAACCTCGATAAAAACTTTTTAATTTTCACTTTCTGTTCTTCCATTATTGACACTCTCCTCATCTCGATTTGGGTGAAGCTATTATTAAATCTATTGATGACCACGCATTAATACGTATAAAAGCCTTGACCGCTTTTGCGGCCATGCAGCCCCGCATCGACCATTTTCTTAAGCAGGGGACAGCAGCGGAACTTCGAGTCCTGATAGCTTTCATAAAGCACATTCAACGAATGCACGACCGTGTCCAGGCCGATCAAGTCAGCCGTTTCGAGCGGACCCATCGCATGTCCGTAGCATTTTTTGAAAATTTCATCGACTTCCTCCGCTGAAGCTACCTGATCCTGCACGACATAAGCAGCCTCGTTCATAAACAAATGGGAAATCCGATTGGATACAAAGCCCGGATAGTCGTTAACAACGATCATTTCCTTGCCCATAGCGCCCATAAGTTCGTCCACCGCACGGATACATTCCTCAGAGGTATGAAAGCCGCGAATGACCTCAACCGTTTTCTTGCTAGGCACCGGATTCATAAAATGAGTGCCGATCACTTGCGGTGCACGCTTCGTAACAGCTGCCAGCTTTGTAATGGAGATACAGGACGTATTAATCATAAAAATGCATTCTGGCTGGCAAATGCCATCAATAAGCTCGTAAATGCCGCTTTTGACATCCCAATTTTCCGTAGCATTCTCAATCACAAAGCGGACATCGCTGAGGCTATGATGCTCCGTCGTAAATGCGATGCGGTCCATAATTGAATCCGCTGGCTCCAAGTTTCCTGAGGAGCCGAACAGCCCGCGAAACCGCAGCTGAGTGACAATTTCCTCCCTAGCTTGTTCAAGCTTCGCTTGCTCAATATCGACCAATACAACCGCTAAGCCTGCTTGGGCGAGTGCTTGGGCAACCCCTCTTCCCATTACACCTGCTCCGATTACCCCAATTTTCACAGCGATCTCCACTTCTTTCTTCATTAGATTTTAATAGGCCCGCTTCCGCTTATAGAAGTCCGCTTGCTAGCAAGCGGCTGCCTAGTAAGTCGATTGACTGCCTTCCAGCTCAAGGGTCTGGGGATGCATGAGTATGAGCTTTGCCGCGTATTCCCGCTCCAGAGCAAGTGCCTCGTCGAGCTGCACGTTCAGTTCAACCGCAGCCTTTGCGCTTAATTTGGCGGAAAAAACCGCTTTGGCCACTAGGGAGCGGATTTGCTTCCAAGCCTCCAAACTATTCACAACGGCGCTCTGAAGCCCCAAATACCTACCGGCTAGTTGCTCATAGCGATATTGATCCACAAGCTTGGCATTTACGATTTGATTAAGCGTATCAAGCAAGCTTTCGCCATAATCTTTAATCAGCTGTCCAGCCTGCAAAGCTTGCTTAACCTTTTCCAGAAATCTCCACAGCGCATACAGGCTGCCATCCAGAAGCTGCTGCCTCTGTGCAGCGGCGGAAGCAGTCGTTTCTAGCAAGCTATCAGCTGTAGACACTGGGGCATTAGGCGTGACAGCTGAACATTCATAATAAACAGACGTTTCGCTGCCAAAATGCTCCAGAAAACCAAGATGCCCTTGCAGCGTATCCTCGTAGCTCACCCATCTCTTATCATAGGTCAGCCTTTCAATATGATCATGCTCAATAACGCCGAACATCTGCGTGCTGTCATCAAAGCCGAATACGAGCCAGGAATGCGGCCAATGCCGCTTTTGGTACGTTTCCTTCCGGTCTGAGGCGTAGTAGCAGTCAATTCGCACAATGACCGGCTTATGGCTTAGCACCGCTCGTTTAAGCTCCTCAATTACAAAATGGCCGACCTCTCTCGTCTCCATCTGAATGCCCATTCCAAGCAACAGCTGCTCTAATGGTGTTGTCGCTGCATAATCTACCTGAAAGTGAACCGTGTCCTCATCATAACGATAGATGACCGTATCATTAGCGAGAATAGGCAATAGACTTTGCTTGTAGTAGGATATAATCGGAAACAGCGAGTGATAGAAGCATTCCTTGTAAAATAAATCGTTAAACGGTTGTATACGCTCAGCATCCCTCAGCGTCATCATTGCTGCGCTAGCGAAGGCACCAGCTGCCGCTGGGCTCCTTTGTGCAAAAGGCGCTGCCGCTTCACCGTTCATCCTCCTCAGGAAGCCCCTAATTGTCGGATAACGGTAAATATCCTCGCTTTCAAAGGATAATCCCGCCTTCTCCAGCTCGACCTCCAGCTTCAATGCTCTGAGCGAATGTCCGCCGACATTAAAGAAATCGTCGGTTACGCCAATCGTCTCCAGCTCCAGCACAGCCTTCCAAATGAACAGCAGCTTCTCCTCCTGCTCATCTGCCGGCGGCTCGCCGATGAAAAATCCACTGACCGCTTCATAAGGGCTGGGCAGCTGCTTTCGGTCTATTTTTCCGTTGGGCGTATACGGAAGCTCACTCAGCGGAATATAGAACGAGGGCAGCATATAATCAGGAAGCCGGGAAGCTATTGCGCTTCTTATGACATCCGCTAGCAAAACGGCCGAGGATACGTAGTAGGCGCAAAGAATCGGGCTCCCCGTGCTGTCCTCCTGCGCCATGCAAACGGCGGCCTTAATCTGCTCTATGCTCAAAAGTGCAGACTCTATCTCGCCCAGCTCGACTCTAAAGCCTCTGATTTTCACCTGATGATCCATGCGTCCCAGAAATTCAATGTCCCCGTCAGGCAGCCGCCTTGCCAGATCGCCTGTTCGGTACATTTTCCCGCCGCTTCCGCTTCCATAAGGACATGGAACGAATCTATCGGCAGTCAGCTCGTCCCGGTTCCAGTAGCCGATAGCTACGCCGTCTCCGGCGATGCACAGCTCCCCAGCCACGCCTTCCGGCAGCAAACGCAGGAGCGAATCAACAATGTACATTTGCGTATTGGCGATAGGCGCCCCCAGCGTTATGCTGCTCGCACTCGTCACATCCTTGACAGAAGACCACACCGTCGTCTCAGTTGGACCGTACATATTGTAAATGCTTGCCCCTCTGCACCTTTCTCGAAGCTGGTGAAGCAGCTCATCGGGGAAAGCTTCCCCGCCTACCATAAGCGTCGTTATTTGCTCCATGCCTGCTTTCGCCCCGTTCTCGTTCAGCAGCAGCTGAATTCGGGAAGGCGTCGCCTGCAGCAGCTCGATCCGATTATGCGTCAGCCACCGCTGGAGCAAGGCCGGGCTTTGCTGCTCCTCTTCGCCCGCAATGACGACAACCAAGCCTTGCGTCAACGGCAGAAGCGTCTCCAGCACGAATATATCGAAGCAAAGCGTTGTAACGGCAGCCATTATTTTCCCTTCGGTGAAGGCAGGAATTCGGGTTGTAATGCCAGTAATAAAATTAACGACTGCCCTGTGTGGAACCAGCACACCTTTCGGCAGGCCCGTTGACCCCGATGTATAAATTAAGTAAGCGGCATCCTCCGGGTCGTTCACATTAGACAGCAGAGAATCGAATTGTCCATATACCCGTCTATCGTCAAGATTTACGGTTTCCCCTTGAAAATCAACATGGTTGATTAGTCCATCCTGTGTAAGCAGTACGCCCGCACCGCTGTCGGCAAGCATATGCTTAATCCGATCCGGCGGATAAGACGGGTCAATGGGCAGATAGGCCCCCCCAGCCTTAAGCACTGCCAAAATAGCCACCATCATTTCCAAAGAGCGATTCGTCATGACAGCGGCAACCCGCTGCCTGCCAATCCCCTTGCTGCGAAGCAGGCAAGCTAGCCGATCTGATCGTTCTTTCAGCTCCCCGTAAGAAAGCTCCTTCCCGTCAAAACGCAGGGCGGCCCAATCAGCCGTACGCATGGCTTGACTGTCAAACAGCTCATGTACCGTTTTATCCTTTGGATAAGGAACAGCAGCCAAATTAAACCGATTAAGCGCGTCCCTTTCCTCCTGTGAAAGCATGCTGATCTGGTTCAGCAGCCTATCGGTACTGTGAAGCACCTCGCCGAGAAAGCTCACAAAGTGGTTGAAAAGCCGTTCCATGTATCGCTGCGAATACATGGAGCGTTCATAAAGCAGCTCCAATTGAAGGCGATTGCCTTCATTTATGAAATAAAAGGTAACCGATGCTTTCGAGTCCTGCATGTATATAGGTGCATGCAGCGTATTTAGCGCAACGACCGTCTTAAAAGCAGGGACAACGGCTTCGGAGTCCTGCTTCAGCAGCCTGATGATAGCAGGAAAAGGAATGTGCTTGTACTTCCTCGCCTCCTGTACCGTTTGGCCAACTCGCTGTAAATATTCCTTAAAGGACAATGCTTCATCAATAGAAACCTGCAGGGCGATCAACCGATTGGGAGCGGTGCTTTCTGCCGTTTGTTGTCCAGATGGCATTCCGGCGGTCACGATCTGCTCACCTGTATAGCGATGAAGCATATAGAGCGCACCTGACAGCAAAAACGCATACAGGCTTTGCTGGGAGTTCCTGCAAACGGACAGCAGCCTTTCAGTCAAAGCAGGTGGAATCGGGGCCTTGATCAAATCGACCGCTCCCTGACGCAAGCTGGCATCTTTCAAATCGCCCTCAAAGGCGGTCGGCTCAGCTGAAGGATCGAGCTTGCTAAGCCAATACTCCCGTTCCTCCTGCCACTTGCCACTCGTGAGCAGCATATTTTCCGAATAGGAATCCATATTCATTCCCTCCCTTCTTTTCTACATGGTTGATGGCACAGGCGCCTATAAATTAAAGGAGATTTCCTCATCATCCTCGTATAAAGGCACATCGGTTTTACTGCTGGACAGGTCAATATTTTGCAAAAGGATATTAGGATTTGTAGCGATTACATCAAGAATGCTCATGTAATCCTCCAACATCCGCTCCGCTGTTTGCATATAATAAAGGCGCGAATTGTACTCCAGCCGAAGTCGAAGCATTCCGCCCTGCTCCATCGCCTCCAGCGTCAGTTCATAATCGGTCAGATTGTATATCTCATCAACAGAATGACCAATCGCTCTTTCATCAACAGCCACATTTTGATAAATAAACACCGTATCGAACAGTGGATGGCGGTTCGCGATTCTCTTCACGTTCAACTGCTGAATGAGCTCGTCCAGCGGGTAATCCTGATTGTCGAAAGCCTGTATAGCGCTTGCTTTAATCTGCTCCAGGCAGCTCAAGAAAGTCAGC
This sequence comes from Paenibacillus sp. KS-LC4, assembly GCF_036894955.1. Lineage (NCBI taxonomy): Bacteria > Bacillati > Bacillota > Bacilli > Caryophanales > Paenibacillaceae > Paenibacillus > Paenibacillus sp. KS-LC4. The sequence goes on along the minus strand of NZ_CP145905.1, from coordinate 3,054,615 downwards.
TCCTTACGGGGACTAACCCGCATCGCCAGCATATTGATAAACATACCGAGCATTTTGTCCATTTCCCGCTTAGGCCGTCCTGTAACCGGTGATCCGATGACAAGGTCGTCTTGCGCAGAATATTTGGACAGCAGCACGGCATAAGCGGCGAGCAGCAGCATATACATCGTCGTTCCTGATAAGCTTGCCAGCTGTTTCAGCTTCTCCGTCAGCTCGCGGTCAGCTGCGCTTATCACTAAACCGCCTTCAAAAACAAAATGCTCGGGTCTCGGCTGATCTGTCGGCAGCCGCAGCACGGGGATTTCTCCCGCAAACACCTCTTCCCAGTAATGCTGCTGGCGCTTCATTTGCTCCGTCTGCGCGAAGGCAAGCTGCCACTCCACATAGTCCTTGTATTGATAAGGCAAGGCAGGCGGCGTTTCGCCCTTGTACAGCTGAACAAGCTCCCGCATAAATATTTCCATTGATATGCCATCCGTAATAATGTGGTGGGCATCGTACAGCAGGTAATATTTTGCCTCCTCTACCTTCACAAGGCCCAGCCGGAAAAACGGCGGTTCATTCAAATTAAACGGCTGCTTAAACCGATTAATAATTTCTTTAGCCTCGTCCTCTCCCGCTTCCCAATACCCCATATCAAATGGGACTTGTCCACTAATCATTTGGACAATTTCCCCTTCCATGCTTGTAACAGCTGTTCGCAGCACCTCATGCCTGTCAATTATGCGGCGTACAGCCAGCTCCATACGCTCAGGCTCCACCCGGATGTTCAGCACTGAAACTCTAAACTGATTGGCGCTTGTCAGCTGCGGTTCCCGTTTAAAGCCAAGGAACATGCGCTTCTGGGCGTGTGAAGCTGGGTAATACGGCTTTGCCTCCGCCTTCTGCATTGGGGGATACTGGCCGGAGCGGACAGGTCCACGGCTGGCGGTTTGCTTTTGCAGGTGCTCCGCCAGTTGAACGATGGTCGTATGCTCGAACAAATCGCTGATGGCCACCGATTCGAACGTGTGCGTCTCGATCTCGCCCTGAAGCTTCATTAATACGAGTGAATCCGCGCCCATTTCAAAGAAGTTGTCATAGATGTCAATCTCCTCATAGCCGAGGACAAGCTTGCAGCATAGGGCAAGCTTCTGCTCGAGCTCCGAGTAGCTGCCAGCCTCCCGGCCAAGCAGGACGACACCGTCCGCACTGCGTTCCTTCTTTTGTCCACCGCGGGCGCTTGGCTTGCGTTTGCTGTCCTTCTTCGCCGCAATTCGCTTCCTAATTGAATCGGAGCAAGCTACTCCGGAGCGCTCAAGCAGCATTGCTCCTGCCCCGTCATAGTGGATTTGCCCAACTAGCGCTCTGCTCACACTGCTCTTCAGCAGTTTTTCAAAACCTTCAAGCCCTTGCTTGGTCGACAGCGTCTTAAAGATCGTATCGAATACGTGTCCGCCGTCAAAGGCCATTCCGGTTTCCTTCCAAGTCGTCCAGTTTATCGTAATCGTACGTCCGCCTCTTTTTTGACGATAGGGCGCATAAGCATCCAAGTAGGCGTTAGCCGCCGCATAATCCCCTTGCCCAAAGGCGCTGAATAGGGTCGCGACCGACGAGAACATGATGAAAAAATCTAACTGCTGGTCTTGTGTCAGCTTATCAAGCACCCATGTACCATACACCTTCGGTGCATAGATCGCCTCGAACATATCCTCGCCTCTGTCGGCAAGCGGTCCATCGTTTGATACGCCTGCACCGTGCACAATACCCCGTATTTGCCCATACCTGCTTTTCAAATCAGCGATAACCTGCTCCATAGCGCCATAATCGGCTGCATCGGCACTGATGCATTCTACCGTCGCTCCCAGCAGCTCCAGCTCCTTCACCGTAAGAAGCCGCTTTCTCAGCTTGTCCGAAGCGCTGCTGCCCTCAAGAACAGCCTGCCATTCCGCGCGCGGCGGCAGCGGAGTTCGACTGATTAAAGCTAAATTGACCTTGCTCTGAGCTGCGAACCATCTCGCCATTTCCAGCCCAATGCCGCCCAGTCCGCCGGTAATCAGGTATACGCCTTGCTCCTGTAAGCTCAAGCCTTGGCTAGTTTCTAGCTGCTCGCCTGGCAGCTCGGCAAATATTTCGGTGTACCTGTCGCCATTTCGAAGCGCAACTCCGTACACGTCAATCGCCTGAAGCTCCCTCATAAGCTGCTCGTGCACTGGCGATTCCTCTATATCAATAAATTTACAGGCAACGCCGGGCAGCTCCTTCGCTATAACCTTGCCCATGCCGTATATAGGAGCATGATCGGGTATTAGCAGCTGCTCAGCACCTGTAGCCTCTACAGCATGGCGAGTGAGGATATGCAGCGCAATGGGCTGCTGGATTTCCGCCTGCGCCAGCGCTTTTGTCAAATAAAACAGGCTATAGGCACCATTTGTCTGCCGCCGCTTCAGCACCTCCAGCGTATCGCTGACGTCCTGTGTGTTCAGCGCCAACAGGTGAATGATTTGGCCAAACGGCTCATTCTTCAATGCCTGCATAAGCTGAACATAGCTTGCCTTTGTTCCGTCAATTCGGTAGCCTTCGGCGCTTGGGTTCGCTATGCAGCCAAACGGTACGTCATCCTCCGCAAGCTCCACCTCGATAACCAGCCTGCCGCTTTCCCGCAAAGAGGCTGCTATTGACTGTCCGACTCCCGTCCGATCCATAAATAGGACGGCGGCTCCTTCAATGCCGGAAGGCACGGGAGCTCTGCTGCACTTGCGCCACTGCATGGCGTAGAGCAGCGTATCTTCAGCCTCGTCTTTGCCGCTTCGCTGCGGCATATTCAGCTCTAGCCAGCAGCGCTGCTTCTCAAAGGCGTAGGTCGGCGCATACGTTTTGCGGCGGGTCTCCCCCTGATACAGCTCCTCCCAATGGACATCCGCACCGCGGACATACAGGCTGCCAATATCTTGAAGCAGCTGCTTATCCGCTTTGCCCGTGTCAATGAATTGCCGAACCTTCTCGGAGGCGGTGCGTGTCAGCTCCGCATGCTGCGGCTTCTTAATTTCATTTTCAGCCAACACCTGCTTATTTCCCGAGACGACCTTATGTTTGCCGTACTGCATATCATTATGAATGCTTTCTTCAAGGGGATTACTCGCCATAAAAGCTATTTTGCGCCTTAAGTCAGCGGCATTCTCGAAAATGATGGCAATCCGGTGCGCATAATGACCTCTGCCGGTGCTAGCCGTATAGCATAAATCCCGAAGCGGGATATGTGCCTCGCGGTTTAAGTACTGCTCGTAGCGAGATACAATTCCAAGCAGCGGCGCCATGCTTTTGGCCGATATCGCAAGGACATGGGGCATGCCAGCGTAGTCATCCTCGGCCTGCTCCGGCTGCTGAGGTGGAACATACTCCTCCAGAACGATATGGCAATTGGTTCCGCTCAGGCCAAAGGCGCTGATGCCGCATCTGCGCGGATGCCCGGCAGCTTCCCACTCCCGCAATTGGGTGTTGACGTAGACAGGTGAATCACTAAAGCTAATCGCCCCATTCGGACGGTTGAAATGGGCTGTAGCCGGTATTTTGCGATGCTTTAACGACATAGCGCCCTTGATAACGCCGGCAATGCCGGCGCATTCGTACAAGTGGCCCACGTTCGTCTTAACCGTGCTGACTGCGCAAAACTGCTTCCGGCTCGTATGCTTCTTGAAGGCTCTATACAGCCCTTCAATTTCGAGCGGATCGCCTAGTCTCGTAGCAGTGCCATGCACTTCAATATAGGAAAGCGTCTCGGGATCAATGCCAGCGTCCTTCCACGCTTTAAGCAGAACCTCGGCTTGGGCGGCCGAATTGGGAGCGGTTATACCGATTGAAGTGCCATCCTGATTAATGGCGCTGCCTTTAATCACCGCATAAATCCGGTCCCCATCCTTTACAGCCTGGCTTAGCGGCTTTAACAGAACAGCCGCACTGCCTTCTCCCCAGCCAGCACCCTCGGCTTCTGCGTCAAACGTCCGCGTCCGTCCATCCGCCGCCTCAACCCCCAGCTTCAGGCCGGAGTTGTCGATAGGCAGAAGATTGAGCCTGATGCCGCCCGCAATCGCCATTTTGCAGTCGCCATTATGAATGGCCTTGCTCGCTAGATGAATGGCAACCGATGAGGAGGAGCAGGCCGTATCCAAAATAAGCGTCGGCCCCTTCAAATCAAGCATGTAGGAAATTCTCGTCGGAAGCATGGCGGCAATATTGCCTGTCAATGCGGTTGCCGCTGATTCCGGCTCGGTTTCCAGTATCATGGAATGATAGCTTGAGCTGCTGGAATAGCCCACGTATACGCCTGTATGGCTTCCAACAAGCTTATTCCCGCCATAACCCGCATCCTCAATGGCTTCCCAGGCCGTTTGCAAAAATACACGCTGGGAAGGATCCATCAGTGCAGCCTCATTCGGCGTAATGCGGAAAAAGCCATAATCGAAGGAAGCGATATCGTGCATATAGGCACCAGGGGAATATTTTAATTCCCAGCCCATTTCATCCAGCATGTTAGTCAAATAGCCGTCAATGTCTGCGCTTCTCTCTTGCGGAAAAGCACCGACTAAATCAACGCCAGAGGCGATTTGCCGCCAGAACTCATCTGAGGAGTCGGTTCCCGCTATATGGGAGGCCATCCCGATAATGGCGATGTCCTCCTTGCGGTTATCCTCTTGCTCTGCTTGTGCCTGTCTGAGCAGTGTGACCATGCGAATCGCATCTTCTTTTTCGATTTTTCCTTCGGTAGCTCTCTTGAGAATATAGTGGTACAGCTTTTCCATAGCCTTTTACCCTCCGGGCGTCCAAAGTTGCTGCGCCAATTACTTTTTCCTTGCTTCATTACTGTCTTGACCGGTTTTCGTCAACTGGTCAATCGCCTGTTCAATGGAAAGCGTGCCCTGACCCAACTCCTCCAACAGCCGCTTTGTATCCTCCTCCAGGCTGGCGCCTGCACTTACCTGCTGCAATACTTGCGACATCTCGCGGTCGTACGCGAGCTGCTCCAGAGCTTCTGCATCCTGCTCCTCTTCCTCCTCCCGCATGTACTGCTGCAGCTTGCTGACGGAGGTGTATTCAAACAAATCCAGCAATCTAACCTTGCCTGGATAATGCTTTTCCAAAGAAGCGTGAACTCTGCCAAGTAAAATCGAGTCGCCGCCAAGCTCGAAGAAATTATCGTCCATATCAATTTCATTAAACCCAAGTACCTCGCAGTAAATTTCAGCCAGCTTCGTTTCCAGATCGGTGTATTCCCCGTCTTTTCCCGTAAGCTTGATTTCTCCCTCGAAACGTCTTTGCGAAGCCAGCTGCCTTGCCTCCCAGCGCTTCTGGGACCCCGTTATAGCAGCGTCTATCGGCGCATCCAGCAGCTGCGGAACGAGACCAAGCTCCCACAGCAGATCCGAGCCATAGTTGAGCTCCCCGATAAGAACGTTTGATACGCTCCGGTTCAAAGCTTCGTCCAGTCCTCGCATGGCCACTGCTGTAGGCAGCGCCTTGAAGGCTCCGTCTGCATTTACGCCAAACTCTACCGCCATGCCGGTTTCCTTCCAGGCAACCCAGTTGATGGACAGCGCTTTTTGCTGGTTCAACGTTTTGTATTTGGCAAACGCATCCAAGAACGTATTAGCTGCACAATAATCTCCCTGCCCTGGCACTGCAAAGCGAGAGCTCATGGAGGAGAACATCAGGAAGAAATCTGGTCGATCCTGCTCGGTCAGCTTGTCGAGAAGCCATGTCCCAAACACCTTCGGATGAACAACCTCGTTGAACACCTGCTCTTCCTTCAAATAGAGGAAGCCATCGCCGCCTACACCAGCGCCATGCACAATACCGTTTATGCGTCCATAACGCTCTCGCAGCCCGCTAATCAGCTCTTCCATTTGTTGCGAATTGGCGATATCGAGACTGTAGCATTCGACATGAGCACCCATTGCCTCAATCTCGCGAACGGCTTTCATTCGCTGGATAGCCTTCCGATCGGTTCTGCTGTTGCGGTCGATAATATCATCCCATGTCCCTTTATCTGGCAAAGGCGTACGGTTAATGAGCGCAATGTTGACTTTCTTTCTATCTGCCAAATATTTGGCCGTCTCGATTCCCATGCCGCCTGTGCCGCCCGTAATGAGATATATCCCTTCCTCCTTAACTTCGATCGGCTGCTCGCTTGCTTCTTGTATTCGGTATTCTTTGAAAATTTCGGCATACCGCTCATTGTCGCGGAAAGCGATCATATAATACGACGGTGCTGCCAATATTTCGCGCATGAGCGTCTCTAAGCTCGTCGCTTCATCAATATCAATAGCGCGGCACAGCATGCTTGGCAGCTCTTGCCTTGCGGATTTTCCAAGTGCCAGAAGCGGTGCATTCCATGGATTGACACGGGATTCGCGGCCGCTTACAACATCTACATGATCCGATATAATAACCGTATCGGTTACAGCGCTTAATCCCACCTGAGCTACCGCTTTGGATAGGTAAAACAGGCTGTAGACGCCTCTATACTGCGTCTCATTAAAGCCGTTCCAGTCTAACGCCATGCCTTCCGGCACGATGCTGAACAGGTGGATCATTTTGCTCCAGGTTCTGCCCTTATAATCCCTTAGCAGCTTCACATAATCTTCCACCGTACCCCTTACGTGATAGCTGCCATCCTCCAGCTTGGCATACTGCTTTCGCAAATAAACTTGAACGGTCTCGGTTCCCATACGGTTCCACTCTTCAGCTAGCGCTTGTCCTATGCCCTTCTCGTCCATAAAGATGAGAACAGGTCCAGCCTGAGAAGTCTGCTCGGCCATTAGCTGCTCCTGCCTTACCCACTGGCCTCCATAATACAAGCCGCCAGCCGTTACTTCCGTCACAGCTTGCTCGTATTCGGGAATTTCGACCCAGCAGCGTTCACGCTCGAACGGATAGGTTGGGAGGCTGACACGGTGCAGCTCTTCACCGAAATAGAAGGATTCCCAATCGGTTTCTACACCTTGAACATAAAGCTCGCAAATGTGCGACAAAATGCTAGTATCCAGGCGCTCCCCATCTACATAATCGTCGACTAATTGACCGAACTGCTTCGTCATGCTGATCCGCTGGCTTTCCGAAATTTCGCCCTCGGATTTTTTCGCTTTCGTTTCCGAGACGATTTTGTGGTAGCCATAGTACAACCAAGGCTGTTTTAGGTTGTCGAATCCGTATTCGTCCACCTCATTAAGCTTCTGGTTGAAATCGTCCGCATCGTTCACAATAAGAACAAGTCTGTACGCATAGTGGCCGCGCCCAGTGTTAGCCGTATAACAAGCATTGCGGAAGGCAGCAGCAGAGCCGTCTCCAAAACGCTGCGATTTATACTGGCTGACCATCCGCCGAAGCGCTGCTTCCGTCATAGCGGAAAGTGTAAACAGCTGCGGACGGAGGCTGAGCCCCTCTTCGCCTTGCAGATGCAAGTTTTCAGCACCCAAATACTCTTCCATAACGACATGGCAGTTCGTTCCGCTCATGCCGAAGCCGCTCACACCGCATCTGCGCGGATGGCCTTCCGTCTCCCATAATTTACGGGTTGCATTGACGTATACGGGTGAGTTCATAAAGTCGATTTTGCGGTTCGGGCGGTTAAAATAAAGGTTTGGCGGCAGCTCCTTGTTTTTGAGCGTCAACACCGCTTTAATGACGCCCGCAATGCCCGCTGCCTCCGATAAATGCGTTAAATTCGTTTTGGATGAACCGACCGCACAAAATTGCTTCTTCTGGGTATAGCGTTTAAATGCGCGCCCAATACCTTGAATTTCAATCGGATCTCCCAATTGGGTGCCCGTTCCGTGCGTTTCAATGTACGTAATCGTCTCAGGATCAATAGCGGCGTCTTCCCATGCCTGAATAATGACTTCCTCCTGAGCAGCCGGGTTAGGTGCGGTCAAGCCAGCGGAGCTTCCATCCTGATTCGATGCGCTTCCCTTGATGACAGCATAAATATTATCTCTGTCCTCAATCGCCTTCTGCAGCGGCTTGAGCAAAATCGCTCCTACCCCTTCGCCTGTTCCCGTGCCTTCAGAGAGCTCGTCAAACGCCCTTGTTTTGCCGTCTCCCGATTCCATGCCGATGCCTCTTGGCGAGCCTTTGCGGAAAATAGGCATCATATTCAGCCGTACCCCGCCGGCAATCGCCATTTCGCAGTCGCCCATGCGTATTGATTTGCAGGCTAAATGCACGGAGGTCAGGGAGGACGAACAGGCTGTATCAATAACGACGCTCGGGCCCTTCAGATCAAACAGATAGGATACGCGGCCTGTTGCTACAGAAGCGGTATTGCCGACTAACGAGGCACCTTCCGACTGCGGCTCAACCTCGCTAATGAAGCGATGGAAATAGACCATATTGGAAGCAAAGCCGAGATAAACCCCGGTTTTTGTGCCATAAATCTTTTTGCCTCCGTAGCCCGCATCTTCAATGGCATGCCAAGCCGTCTGCAAAAACAGACGATGGTTCGGATCAGTCGTGCTCGCTTCCTTCGGTGACATTCGGAAAAAGCGATAGTCGAATTTGTCTATTTCGTCCAAATAACTGCCTTGCTCGTAGTCGACCGCATTGAGCGGCCAGCCCTTGAAGGCAACGTATTTTTCCATATCCTTTCTTCGTACATCCGGATAGCCGCTGCCGTTATCGACGCCAGCTTGCAGCGCCCCCCAGAACTCCTCGTTCGTGCTCGCCTTAGGGAACTGGAACGACATGCCGATTACGGCAATATCGCTATCCGTTGACAAGGCTTCACGCGCGGCAATCGTCTGCTGTGGCACGCTGCTCTCCGCATCCTGTTCGACGATATATTCTGCAAGCTTGGAAATTGTCGAATGCTCAAACATATCTGCAACCGTTAAAATGCCTGTATAACGCTTATCCAGCTCAGCATGGATACGCATCAGCAATATCGAGTCGGCACCAAGCTCGAAAAAGTTGTCGTTAATGTCGATTTCGGCATAACCGAGCGCATTTTGGCAAACTGCGGCAATCGTCTTCTCCGTTTCGTTATAGGCTGCACCGTCACGGCCAGTCAGCTGTACCTCGCCGCTCTTTGCCGCCGCCCTCGGCTTCACAGCCTTGCTCGCGCTGGAGTCTGAGCTTGCAAGCTGCTGCTTATAATAATCCAGTCTGCGCTGCAGCGGCTCGGATAGTCTTACCGTCGCTTTCTCAAGCAATAAAATGCCAAGCCGGTCGTAGTTGAAGCTGCCGATTAGCGCTCTGCGGCTTTGCTTATTCAGCAGGGCAGTAAACCCTTCAATACCGCTCGATGTTGGCAGCGTCTGGAATATGGTGCTTACCGCAACGCCGCTATTTTTCGCCATTCCGGTTTCCTTCCAGGTTGTCCAGTTAATCGTCAGCGATTTCTTGCCCTGCTTGCTGCGATAATGAGCAAATGAATCCATATAAGCGTTAGCCGCTACATAATCGCTTTGGGTCGAGCCGTAATAAATGGTTGCCACGGATGAGAACATGACGAAGAAATCAAGCTGATCCTCCTCCGTCCATTTATGAAGCAGCCACGTTCCATTCACTTTAGGCAGAAGCACCTCTCGTATGACGTTTTCCTGCTTATCCTTCAGCAGCTGGTCTATGGCGACGCCAGCGCCGTGAACGATACCATCAATTTTTCCATACTCGCTGCGGACTTCCGAAAGCACCGCTCTAAGCTCCGACTCATCGGAAATGTCTGCCTGACACAGCTTTATCTGTGCTCCAGCTGCTTCCAACTCGCGAATGGCGTTAATTTTGTGAATCGACGGCAGATCCGTCCCTGTTTGAGCAATCGCATCCCATTGCTCCCGGTCAGGCATCGCCGACCGGTTTACGAGAACCAGATTGACAGAGGCTGCACGTGCGGCTAGCGACTTGGCAACCTCAAGCCCGATTCCTCCGGTTCCCCCCGTAATGAGATAAACGCCCTGCTCCTTAATCGCTACAGGCTCATCGGCGATGCGATCAAGCTCCATTTGTGCAAATTGCTCGATGTAGCGGCCGCCTGCGCGGAAAGCGACAGCATAGGGCGACGAACCTGCGCCAAGCATAATCTCTTCCTTCAGCTGCCCCGCATCTGTTTCCTGATCCCGATCAATGCTGCGAACGTTGAACTGCGGATGCTCCTTGCTCACAACCTTGCCGAAGCCAATAGCGGTCGCTTGCTCCGGACGAATGAGCATCTCCGCACCGCTCACTTCTTGGGCGCTGTCTGTTAGGAGAACAACATCAAGCTGCTGCTTTCCGCTCGTCTGCAACCAAGCCTTATATAGATAGAAAAGGCTGTATAGTCCGCGTTTTTGACTCTCACCCAGCTGCTCTACGCTTTCGATTGGCCCGCTGCTATCCAAATGGAGCATGTGGACAATTTGCTGGAGTGTCCCCGCTCCAATGTCTTCAAAAAGCCTAATATAATCGCCTTGCGTATTGCGAATGGTATAAGCACCAGAATGATGCTGGATGTATTCCTCGCCTAGTGAAACCTTAATCGTATCCCTCTGATGTCCTGCATACGCTGCCTCCAGGGCTTCAGCCAGTTGCTTGCTGTCATCTAATCCACCAAGGAGCAGGACAGCACCGTTCAAAGCTTCTCCGGCTTTGGCAGAACGCTTCTCTGCGGTCCATACAGGCTCGAAGTAAAGACCCTCTTCCTTCGTTTCCTCTGACGCTTCCAGCTCGGGAAACTCCAGCCAGCAGCGCGCATTTTGCAGCGCATAGGTTGGCAGGCTCACGCGCAGTCTCCGTTCTCCCTCATACAGCTCGGTCCAGTTGACATCGCCGCCGCTTGCATAAGTGGAGCAAAGCGCGTGAAGCGACTGCTCATCCAATTTTCCAGATGCAAGCCAGCTCTCTAAATGCTGCGCTGCCTCCCCGCCAAGACGGCGCTTCTCCTGCTCATCAATTTCACCCGGCTTCGGCGCTGCGTTGGCACGGGTTACAGGGTGGAAGCCATAGAAGGCCCATGGAGCCGAAAAAGATTCCAGATCCGCTTCCAAGCAAGCACGGATTTTTTCATGCAAATCTTCCAAATCAGCAGCCATCAGCGCAAGGCGGTATGCGAAGGAACTGCGACCCGTATTGGCTGTGTAGCATATATTGGAAAGCGGTGTATTGCCTTCACTTTGCTGCAAGTATTCATCGTATAGCTGGAGCAGTTCCCGTAGCGCCTTGCTGCTTCTTGCCGAGAGCGTAAACACCTCTGGCCCCGCAGTCGAAGGCTCTGCATTCGCTTGCTCCGGCGCCTCCTCCAGCACGAGATGGCAGTTTGTGCCGCTCATGCCAAATCCGCTAACCCCGCCTCGTCTTGGATGCCCGTCCGTTTCCCAATCACGAAGCTTCGTATTGACATACAAAGGGGAATCCGTGAAGGCGATAGAGGAATGCGGCTTTTGAAAATAGATCGTTGGCGGCAGCTTCTTATATTTCAGCGACAACGCCATTTTAACAATACTCGCGATGCCAGCAGCCTCGCTTAAATGTCCAATATTTGTCTTGACGGAGCTGATTGCGCAAAACTGCTTCTTATTCGTATATTTTTTAAAGGCGCCTTCAATGCCTCTAATTTCAATCGGATCACCAAGTATCGTGCCTGTTCCATGTGTTTCAATATAATCAAGCGTCTCCGGGTCGATGCCCGATTCTTCCCACGCCTGCTGGATGACCGAGGTTTGTGATGCCGGATTCGGCACGGTTATGCCTGCTGTCTGACCATCATGATTGGCAGCGTTGCCTTTAATGACGGCATAAATATGATCTCCGTCCTTAAGCGCCTTCTTGAGAGGCTTAAGCAGCAATGCGCCTGCACCTTCGCCAACGCCCGAGCCATCGGCCGTATCATCAAATGCCCGGGTTCTCCAATCGCCCGATTCAATGCCGATGCGAATGTTTTCATCATCGACTGGAATAATATTCAGCTTAATGCCGCCGGCGATAGCTTGATCGCATTGCCCAGTCTTGATGGCTTGGCAGGCAAGCTCAATGGCTACTAATGCCGACGAGCAAGCTGTATCTACCACAAGTGCAGGCCCTTTCAAATTCAACAAATAGGAGATGCGGGTCGCGGCCATCGCCTGCATATTTCCCACTGTTGCAATCGGTATCAAGGTCGGATCAATATCCATAATCATTTTGCAATACAGATCCTTCGGGCTTTGCGTATAGCCGAGATAAACGCCCGTTTTACTGCCTGTCAGTCTATCGCCACCGTAGCCGGCATCCTCAATCGCTTTCCACGCCTGCTCCAGAAAAATACGCTGATGCGGATCCGTTAAGCTTGCTTCCCTTGGCGACATGCGGAAAAACTCATAATCAAAGCCGTCAATATCCTCTAAATAACCATATTCTGGATAAATAATTTTATCCTGATCAAGCTGCTTGAACTTGATATAGTCGTCGGTGTCATTTCTACGGTTTTGCGGAATTTGCTTGACCGTATCTATCCCATTTTCAATATTGCTCCAGTATTCATGGATATTCTGGGCCCCCGGCAGCCTGGCAGACATCCCGATTATGGCGATGTCATCCTGCACCTTTGCTCCGCCCTGCTTCAGCATGGCAATCATCTCAACAGCCGTTTCCTTGTCGATGTTGCCGCTTGTCGTCTGATTCACGATAAATGTAAAAATATTGTTCTGCACGATTCTCCTCTTTTCCTACAGATCTTCAATAACGTGAATGGCTTCTTCCAGACTCATATTGCCTTCCGCAAGCTTCTCGAATATATCCCTTGCTTCCTGACGTACGTCACTGGCTGCCGCGGCCACTGGCTGCTCTTGCTCCTCTTTGTTAATATGCTGCGCCAGCCGCTGAACGGAAGGGAACTCGAACATGTCGGTAATCGTCACCTTGCCCGGATACGCCGACTCAATCAATTTATGGATTCTCATCAGCAGCAGCGAGTCTCCGCCTAGCTCGAACAACGTATCGTGGATGTCGATTTCGGGATAGCCAAGAATGGTGCTGAAAATATTGGCTACCTCCTGCTCGACCGCATTATAGCCCTCTCCCTGCTTGCCCCGAAGCGCGGCTTTCGAAGGTCTGGAGCTGTTGCTCACGGGGCTGTTGCCTTTCGGTAAAATAATCAGCCTGCCTTGGTCAAGCATAGCGGCATCATAATTTCCATTGGAGATAACTTTATGCCCTGCTTGCTCGGTACTTCCGTTCAACAATCGGCTGACTCGATCGTTTAGCTCCTCGGTTAAATCAAAGGGAAATGCTTTAAGTAACGAAACGTATTCTGGACTCTCGTTCATTTCGCCGATGAGCACCCTCGTCATATTCCGTTGCAGCGCCGTATCCATGCTTTCAATGGCTTGCACGGTAGGGAGCGCCTTGTAGAAGGAATCGACGTTGATGCCGAAGCGGACGGACATGCCCGCCTCCTTCCAGGAAACCCAGTTTAACGCCAGCGCATGGCGCCCCTCTTTTCTCCTGTAGGCAGCAAAAGCGTCCAAATATGCGTTTCCTGAAACGTAGTCCCCCTGCCCAGCTTCTCCAACCATCGAAACGCCCGATGAGTGCATAATGAAGAAGTCGAGCTGATCTTCCCGGGTAAGCTTATCCAATATCCAGGTTCCCGCCACTTTCGGCTGCAACACGTTTTTGAAGATGTGCAAATCCTTCTTGAACAAATAGCCCGCACCAGCTATGCCGGCACCGTGAATAATGCCGTTAATTTGTCCAAACTCATCCCTTAGCCCGTCAATAAGGGCCGCCATCGCTGCATAGTCCGCTATATCTACGCTATGGAGCGTAATACGGCTGCCCAGCGCTTCAATTTCCTGAAGCTTCTGGATTTTACGAATCGTATCCTCGTCCTCGCCGCCTGCAATAACGGCTGCCCACTCCTCCTTTGGAGGTAGCTGGGAACGGTTCACAAGGGCTACATTTACGTTTGCCTTGGAGGCCAAATATTTGGCGTTTTCAAGCCCAATGCCTCCAGTGCCGCCCGTTATGAGGTAAACCCCGGTATCGCGAATTTCCGTCCTAACTTCCTCCAGCTTGAGCGGATCTATCGGACCGTACTCCTCCGTATACCGACAGCCTTCGCGATAAGACACGTGATATTGCTTCGTAAAATGCTCCAATTCCGGCCAGATGGCCTCTACTTGCGTGAAGTCGTCAATATCTACCGCTTTGCATGCGATTTGTGTAAACTCCTGTGGAATAACCTTACCTAAGCCAACAAGCGTTGCCCATTCTGGGTTTAATTTAGCTTCCAGTCCCGTTACCGCATGCAGCAGCTTCGTAAACAACAGCATATGCCGTTTTGACCTCGGGTCGTGCCTCATGAGCGATCTTGTTAAATAGAGCAGGCTGTATATCCCGTGCTGCTGGCTTTGCTCCAACTGCTCCAGCGTTTCGGCAGCAAGTCTCTCGGATAGTCCGCACATATGCAAAATGTGGGTAACGGGACGCCCCAGCAGGTCAACCATCAGCTGGTCATAATCGCCTTCATTGCACGTAAGCGAATAGTGGTTAGCTTCAATCCTCGCAAAGCTGCTTCCAAGGGAAGCTACAATAACATTTCTCCCTTGCTCCCTCAGCTTGTCGATTGTCGCCTGCACAAACGATGAACGGCATTCGTCCTCGATAATGAGCACATCAGCCATTTGTGCGCGCTCCGCATCCTCTGACAGCTGCTCCGCTCTCCAGTTAAACCCGTAAAACAGTCCGCGCTCTTCTTCTGCTAGAGACTGTACTTGCTGCTGCAGCGGGGCATCGATCCAGCATCTGCTCCGCTCGAAAGGGTACGCAGGAAGCGATGCCTTTGAAGGCTTCACTTCTCCAGCAAGCAAATCCCAATCCACATCGGCGCCTTTGACATACAGCCCTGCTACTTGCTCGATCAGGCTGCTGGGCGCATCGGGCTCAGCCCAGTAAGCAGCTATTATTGCCGCCGCCTCTGCGCTTAGCCGCTCCTGCTCCTTGACCTTCAAATCGTTTGCTTCAAGCGCCTCCTTAGAGGAGTCAATGAGCCGATGAGCCCCGTAATATCTTGCTCCTTCGCTATCGTCAAGACGAGCATTGACAAGCTTGTCCCGCAAATCTGCTATGCTTGTCGGAAGCAGCGCTAGCCGATGCGAGTAATGACCTCTGCCAGAATTTGCGGTATAGCAAACCTCATCTAAATTCAGCTGGTCGTTATGCGCCAAATAATTTGAATAAAGGTTAATTAATTCAAGCAGTATTTGTTCCGACTTGGCAGACAATGTGAACAATCGCGGCGTCCTGGGCTTTTGCTCCGCGACTGCTTGTGCAGGAGCCTCCTCCAGTACAACGTGACAATTCGTTCCACTGATGCCGAAGGCGCTTACCCCGCATCTTCGCGGTCCTCCATCCGTTTCCCACGCACGCAGCTTTGCGCTTACGTACACCGGCGAGTCTTCAAACGGAATCGACCGATTCGGATGGTTAAAATGGATCGAAGGCGGCAGCTGCTTCGTCTTCAATGCCATGACTGCTTTTATGACGCTTACGATGCCAGCTGCCTCGCTTAAATGACCAATATTCGTCTTCACGGAGCTGACCGCGCAAAATTGTTTTTTGCTCGTATGTCTGCGGAAAGCCGAATGAATGCCTTGAATTTCAATCGGATCACCCAAATTGGTGCCAGTGCCGTGAGTCTCAATATAAGCAATCGTTTCCGGGTCGATGCCGGCATTTTCCCACGCCTGTAAAATAACATCTGTCTGTGCTTGCGGGTTTGGCGCGGTAAGTCCTGCTGACCGGCCGTCCTGGTTGGTGGCGCTCCCTTTAATGACCGCATAGATGACATCCTTATCTCTCAAGGCGTCCTTTAGCGGCTTCAGAACGATTGCGCCAATGCCTTCTCCTACCCCAGAACCGTTCGAATGGTTGTCAAACGTCCGCGACACCCCATCGGTCGATTCTATGCCAGTCTGCATATAGTCCTTGCTGATCGGCACCGTATTAATGTTGATGCCGCCAGCAATTGCCATTTCGCAAGTGCGGCTGCGCAGCGCCTGGCAGGCCGAATCTATCGCAACAAGCGAGGAGGAGCAAGCCGTATCAATAACCATGCTTGTCCCCTTCAAATCGAGCAAATAAGAAATTCTGCCGGAGATGACGGCGTTCAAGTTTCCGACCAAGCCAATCGAAAGCGCAGTAGGATCAATGTCCTCAATCATTTTGGCGTACATGTCCCTATAATTGCTGGCATAGCCGACGAACACGCCTGTCTTTGAGCCCTCCAGCCTGCTTCCTCCGTAGCCCGCATCCTCAACGGCCTGCCAGCTTGTCTCCAGAAACATTCTCTGGCACGGGTCCATCAAACTTGCTTCACGAGGGGACAACTTAAAAAACTTATAATCAAATTTATCGATTTCAGGTAAATAAGCGCTTTTGTTATAACGGATTTCCTCTTCAGGAACCCCCTTGAATCGAAGGTAACGGCTAATATCGCCGCTGCGCGTATCTGGAAATCCGGTTATGCAATCAACGCCGCTTTCGACAACCTCCCAAAACTCCTCTATCGTGCTCGCAGACGGGAGCTTGGCAGCCATGCCGATAATCGCAATATCGCCGGCATCCGTTACAGCTTCTGTCTCAAGCAGCTTAATCAAGTCAATAGCTACCTGCCTGTCAATCTTTTTGTCCTGAACACCCTGCACCAAATATTTGTAAGCCTTGTCCATATTCTCACCTCTCTTTGGAGCCGAGCTTGGAGAGCACCTGTTCAAGATCGAGCGCCCCATTATCAAGCTCGTCAAACATCCGGTTTAATTCGTCATCCTGCAATACTGTCCGATTGTTTATCGGGGCAGCAGCAGCCGTGTCCATCCCTACTTGCCGCCGTTCGATATGCTTAGCCAGCTTATGAACCGTCGGGTACTCGAACATGTCGGTAATGACAACTTCTTCGGTATATAGCTGCGAAAGCTTCTGATAAATTTGGCGAATCATGAGCGAGTCAGCTCCCATTTCGAAAAAGCTTTCGTGGATGTCGATTTCCGTAAATCCGAGCACCCCTTTACAAGCCTCGGCAACCTGCCGCTCGGTTTCGCTGAACGCATCATGCTCGCTGCCGATCAGCGTAACAGCTGCATATCCGGCAGACTTAGATGATCTTTCCGGCACTTGCGCCAGTCGTTCGTTCAACGTCTCAAGGCTTGTCGCAATGTCAGCTGATAATTGAATCGCATAGTTATGCAGCCACAACGCCATCCTGCTCTCCAAATTCAGTTCCCCGATCAAAACTCTGCTTTCCGGCGTGCACCAAACAAGGTCCAGCAGCTCCAGCGCACGGGCAGCCTGTATCGTTTTAAAAATCGTATCCGCCTGAAAATTTTGATCAGAAGCCATTCCCTTGCCTTGCCATGTCGTCCAATTAATCGTCAGCCTTCGTCTTCCATCGCTGGATGGCGCTGCACTATAGGCATCAAGATAAGCGTTTGCCGCCAGATAGTCGCTTTGATAGCCCGTCTCAAGCATCGTCGCAATAGAAGAATACATAATGAAGAAATCAAGACGATCCTGCTGAGTCAGCTGATCCAGCAGCCATGTGCCGTAGATTTTGGCACGGATGACTTGCTCAAACGTATCCAAGCTCTTCTCCATGATGGACTCAGTACGTGCTATTCCTGCTCCGTGTACGATTCCTTTGATTTCCCCGTGCGTTAGCCGGATATCTTCCAGCATTGCCGCGGTTTCATCGTATTGGGATACATCAGAGCGATATAAAATGACCTCAGAGCCACTAGCTTCGATCTCCCGAATGGCTGCTATTTTCTCGCAGAGCTTGAGATCCTCGTTTTGCAGCAATATGCTATCCCAGGTCCGCCGATCAGGCAGTTCGGAGCGATTGACTAGCACCAGCTTTATGCGGCCTTTGATGCTTAGCCATTTTGCCGTTTCAAGTCCTATTCCGCCTGTGCCGCCCGTTATGAGATAGACGGCTCCCGCTTGAACAGTCAGTTCCTCGCCGTTAGGCGTATTTAGACTGCTGCATGGCTCAAATACCTCAACATAACGAATTCCATTTCGAAAAGCAACGAGTCTGCTGTCTGAATTCATTGATAATTCTGACAAAATATCCTCTAGCTTCGGCTCTTCGTCCATGTCGATGCTGCGACAGCTTATATTCGAATGCTCCTTGGAGAGTGCTTTAGCTAGCCCAAGCAGCGGAGCATTTTCGGGTCGAAGCTGCCGTTCTACCCCTGAAATGCGGCAAGCATTTTCAGTCAACACGACTATTTCCGCAGCTTGCTCAAAACCGCAGGCAGCCCATGCCTTCATGATCAGGAACAAGCTCATTGCACCTCTATGCTGGCTTGCTTTCAGCTCTTCTATGCTGGATATGCCGCTTCTCGTCAGGCTGCCGCAATGGATAATTTGAGCAATTCCCTGCTCCGCTGCCTCCTGCAAAAGCTGGCTATAGTCAGCTAGCATTCTCCCTTCTGCAGCAGCTGTCTCCTCGCTAATGGACCAATCAGGGGGATGCGCGATAAGTACCTGCCTGCCCTGATCTCTTAATGCGCTAGCCAAACGCTCAGCAAAGCCGTCGCTGTCCCGGACGATGACGGTCACACCATCAGCGGGCTTGGCCGCTGAAACTACTAATCGTTCCTGCTGCTTCCAGCTCATCGTAAAGGCAGCTGGCAGCTTATCCACTGCTACAGCAGTGTCAGCAGCGGCAGCAGAAGCCGTACGGGGCAAAGCTTGCTTCGCATATTTAGGAAAGTCCGCCCAGCATTTTGTCCGCTCGAACGGATAGACTGGCAATTGAACTTTGGCGTGCTTTTGTTCGGCGTAGAGCTGCTCCCACGGGATATCTGCGCCCTGTACATAAAGCTGGCAAAGCTGCTCCAGCGCTTCGGTACGTGCTGCCGCCGGTACGTTTTCCAGCGCCATGACGGCTTGCTCGCCTGCTCGACCGAGCTCGCTTTTTCTCGCCTCTGTAATGTCGCCTGGGTTGCGAATGCTACGCTCATCGCTTACCGCCCGATATTCGCCGTAATACACTCCTGCCGCTGAAAGCGGGCTTAAGCTCTCCTGCTCGGCCAAATGCTTCAGCTTGCCGATCAGGTCAGCCCCATCAGAGACCATCAGGGCAAGGCGGTGAGCGTAATGTCCTCTCCCTGTATTCGCCGTATAACAGATGTCAGCAAGTGTCCCGGCAGTGCCATTCTCAAAGCGGTTGGCATACTGTCGGATCAGCCTTATAAGCGATCCTTTGCTGGCTGCTGATAAAGTCAATATTTGAGGCGGTGCTTGACACTTCGCTTCCTCATTAGATTCTGTAGCCTCCGGTGTGTACTCCTCAATAATCATGTGACAGTTCGTGCCGCTTAGGCCAAATGAGCTGACCGCGCATCTCATGGGCTGCTCTTCATTTTCCCATTTTCTTGACTGGGCGTTGATGAACAGCGGAGAATCATGCAGGTCGATTTTTGGATTTGGCGTTTGGAAGTAGAGTGTCGGCGGTATGACCCGATGCTTGAGCGCCATGACCGATTTAATAATGGACGCCATTCCGGCCCCTTCATTTAGATGCCCGATGTTCGACTTTACCGAACCGATTGCACAAAACTGCTTCTTGTCCGTATAAGACTCGATCGCCTGCTTCAAGCCGCTGATTTCAATCGGATCGCCAAGAGCAGTACCTGTACCATGGGCTTCAAAAAAGGCGATTGACTCTGGGTGAATGCCCGCCTTCTCCCACGCCCGCGTTATTACGTCAGTCTGTGCGGCAGGATTTGGCGCGGTAATGCCCATTGATGCGCCATCCTGATTGATGGCACTCCCTTTAATAACGGCATGAATATGGTCGCCATCCGCCTTGGCTTTGCTTAGCGGCTTGAGTATGATGGCCGCTGTTCCTTCGCCGCTGCCTGAGCCATCCGCATAGGCGTCGAAGGTGCGCGTTTTCCCATCCGTGGATTCAATGCCAATTTTGTTATGCTCATGATCAAGCGGAATAAGAAATAGCTTGACGCCGCCGACTATCGCCATGTCGCAATCGCCGCCCCGAATCGCATTACTAGCCAAATGCACAGCAACTAATGAGGAGGAGCAGGCCGTATCCACGACCATAGTCGGCCCCTTCAAATCAAGCATATGGGAAATGCGGCTTGGAAGCATCGCGGATACGTTGCCGACAATCGCTTCCGACATCATGACAGGATCAACATCAGTCAGCATCTTCTGATACGAATCGCGAATAATGTTGGCAAACCCGACATAAATGCCTGTGCGACTGCCGCGCAGCTTATCACCGCCATATCCCGCATCCTCAATGGCATGCCACGCCTTCTGCATAAACACCCTCTGGCACGGGTCGGTCAAATTAGCTTCCTTCGGCGATATTCGGAAAAACCGATAATCAAACTCATCAATGCCTTCCACAAAAGCGCAGTCCATATAGCCGGGATGTTCAGCCGGAGACTGACCTGTAGCTGCCAGATAATCCTCTGCGTAAATGCGCCGCTCTTGCGGGATAGGCCCTGTGCAATCTACGGCGTTGCTGATGTTTGTCCAGTATTGGTCAACGGAATCTGCTCCTGGAAACAGCGCAGACATTCCGATAATAGCGATGTCATCCTCATGCGAGGCAGGAGCATGCCTAGCAGCGGTATTTGGCTTGATTGCTTTGCTGTCTTCCTTTGTCAAAAATGACGCCAGCCTGGCTATTGAAGCGTAAGCGAACAAATCGGCTATTGAGGTTTGTCCCGTGTACCGCTGATCTACCAGCTTATGCAAGCGATGCAGTTGCACCGAATCTCCGCCTAGCTCGAAGAAAGTATCGTGGATACTCAGCTCCTCATAGCCGAGCACCTCGCGGTACAGACTCGCCAGCGTCTGCTCCACTTCGGAATAGGAGCCGTTTTTGCTGCCTAGCAGCTTCACCTTCGCCTCCTGCGCCCGCTGCGTCTTGCCTAGAACCGCCTGCTCCTTGCTGCTGTCACTAAACATGATAGCTCGCAGCTTCTCTGGCAAGTGGAAAACATCCTTGCTGAACAGCTCCAAACCTCGCGGATTAGACGTATTCACCTC
Source organism: Paenibacillus sp. KS-LC4 (assembly GCF_036894955.1). Classification (NCBI taxonomy): domain Bacteria; kingdom Bacillati; phylum Bacillota; class Bacilli; order Caryophanales; family Paenibacillaceae; genus Paenibacillus; species Paenibacillus sp. KS-LC4. The sequence continues at coordinate 3,033,603 of NZ_CP145905.1, read as the reverse complement.
ACCGATTAATACACGTCCCAGATCTTTGCTGACGGCTTGATCGAAGCCATGGAGCGCTAATGCTGCGGGCAGCGTTTTGAAAATGCTGTCGATCGTTTCGCTCGTTCCTTCACCCATTCGCGCACCGTCCCACACGACCCAGTTAATGGCAAGAGCTGGCTTTCCGCGCTTCCTTCGATAATCAGCAAAAGCATCCAGATAGCAGTTGGCAGCGGTATAATCGCCTTGCCCCATCTCGCCAACAAGTGAAACGCCTGACGAAAATAAAACGAAGAAGTCGAGCTCATCCTGCTCGGTGACTTTATCTAAAATCCAGGTGCCCATAACCTTCGGATTTAGCACCTCTTCGAATACGGCGGTGTCCTTGCGAATGAGAAAGCCTCTGCCCGCTACGCCAGCCGCATGGATGACGCCATTTATTTTTCCATACTTTTGCCGCAGCCTCTCCATGGCGGCGCTCATTTCATCGAGCGAGGTGACGTTAAGCGGGATACACTCAACCTGTGCTCCAGTAGCAGCAATTTCTTGCAGCTTCTTAATGGTGTCATGCAGCCGTGAGCCGTCATCCTGCTCCAAATGCGAGGGCCAGTCCTCCTGCTTTGGCAGCGGGGTACGGTTTAACAGCGCCAAATTTATTTTTCCTTTGGACGCCAAATGTTTTGCCGTAAGTAGACCAAGGTTTCCAGCGCCGCCTGTGATGACATACACGCCTTCCTCTTTCACTGAAACGGGCTTGCCCTGCATTTTCTCAACATCCGTCTCTTCCATTATTTCTGCAAAACGCTCGCCGTTCCGATAAGCGATTTGATAAGTCTTTTTGCTAAGACCCATCTCCGCAATGACATCGCGTGCCGTAGTCAAAGCATCTACATCTATCGCTCTGCAAGTAATATGCGGGTATTCAATGCCAATGACTTTACCTAAGCCGAACAATGGCGAGTTTTCTGGCTTCAGGCACGCTTCCTCTCCGGTAATTCGGTTTACATAGTCGGCTGCAATAATGATTTCATGCTTATGTCCGACGCCTGCACGCAGGAGCGCTTTAGTCAAATGGAACAAGCTGAACACGCCTAAGCTCTGCCTTTCACTAAGCTGCTCCGCCGATATCAGCTCATTCGGTCCGTTGTAGCAAAGCAAATGCAGTATTTTTGTAAACTTCACATGTTTAATAGCTTCCGTCAGTTTGTCGTAATCTTCCTCTTTCTCGCTGATGATGTAGGATTCCGGGCTAAGCACCTGATAGTACGAGCCCCGTTTAACCTGAATGCAATGAACGCCTTCCTCCTCTAGCTGCTGCGAGAGCTGCTGCCATTCGCCCATAATAAGAACCGTTTCTCCCCGCAAGGTGCGGACTCCATGCTCTGCTGCCTCCTCCATCCACTTCATCGTGTAAAAGAGTGCGTTTTCACGCTCAGCAGGCGCAGACTCTGGAATTTGCAGCCAGCTGCGCTTCCGCTCAAACGGATAAACGGGGATATGCGCCCTTTTGGCTTTATTTCCTCTGTACATAGCGGACCATCCAATGGCCGCTCCAGCCGTGTACAGCTCTGCGATTTGCTGGAGCAGCTCTGGGCGCTCAAGTACGTCAGCGGTTTTCAACTGTTTGACAAGCCGCTCGGCTAGCTGTGCGGAATGAGCATGATCGCCCGCCGGCTTCGATGCACCATTAGAGAGCCAAGGAACATTCAAGCCCATTAAAGGCTGCCGACTTGCGATGAGCTGATGCAGCTTCTGCTTAAGATCGGCGATATCTGCGGCAATAAAAGCGAGACGAAGCGGATGATGATCGCGCCCTGCCGCCAGCGTATAGCTAATATCCTTAAGGCTGGCCCTTTGCTCCCCTTCAAAATATTCGCCCATATGGAGAAGCAGCGTATGAAGCGCTTCCTCGCTTTTCGCCGATAGCGGAATCATATACGATGGCTCCGGGGCGGCTGCCGCCTGTTCAGTGGCCGCTGTCTGAGGGGTATATTCCTCCAGCACCATATGACAGTTGGTACCCGACAAGCCGAATGAGCTGACACCGCAGCGCCGCGGAGCCTCTCCTTGCGCCCATGGCTTCTGGGACGTGTTTATGTATACTGGCGAATCAATAAAAGGAATTTGTTTATTCGGCTTCTTGAAGTGGAGGCTTGGCGGAAGCAGCTGATGCTTGAGCGCCAGTGCCGCTTTAATTAGCCCGGCTATTCCTGCACAATCATAGAGATGGCCAATATTCGTCTTCACAGATCCGATCGCACAAAATTGCTTTTTGTCCGTATACTTTTCGAACGCTTTGCTAATTCCTTCAATTTCAATCGGGTCGCCAAGCTTTGTCCCCGTGCCATGTGTTTCGATATAGGCAATCGTTGCCGGATCAATGCCCGCCTCCTTCCAAGCCTTACGAAGAACGGCCGTTTGGGCGGAAGGATTCGGAGCCGTAATTCCCATAGAGGCGCCATCCTGATTCACCGCGCTGCCCTTGATGACGCAGTAGATCGAATCGCCATCCCGCTTCGCTTTGCTGAGTGGCTTGAGCAGAACAATCGCAGCGCCTTCCCCCATTCCTGATCCGTCGGCTTCATCATCAAAAGCGCGGGTCTCATCGTCCGTAGACTCGATGCCCAGCTTCGCGTGATTTTTGTTTTGCGGAAGCAGATTAAGGCGCACTGCGCCAGCCAGCGCCATTTCGCAGTCTCCTCGGCGAAGCGCCTGGCAGGCCAGATCGACAGCTATAAGCGAGGAGGAGCATGCGGTATCTACCGTCATGCTGGGCCCTTTGAAGTTAAGCAAATAAGAAATCCGGCTTGGAATAATAGAAGATAAATTTCCCGGCATCGCTGCTGATGCCAGGGTGGGATCAACGGCCTCAATCATCTCCCGGTATACATAGCTTTCAACGTCTCCGATGTGTCCGGCATAAACCCCAATGTTGCTGCCAGAAAGCTGCTGCGGCCCGTATCCCGCATCTTCAAACACATTCCATGCCGCCTCTAAAAATACACGCTGACGAGGATTCATCAGCAGCGCTTCCTTCGGCGGAATATTGAAGAAGGAGTAGTCAAATGCGTCAATATCCTCAAGGTACGCACCATTGGAGTATGGCAGTTCCGCTTGTCCCGAGTATCTGACATACCGATCAGCATCCTCCCGGCGTTTTTCCGGAAATTTCGTGACGCAGCTTACCCCATTTTTAATATTTTGCCAGAACGCCTCTGTATTGCGGGCATTTGGAAAACGCGTATAAATGCCGATGATAGCAATATCGTGGTTGCTTACTTCCTTTATGGCTGCCTTTGGCAGTTCGTCCTGGCTTCTTAAACGCAATTGCGTCAAATCCGGCGACTTCGTCTTCAACTTCATCCCCCTGTTCTTCAGCGGTTCGCTAGACCGAAACCTTATCGCTATTCTCCACGATATCAGCGAGCAGCAGCATGTATTGGGTAAAAAGCTCCTTTATTTTGTGCTCCTTCAGTTTTCGGGAGTTAAAGCCGCACAGCACCTCGACTTGCTCATCGTATTCTGCAAGCTCGACCACAAGATCGAACACTTCAAGCCATTGACCTTGCGTGGATGCGGCATCTGCCTGAATAACGAAAAGCGGTAAAATTCGCAGCTCTTCACTTTGCTGGATGCGATCCAGATCCTTGGCTGTATAAACGGAGTCATCGTCATCTCCATCCTCATTGCCGCTGCGGGCTTCCAGCTTTGTTACAGCGAGTTCAATTAGCGCCTCCAAGGAATTGACCTCTGCAAAATCAATGGTCAGCGAGCGGAACTGATTTTCATCAGCTGCCACTTGAACATGAATTATGTCCTCGCCGGATGCCAGCTTCAGCAAATAAAGGAAACCGGACAACAGAACATGCTTGAGGTCCGTCTTCGCCTCATCAGCCATAGCTTGCAGCACGCTGCATGTTTCAGAATCCAGCTCAGCCTCAAAGGTTGAAACGCCCTGACTGCCCTCCTTGTTAAAGTAGGCCTCATCCATGCTGACGGAAGGTAGGCGTAGACTCCCGCCGCGATCAATAAACGCAGTCAGTTTATCAATCGTCGGATATTTATACAGGTCAGGCACAGATACGCGCAAGCCATGCCATTTTTCCAGCTCATCGGAGAGCTGGGTGAGAATGAGCGAGTTGCCTCCGCTTTCATTAAAGTGGTCGTGGATGCCAAGCTCCCGTCCCAGCAAGTCTTGGCAGAGCCTAAGCAGCAGCTGCTCTGTATTTTCAGAGGCAGCCTGCTTGCTTTTGATGCTCTCTATATTACGAATGAGCGAGTCAAACTGCCCGCTCGTGTATTGCTCCCCCAGCTTATAGCGCTGTATTTTTCCGCTCGTTGTTTTCGGTATGGATTTGACAGGGATAACATGGTCGATAAAGATGCCCATTTTCCGGTGAATATGCTGCTTGACCCGGCTGGCAAGCCCGCAGAACGCCTCCAGATTTTTACTTCTGTACAGCAGGAACAAGCATGCTTCCTCCGTATCCGCCAGCTTCCCTTTCGCAGCGCAGGCTGCGACGTTCCATAGCTCGACCCCGTCTACTTCCTCCGCCACTCTTTCAATGTCATGGAAAAAAACATTTTGCCCGTTGACGAATAAGATGTCCTTTGCCCTTCCAACAACGACTAGCCGCCCATGAAGCATAAATCCAATATCCGCTGTATTCAGCCAGCCATCTGCCAGCTTTTCAGCTGCTTCTGGTTCGTTATAGTAGCCTCGGGTGACGCTCGGCCCTTTAATTAAAATGTAACCAACCGTACACATAGGAAGCGGACTGCCCTGTTCATCCGCAATCATAACTTCGCAGCTGTCAATGGGACCACCAACATCTACATAAAGCAGACTGTTTGGCTCCCCTCGTTGGAGTAATCGCACGGTCTCTCCTACCTGGAGAAATCTCCGATCCACAGCCACAGACTTGAACGGCTCAAGCTGAGGGGTGAAGCAAACGCCAACCGTTCCCTCAGCAAGCCCGTATGCCGGTCTCATAGCTGTCTGCGGGAGATTATACTTTGCTAGCTGCTCTATAAAACGCTCGCTAATTTCCGTTGATATGGGCTCGGCCCCGTTGCAAAGGCAGGATAGGCCGGATAAGTCCCAGCCGTAGTCATGCTCTTGATCATAAAAGGCCAAAAAATATTTATAGCCGAAATTAGGACTGTACAGCATATTAATGCGATGCTTATTCGCCTTCTCTATCCACAGAAGCGGGTTAAGAATAAACAGCTTCGTCCGCATAATAAACTGCGAGGATTGTGTAAAGGCATGCAACAGATGCATCGCAATTAAACCCATGTCATGCGTGAGCGGCATCCAGCTTAATACCCGCCCGCCTGCATCTAAATTCCATACCTTCTGCATAGCTGCAACGTTCGCCATCACGTTGCTATGGGTTAGAATCACACCTTTTGGGTCGCCCGTCGATCCAGAAGAGAATTGAATAAAGGCAATATCCTCCGGCTGAGCCTCCATAAGCTCCGCACTGCTTTCCCCTTTTAAGGACGCCGTATTTATAAATCGGGCTTTCATGACGTCAACACTTGGACCACATTCCGGGTTCTCCTCTGCAAAAGAAGCCAAACCGTTCATCGTTGCTTCGCTGCCAATCATATGCGGGGTGCCTAATTTACCCCAAACCTTATTGACCTTCAGCTTCGTTTCATCATTGGTTGCCACGGTTACCGGGACGGCGATGATCCGCCCCAGTATGCAAGCCCAGAAAACTTCAAGAAACAATCGGTTATCCTGTATTTGCAACAACAGCTCGTGGCCCGCCTGCACCCCGTGTTGACGCAAGTCCTGAAGCAGACATAGCGAACGCTCGTAAAGCTGGCTGTAGGAGACAAACTCTTCCTCGTCTGCCTCGTTGATAAATGTAATTCCCCGATCAACTATTTCACGGTTTGCTGCGAAAATATGATGCATGAGCTGCTGCTTGTCCATAACCGCTGGCTCACCCCCATTCGTTTTATAGGTCCAGCGCAAAGGTCAATTCGCTTGCTTAGCGTACGCTGCTTAGCAAAGTGCGATTGATATGCTGAATGACCGTGTCAAAGCTGTCATTAATGTAAAAATGTCCGCCCATAAATTTATGGACTGAAAACTCCCCAGTCGTATGCTTGCCCCATTCGGCAAAATCCCGCTTATTGACATCCCAGTCCTTCACGCCTGTCATCGCATTAATCGCTGTTGACAAGGGCTCTCTGCTGCCGTCATAAACATAGGATTCCATCGCATAAAAATCGGCACGCAATATCGGAATAAATGCATCCGCAAGCAGCGAATTTTCAAACAGCTCCTTAGATGTTCCTCCAAGCTCCAGCAGCCGCTCTTTAAGCTGCTCGTCCGGCGTGCTTGGATTGACTAAATCCGGTCTTGTAATATGGGGAGCCCATCTGCCGGACACGAATATCATCGTAGGGTCATGACGTTTTTGCTGCCTCAACTTATGCGACAATTCATAAGCAAGCATACTTCCCATGCTATGACCAAAAAAAGCATAAGGACCATCGTCAATAATGTTGTCGACTTGCTCATACACGTCCTCAATCGCCTCATCAAAGGTGTTGTACAAAGGATCTCTTGGCCGGGCACCTCTGCCTGCCAGCTTCACAGGAACAAAGTCGATATGGTCGGACATATGTTTTTTCCACTTGTAATAATACATGGACGAGGCACCGGCAAAAGGAAAGGCAAGCAGCTTCAGCTTCTTCATCCTGACTCCTTACCCCTTAGCCGATAGGGCTGCAACGCGCTCGGATGGTCTGAGATGAACGAGTCGAAGCGACCAAAGCTCGATAAAATGCTCTGCTATTTCCGATTTTGTCAGCGCAGTGCAGCCTAGTTCATCAGCAAGCTCGTCCAGCGATTTATGGCCGTCTGAAAGCTCCAGCATGAGGAACACTTCCTCCGGAATCGCTTTTTTGTATTTATCTCCAAAATGAAGCCTTACTTCATGAAGCGTGCGTTTCGTCCCGTCAGCGGAATAGCCAATTGATTTTTTCAATTCCGAATTGATCAGCCTCGTCGGCACCATATGCAAATAATCAGCATTGTCTACTTCCTTTTTGTCTACCATATAATCGCCGATAGCCAAGTAGTGAATATTCGTCGTCAGGAAGCTTGCAATTGCATCCTCCTCCGAATCTACGATGGGCTCAACGTTGTTGTTGAACGACGTATTCAGCAAAATCGGTACCCCGGTCAATTTACGGAATTCATTAATGAGCTCCCAATACCGTTCATTCGTTTCTTTTGAGACCGTCTGAATGCGGGCAGTGCCATCGACATGTGTAACGGCTCCAAGCAGCGGCTGCTTATCCTCTTTTGTCATAAGTACAAAATTCATATACGAGTAAGGTGCTTTCGTACGCGGCAGCTCATAGTAGTCGCCTACATGCTCTTCCAAAATGGATGGTGCAAACGGCCGGTAGCCCTCCCGTTTCTTCACCATCTCGTTAATAATGCTTTTGTTCTCCGCTGGCCTTGGATCAGCAAGAATGCTGCGGTTGCCTAGCGCACGAGGACCAAATTCGGAGCGCCCCTGAACCCAGCCAAAAACAGCCCCATCGGCAATTCGTTTGGCTGTCTCCTCGGCGATGTTGTCCACCTTGCGGAAGCTGACGAAACGCTCCCACCGTTTTAATATTTGCTCCAAGCCCTCATTGCCTTGAATTTCGCTTCCCCAATACAGATGCTCCAGCTTCTCCAGCGACTTGTCAGGCGCAAATTTATTGGATACGAACAAGGCGCCGCCTAGCGCATTGCCTGCATCATGTGCCGCCGGCTGTACGAAAACCTCATCAAAAAGCCCCGCATAAAGTACTTTTCCATTCATGGAGCAGTTATGGGCTACACCGCCTGCCATGGCAAGCTTCGTATGTCCGGTTGCCTGCTGATAATGCGTTAGCATATGCATGACAATCGTTTCGAGCGCCTCCTGCAAGGAAGCGGCCAAATCCATATGCTCCTGCGTAATGGGACCGCCCTTCTTTCTAGGCGTCATAAAATCGAAAAGAGCAGTTGACCAGGCCAAATTAATTTTGAACTTGCCTTCGGGAAGCAGAACATATGCTTTTCTGAGCATCCGTCTGAATTTGCTTGGATCGCCGTACGGCGCGAGGCCCATTACCTTGTATTCATCATGCTGGTGGTAGCCCAGCATACGGATAACCGAAATATAGAAGGAGCCCAAGCTGTTTTCATTGGAGATGCGGTCAAGGATTTTGAAGTCCGTTCCTTCGGCACTAATAATATAGCCGGCGTAGCCCTCCTGCGATTCCCCGTCAATTGTAACCGTCAAGCTGCGATCAAAGCCGGACATGAAATGCGCGCTGGCTGCATGGCAAATGTGGTGGTCGACAAAAACGATTCGATTCGGGTCATATTTCGTGCCGTCAATCTGGTAAAAGAAATCTACCAGCAGCTCTCTCGAATTTTTATGCAAGGAATCGCGATAGAAAAAGTCATCCCGCACAAGCAGATTGGTCTCCTGCTCTCTTGTCGTTATAACAACCTTATCAATATCCGCGAACGTAATGCCGAGCCGCTTTAAGCATAATAGGATCGTTTGCAGCGGAGCCTTGCCGGTATGCTTTACCCGGTTAAGCCTTTCTTCCTCAGAGGCCGCTATGACCACCCCATCTTTAATAAGAACAGCAGCAGAGTCATGCGCAATTCCGCCATAGCCAAACACCTTTAAATCCTCATGCGGCAATTCAATGCCGCCATTAAGACCCAGCACTAGCATGTACATCCTCCTATCTATCCTTTAATAGATTTTCCTTCTCCGCCTTTACTGCATCCTTCAGACGGTAGCTAATGCAATGGTTTCGAATGGCCGTAAATGCACCAGCCGCAAAGACCATAATTCTATCATTTCATCTACGATATCCTCTTCAGTCTTACTGCCGCAGCCTGCTAGCTCAACCAGCTCTGCCAGCGTCTTTTCCCCGTCGGATAGCTCTAGCAGCCGATACATCTCTTCCGATAACGCAGTCTTATATTTATCTCCAAAGTGGAGGCGTATTCCGCAGCTGACTTTCTTGCCTCCTTCAGCTGTATAGCCGACCGATTTCTTCAGCTCCGAGCTAAGCGGCCGTTTCGGTACAAACTTCATAAATTGTTCCTTGCCAACTGTTTTTTTGTCGATGATGTAGTCACCGATAATTAAAGTGTTAATATTAGTCGTCAGGAAGCTGACAATGGCGTCCTCTTCTGAATCTACAATAGGCTCCGCATTGTTGTTAAACGAAGTATTAAGCAGCACCGGCACACCCGTCAGCTTGCGGAATTCATCAATTAAGTGCCAGTACCTTTCATTCGTTTCACGAGATACCGTTTGAATGCGCGCCGTTCCGTCTACGTGAGTAACCGCGCCGAGCAGCTCCTGCTTGTCCTCCCTCGTCTTCAGCACGAAATTCATGTAGGCGTAAGGAGCTTTTGTCTGCGGCAGCACATAATAATCGTCTGCATACTCTTCCAATATGGAAGGAGCAAACGGCCGGTAGCCCTCCCTTTTTTTCACCATGGCATTGATAATGCTTTTGTTTTCCACTGGACGCGGATCAGCCAAAATGCTGCGGTTGCCTAGCGCCCGAGGGCCAAACTCCGAGCGTCCCTGCACCCAACCGATAACGGCTCCCTCCGCAATTAACTTAGCCGCAGCTTCGACAACATGATCTGTTTTGCGGTAGGTAACAAACCGATCCCATTGCTTCAAAATTTCTAGAATGCGATCATTGCTTTGAATGGCGCTTCCCCAGTAGAGATGACGCAGCGTTTCTGTCTGCAAGCTTGGAGCGAGCTTACGGGACTGCAGCAGTGCTCCTCCAAGCGCATTGCCCGCATCATGGGCGGCAGGCTGCACAAACACTTCGTCGAATAAACCCGAGTACAAAATTTTTCCATTTAGCGTACAGTTATGCGCAACCCCGCCTGCCATGCATAGCTTTTTACGTCCGGTCGCCTGTTGAAAATGGACGAGCATATGCATGACAACGTTTTCGAGTGCTTCCTGAAGCGCAGCCGCTATGTCCTTATGCTCCTGTGTAAACAGCTCACCCTTCAAACGGGGATTAGACATTAAATCCATCAGCACATAATAAAAGCTTCTATTAAGCTTGAATTTACCTTCAGGCAGCAGGGTGAAAGCTTTCTTGAACAGCCTTCTGAATTTGGCAGGATCTCCATAAGGAGCGAGCCCCATTACTTTGTATTCATCATGAGTCGTATAGCCGAGAAACTCGATAATTTGTGTATAAAAGGCACCTAAGCTGTCATCGTTAGTAATATGGCTTAGCGGCTTGAGCGAGGTTCCTACAGCATCAAGCACAATTCCGGCATTGCCTTCCAAGGAGGCACCATCTATTGTAACGACAAGCGCTTCATCAAAGCCGGACATATAATAGGCGCTTGCAGCATGACAATAATGATGATTTTCAAACACTACATTCTCTTTCTTAAAATCCGTATCAAAAAATTGCTTTAGTCGTTCGACCACCCACGCCTTTGGATCACTGTACGGAAATTGCCGAAATTGATGCCGATGGGTAGTCGTTTCGTATTTAAACTGAGCTTCTTCACAGTAAAAGACGATTTTATCCACATCGTCCAAACGTACTCCTCCTAGCTCCAGACAACGGCGAATCGATAAAATCGGCAGCTTTCCTGAGTGCTTAATGCGGTTTAAACGTTCTTCCTCATAGGCGGCGACCACTTGCCCGTCCTCAATTAATACGGCTGAAGCATCATGAATCTCCGAATTCAAGATGGTCGTAACAAACCCGTCCTCATGAGGGAAATCAATTCCGCCGCTTATGCCAAGTATCCTCATTCATGTATCCTCCCTTAATTCCTCTATATTTAGTGTACAGTAGCGTTGCCGCAAGCTTTCACACTCAAGCTTCTTGCTGCAAGGCTTGTGGAAGCCATTCCTGTGTTCGCTTCTGTGTATGATACAGCCTGCTGTATGCGCCACCTGCTGCCAGAAGCTCGTCATGCTTGCCCTGCTCCATAATATTCCCGCCGTCAACGACTACGATCATGTCAGCTTGCTCAATGGTGGACAGCCGATGGGCGATAGCAATCGTCGTTTTCCCTTCCATCAGCCGCTCGATTCCTTGCTGGACCGCCAGCTCCGAATCGCTGTCCAATGCTGAAGTAGCCTCATCAAGCAGCAAAATCGGCGCGTTTTTCAATATAGCTCGGGCGATAGCTATTCGCTGCTTTTGACCACCAGACAGCCTCACGCCTCTTTCGCCAACCGCGGTTTTATACCCATCTGTCTGCTCCGAAATAAAATCATGGGCAAACGCTGCACGCGCCGCCTCTACAACCTCTGCAGTCGTCGCGTCCAATTTTCCGTAGCGAATATTTTGCTCGATCGTTCCTTCAAATAGATAGGGATCCTGAGAAACGTAGGCCATCCTGTCCCTTAGCTCTTCTAATGAATATTCCCCAAAGCTTTTGCCCTCAATTCGAATGTCGCCGTCGGAGAATGGATAAAAACCAAGCAGCAGCTTCATAATCGTGCTTTTGCCGCCCCCGCTGGGCCCTACAAGCGCGACATGCTGCCCTTTGTCTACCTGAAGATTCAAGCGATTTAACACATTTTCGTCTTTGTGATAGGCAAACGATACGTTTTTGAAATCGAGCATTATATTTTCGTTTGAGCATGCGACTTCAGCTTCCTTCGAGACCGCAGCGTATCGCTCGGGTTCTTCTGCTACATCCAGCAGCTCAAACACCCGGTCAGCCCCCGCCAGCGAGGATTGCAAGTTGGACCAGAAAACGCCTAGATTGCGGAAAAGATTCGTTACGTTCTCCAACAGCAAAATAACCCCCAGCAAGCTGCCGATTGTCAGCTGGCCGTTAATCAGCATAAAAGCTCCAATAATAAAAGCTCCGCCATTATTAATCCACAGCAGAAAATAATTAGTGCTTGTTAAATAGGCGCTTTTCTTCGCTCGTTGTAAAAACAAATCTGCAAGCCGAGTCGTCGTTTCCTTGTACTTGCGGTTCATCCCATCGACCATCTGAAACGTTCTGCTCACCTGTGTACCAGCAACAAGATTCGTTAAGCGTTCAAGCTGAACGCCGGACTGCTCCTGAATTTCGGTGCCAAGCGTTCGGAACGGCTTAGCGTATCTTGAATTTACATACGTAGACAGCATTCCTAACAAAATCATGGCAACGGCAAATCTCCAATCCAGATAAAACATAATGACGGCTGATATTGTTCCGGTAGCCATTAAGGAAAGAAGCGTAAGCGCTTCTCCAGAAAAGGCATTTTCCATCGTCTGCAAATCATTTGTTATTCTGGACAGGCTGTCACCGCTATGGCTGTTCTCGTAATAAGTAACAGGAAGCTTCTCCATATGATGAAAAACGCGAAGCCGCATGCTGTTCATAATTGTCTTGACCGTTTTACCGTACCAATATTGGAAAAGTGGCGTTAGTATACACATAGCAATGACGATGAGCATGAACTGGATGGTGAGCGTCATTACGGCAGCCATATTTTTCTCGGTTATCGCATCGAGAAATGTAGAGACCAGCATGGCTGTAATAATGGATACGCTTGAGCTCATGAGACCGAAGCCCAGAAAACTGAAAATAAAAGTTAGTTTACGCCGACCAAGCAATTGGGCAAGTCTCGCCATTTGTTGTTTATTGCTTATCTTCAAGCAACTATGCCCCCTCTTGACCAAGCCCATACGGCTGGTCTCCATGCTTGCTTGCCTGATTGTTGTAAAGACGATGATAAGTGCCGTTATTGGCAAGCAGCTCTTCATGTGTGCCGCTTTCTTCAATACGCCCCTCGTTCAGCACCAAAATATGGTCCGCATTCATGACCGTAGACAGGCGATGTGCGACGACCAAAACCGTTTTGTTTCGCATAATCCGGTTAATGGATTGTTGCACAAGCTGTTCGGATTCAGAATCAAGCGCCGAAGTTGCCTCATCGAGCAGCAAAATGGGGGCATCCTTCAATATGGCCCTGGCAATCGCTATCCGCTGCTTTTGTCCACCTGACAGCTTAACCCCCCGCTCACCGACAAGCGTATCGTACCCCTGTGGTAATACCCGAATAAATTCATGGATATTTGCAAGCTTAGCTGCGGTTTCTACATCCTCAATGCGGTAGCCCTCATCCGTGCATGCAATATTTTCGGCAATAGAGCCTGGAAAAAGGAAGGTATCCTGCGAAACATGTGAAATGAGCGCCCTTGCGGATGATAGCCTCCAATCGGTGAGCGGCTCGTTGTACAGCTTGATTTGCCCACCCTTATAATCATAAAAGCCGGTTATAAGCTTAAAGATCGTCGATTTGCCTGAACCGCTTGGCCCCACCAAGGCGACCGTTTTACCTTGCGGCAATGTAAAGCTGACCTCGTCAAGCACCTTCGTATGATCATCATAGGAAAAAGTAACCTGTTTAAATTCAAGTGCAGGTGCTGATACCGAAAGGTTTTCCGGCTGCTTGCCATCTATCCGTTCTGTTTCAGCATCCAGCAATTCAAACAGATGCTCGACAACGCCAGCCGTCATCTTGAATCGGCTAATCTGATTTGGAATTTCTCCCATCCCGGACACAAGATAATTGATGAACTGCACAAACGCGATTAAAGCGCCTATTAAAAGCTGTCCTTCGCTAACCAAATATCCGCCGAACAGAAAAAATACAACCAGCGGAGCCGTTCGGATAAATACACTGAGTGCTCCAATCGCAGCAACGCGTTTCTCGATTTTCAGAAAATGTTCAAGCAGCTTGTCAAGCAGCAGCTGGCACTTTTGATACACAGCCTGTACTAGATTGTATGACTTAATCATATAGATACCGCCAATGGTATCTTGAACAACGGTGCTCATTTGAGCCATGCTTTGCTGGACATCTGCTGCATATTGACCTAATGGGCGACTGACTTTTTCACTCAAAAAGGTCATAAACAGCAGCATGCCGAAGCAAAACAGCGTAAGCTGCCAATTCATATAAAACATAACGGCAATACAGGCAGCGACCCGGACAATGTGAAAAATAAGAGCAGCAAAATCATTGTAAATAAACCCTTCTATTTGATTGATGCTGTTCGTCATTCTGGAGCTAAAGTCGCCAGAGTGGCGCGATTCCATATACGAAATAGGCAGTTTATTAATATGCTCGCTAACTTTATTTTTTAAATCTCGGGTTACCAAGGCGCTATAGCGTCCTGACGAATACACACTGAAGAAATTAACAATGATCCCTGTCACTATAAAAAGGAGAATTAATTTTACAACCTGTATTACGCCTTCCATATCACCAGTCTGGGTAGAAGAAAATAAAAGATTAATAATATAGATGAGCAAAATATCATTTGCCGCTATAATGATGGTGCTTATCAGCTTTAGTGCTATCCAATACCGATAGGGCTTAAGAAAGACAAACAACCGGCGCATTGAAAAAAATGCGGAGTTACGGCGTGCTATTTGCATAAGTGCCCTCCACTATAGGGTAAGATTGCCTCACAGAGCCCTGCGAGCGGAGAAAATTAATGATTTTGCCCTTCTACAAGCTTTTGTACGCTATCCTTAAACTGCCCCAAGGTAGCAAAATGGTCGATAATCAAAATTTCATTTTCAAACTCGACATCAAACTCATTTTCCAAGGCTACAATTAATTTAACGAAAGAAATCGAGTTAAGGCCTACCGTTTCCAAATCCGATTGCAATACACTCTCATCAATCGTCAACAGCTCCATATTTTTTTGCAAAATTTCATAAAACCTCATATTAAAGTCCGCTACTTTTAATTCCCCACTCATCATTTAACCTCCCTAAAATCGTTCGTTTTTACTTTCAAGGCTGCCTTAAATCATTCCTCCATCGACAATAATCGTCTGTCCATATATGTAGCTTGCATCGTCAGAAGCTAGGAATAGGGCTACCTTTGCAATTTCATCAGCCTCGCCTAACCGGCCGCAGGCAATTTTATCAACAAAATGACGGCGCACGCGATCGGGAACTTTCCCGAGCATATCCGTCACGATATAACCTGGTGCAATGGCATTTACACGGATGTTTTTTCCAGACACTTCTCTTGATAGTGATCGAGTCAAGCCAATGAGACCAGCCTTGGACGCACTATAATTCGTCTGACTTGAAGCACCCGTTAAAGCGGAAACGGAAGAAATATTCACGATGACTCCGCGCCTCTTGCTGATCATCGAAGGCAGCACCGCTTTGCAGCAATTGTAGGCGCCTTTCAAATTGGTATTGATGACGTTGTCCCAGGAGGATTCCTCCATCAGCATCAGAAAACCATCCTCCGTTACGCCCGCATTGTTGACCAGCACATCAATCTTTCCAAACTGCTGGACAGCCTCCTCTATTACAGCAAGCGCATTCATATGATCGGATACATCCAGCGCGAACGCTTTCGCCTTGCCCCCCTTTTCCTGCAGGGCAGCTTCCAGCTTCTCAGCTTCTTCCTCACTGCTTTTATAGGTAAAGAGCACGGTAGCCCCTTCACTGGCAAAAGCCTGTACGATGGCGCAGCCGATTCCCTTCGCTCCTCCGGTAATAAAGACGACTTTATCGGCAAATTTCAAGGGTTCACCTCCGAACCGTTCCAAGGATAACGCTGTGCAAGCATCCGTTGACATCATATCCGTTCACTAATATATATTCGTAATTGCCCAAACGCGGCTTTTGATGGACGATATCCAGCTCTAAAGAGGTATCCGGCTCGATGCAGCCTGCCGTTAAAGGCATGCTCCCTTTGGCAATGGCTAGAGCACCCGCTGCGACATTCAACATATACGAAGCGCCAAGCGTTTCGCCTGTTGCCCCTTTAATTGAAGCAACCGGTATGGAAGCGGCACGCTGGCCAAAAACTTCATGAATAGCTTGGGCTTCCGCCTTATCGGCATAGCGTCCACCCCCGGCAGCCATCAAAATGCCATCAATAACGCTTGGAGAAATCGAGGCATGCTTGAGCGCCATATCCATCACACGAGCGAACAGCTTTGAATCCGCATCAGCGCGGTCTTTGCCAAGGTAGCCTTTCCCGATTAAACTTGCATACCCGACAACCTCACAAACGATACGTTCCGGACTGCTGACTAACACGCTCTCTGTCTCAAGCAGCAATGCAGCGGCGCCTTCTGTCATTCTCGTTCCGCTTCTATTTCGGTCGAGAGGTCGGCACAAATGATTTTCATCCTTTGTGACGTAGTTCTGCTGCTGAAAGGAATCGAGCAGCTCTGGGCAATATTCCTCTACCCCGCCGCATAATATCGCATCGGCCTTACCGCTTTTGAGCAGATCAGATGCATAGGCAACCGCATTGCTGCCCGTTAGTATGGTGCTCGCACCCTTCAGCTTTAAGCTCAAGCAAACATGGCCGATTCCCGAGTTATATACCGTACTTGCGAAAACGGTGGGGCTCACCATATCGACGCCACCTGAGACAATTTGATTGCTAAGGGCAAGGTTAGATACCAAGGGACCATATCCTGTCGTAAAAACAGTTCCAATCCGGTTATGATCCCATTGCTCCTGCGCGATCAAATCTTCATCAAGCACTTGTTTCGAGGCGCTCATGGTCAACCGTGAAAACCGATCCATCCGTCTTGCCACCCGATTTTCAATATTTTGCGGAATATCCACCGGCAGCTTAAGCTCATCGGGCCTCACCGCCGCCTGTGCGTTTATGCCTTCCCAAAACTCATCTGCACCGGACCCTGCACAGCTTATCGCTCCAACAGCCGTAACAAATATTTTATGCATATGGATTCTCCCAAATTTATGAATTATGCACTGCGGAATGTAAGACCACCTTTTTTTAATTGGAATAGCTTAAGGTTAGCAGTCCAGAAGCGACTACTTTATCGCCGACTGCAGCCGTACATTTAATCTGGTGGAAGATATGGAAGGATTCTACCAATTCTGCTTCTACCGTAAATGTATCGCCCGGTACAACCGGATGCATGAACTTGATTTGGTTAACCGCACTTAAATAAAATTTGTTGGCCGCAGGGCTCTCCTCGTTGTAAAAAATAAATCCGCCGACCTGCGCCATCGTCTCAATCATGAGAACGCCTGGATAAATAGGCTCATCGGGGAAATGTCCAACTGCCCACTGTTCATTAAAGCTTATGTTTTTGTAGCCTTTGGAACGCTTCATGTAAAGCGTCTCCGTAATTCGATCTACCATGACAAACGGGTAGCGATGAGGCAAGCCTCTTGCAATATCAATCGTTTCCATCCCTGACAGCTCCCAGCATATGGTGTATAATGCTTAGACCTTTCCGACAACTATACTTGCAGAATGGCCGAAGAAGGCGTACGAGTTGGACATCGCGTATTTAATGGACCGTTCCTCAGCGTTCCCTTTCACAATCTGAAGGTGCTGAAATGGTTCCGGCTGCTTCTTCAGAAATGCAGTTGGAGGCACAATGCCGCGATCTATGGCAAGCAAGGTTGCCGCCAGCTCCACGCTTCCCGCAGCTCCCAAGCAGTGGCCAGTAACCCCCTTCGTTGAAGAAATCATAACCTGGGACGGCTTCTCCTCGGCTCCAAAAACCTTGGACAACGCTCTCATCTCCATTAAGTCATTCAGTTCGGTTGCTGTGCCATGGGCATTGACATAATCAATGTCTCCCGGCTGCAAGCCCGCATCCTCCAAGGCCATCCGCATCGTCCGTACAGCCCCTTCTCCTTCTGGATCGGGACTTGTAATATGATAGGCATCATTGCTTAAGCCGTATCCCAGCAGCTCGCCGTAGATGTGAGCCCCTCTTGCCTTCGCTCCATTCAGCGTTTCCACGATAAAGACGGCGGCTCCTTCGCCAAGCGACATGCCGTCCCTATCCTGATCAAATGGCACACAGCCGCCCAGACTCATGGACTGAAGGCTGTGAAACCCGGCAATGTAGTTATCCGATAAGGGCTCTGCTCCAACAACGACCATTAAATCAGCCATTCCGCCCCTAATAGCATCTAGAGCAATTCCTGCTCCCGCCGTTCCAGCGGCACAGGCCGACATCGTTGTGTAGGCTTGGCCCCTTATGTCTACATACGAAACAATATGTGAAAGCAGCGATGGAATTTCAATCAGCCCATCGGGGTCATTCCACTTCTGCTCCCGATTATTTTGAATATATCTCATCGTTTTAATATGACCGGGGACAGATTCTGAAAGAGACAAGCCCGCTCTTGCCTCCAGCTTGCCAATATCCTCTTTCGTCAGTCCACTGTCCGCCAAAGCTTCATCAAGCGCGGCATAAGTCATTTGAACAGCCCGCTCATCCTCTTCCATTTCTCGATACAGCTTGTCAACGCTGCCGGCTACCTCGCTGCTTACGCCAAGCTTGTTCAGCTTATCGTGTGCCCGAAGCCCGCTGGCGCCATTCACAATGGACTGGAAGAAAGCTTCTCTGTTTGAGCCGCCTGGCGCGATAATTCCAATTCCGGTTACTACGGCTTGCGGTCTGCTCATCGACTAATCCCCGATCGTGCTGCGGATGATGTTTGCAATCGAGCGAACGCTCTTGAAAACAGACATATCACTACTTTGTGGCTTAACGCCAAAAAGCTCCTTCAGTCCAACCGCCAGTTCCAAAGCGTCAACTGAATCCAGATCGAGTCCTTCACCCTGTTCATTCACATCGAATAGCGGGTCATCATCGTTGATCTCCTCTGGCGAGATGTCCAATCCAAACTTAGTAACAATCATGTGTTTAATTTGATTTTCGATCGATAGCTGTACGTTTTCCATTGTTTCAGCTCCTTCATTGGATAAAAGATTGCATGTCATTCCTGAGTCAGCTTAAATAACCGTTAAGTTAGAGAGCGCTTTCATTATCTTTGGATAATCATCGCTCGGCACTCACTCCTTACATGGAAATAACATAGGCAGTGCAGCTTAAACAGCAGTCTTCATTTGTACAAACTCATCTGGATGAAAGTGTGTTAGAAAGGAAAGCAAAAGCTGTGGGTGGGTTGAGAGAAGTTCATTCATAGTTGAATGTGTCGCTAAAGGAGTAGACGACTATATCTCTTGAGGAATATTGCTTAACAAAGATGCGGCCGTCGGTGCAACCAATAACGCCGTTAATAAAGTTATACCATAATTCTATGTTTTTTTACAATATTTATTTTTATGTCTATATTTATATTTAAGTTACAAATCATGTAACTTTTATTTGTCGCCAGCTGGTGTCAGCGCTTTCTGATTTTGGCGAATAATCGGAATTTTTTATTGGGATCGCTCTAGCGGGGCATGAATTTGTATAGGATCATCCTCCCTTAGGTGGAAAAAAAAGTGCTATTCCCACTATACCACAAATACCATCCACATAACACCATAAAAATATGATATGAAACCACCTAAAAATTAGACAATTTGAACATGAAAAGCCAGCTACTGAACATTTTCAGCAGCTGGCCTATCGAACAAAGCCCATCATCTATTCATTAGCTCATAAAACGCAGTATTTCAGCTTCTCCTGCATCCACACGCTAGGAGAGCATCATTTTTTAGTGACTCGCCGTTATTTCTGTAAAATTCAACAAAAGCTGACCTCGCAATTGCGAGGTCAATCTTCTCGTTATTTTTACCAAATATTTACTTATTTGTAACTGAGTATTTCCTATTCGTTATTTTCCATCCATTGAAAATGGAAGCTGCCTTGTTGATCCAGACGCTCAAACGTATGCGCTCCAAAATAGTCGCGCTGCGCCTGCAGCAGGTTAGCTGGCAGTCTTTCTGTACGGTAGCTGTCATAATAAGCCAGTGCCGAAGCAAAAGCAGGAACTGGAATTCCTCTTGTTACAGCAATCGCAATCACTTTTCTCCAAGCCTCTTGGTAGTTGTCTACGATGCCGCCGAAATAATCATCGAGGAACAGGTTTTTCAGTTCCGGGTCACGGTCGTAGGCATCTTTAATATTTTGCAGGAAGCCTGCACGGATGATGCAGCCGCCACGGAAAATCATGGCGATGCTGCCGTAGTTCAGGTTCCAGTTGTACGTATCAGAAGCAGCGCGCATTTGTGCAAAGCCTTGAGCGTACGAAGCGATTTTGCTGGCGAACAGCGCTTTTCGCACCGCTTCAACAAACTCGTGCGGATCACCGTCATAACTCGATACCGCAGGGCCATTCAGCTTCTTGCTTGCCGCTACACGCTCCTCTTTCATCGCAGAGATGAAGCGTGAGAATACGGATTCGGTAATAATCGACAATGGAACGCCGAGATCAAGCGCACTTTGGCTTGTCCATTTGCCCGTTCCCTTCTGGCCTGCGGAATCAAGAATGACATCGACCATTGGCTTGCCTGTAGCTGGATCTGTTTTCGAGAAAATGTCAGCTGTAATTTCGATTAAATAGCTGTCCAGCTCACCATTATTCCATTCGGTAAAAATGTTATGCAGCTCAGTTGTGCTGACGCCCAATACATCCTTCAGCAAATGATACGCTTCGCCAATAAGCTGCATATCGCCATACTCAATGCCGTTGTGCACCATCTTCACATAGTGTCCAGCGCCGCCTTCGCCAATATAAGTGGAGCAAGCATCGCCATTCACTTTTGCAGAAATGGCTGTCAGGATCGGCTCAACGAGCTCGTAAGCGTCTTTTTGACCGCCTGGCATAATCGCTGGTCCTTTAAGCGCGCCCTCTTCGCCGCCGGAAACGCCCGCGCCAATAAAGCGGAAGCCCTTAGCCGAAAGCTCTTCATTTCTTCTTTGCGTATCAGGGAAATAAGCGTTGCCGCCATCAATCAAGATGTCGCCTTGATCCAGAAAAGGTACAAGCTGATTAATCGTATCATCTGTTGCCGCGCCTGCTTTTACCATAATCAAAATTCTGCGTGGAGTTTCTAGCGAGTTTACAAACTCTTCAACGCTGTATGCCCCTACGAAATTTTTACCTTTTGCTTCTTCCAGAAGCTCATTTGTTTTTTCCGGGGAACGGTTGAATAGTGCAACCGAGAAGCCTCTGCTTTCAATATTTAAAGCGAGGTTTTTGCCCATAACGGCAAGGCCCACGACACCAATTTGCTGTTTACTCACGGTTTCTGCCTCCCAATCCTATTCAAACTCTTTTTTATACAATCTCAAACGGCTATCGCCCCACACTGGCGGCAAATTCCCTATAAACCTAAGTGCCTTAAATGACTTATAGCCTCAAACTCCCCTTCTTACAGGGAAGTTTTTTTCCAATCAGCAGCAAATTTCTCCAGACCTTGATCAGTAAGCGGATGCTTCGAAATTTGCTCGATAACCGCGAATGGTACCGTTGCAATATGCGCGCCAGCCATCGCTACGCGAGTAACGTGATCCGGGTGACGAACCGAAGCCGCAATAATTTGCGCATCCAGTTGGTGTGTGCGGAACAATTCAGCAATTTTCGACACGAGCAGTACGCCATCCTCCGAAATATCGTCCAGACGGCCGAGGAATGGAGAAACATAAGTTGCGCCAGCACGAGCAGCCAGAAGCGCTTGGTTGACTGTGAAAATAAGCGTTACGTTCGTTTTCACGCCTTTTTTCGTCAGATAACGACAAGTTTCCAGCCCAGCAAGGTTCATCGGAAGCTTGATTGTAATATTTTTATCGTTGTTGTTGATTTTGATCAGCTCGTTCGCTTCAGCGATCATTTCTTCCGCTGTAATCGCATTAGGTGTTACTTCGGCAGAAACGGATTCAACCTCAGGTACAATTTGCAAAATTTCAGCAATACGATCCTCAAATTTCACGCCTTCTTTAGCAACCAAAGACGGGTTAGTAGTAACACCGGATAATACGCCGATTTTATAAGCTTTCTTAATATCTTCCACATTAGCTGTATCAATAAAAAATTTCATAATCAATTACCTCCGTTTTTTTGGGTTCATTTTTGTTTTGCACTTCTATATTAAATTTGATTGCAGCGTTTTTCAATTATTTCAACAAATCTTTTGCCAGACTCACGACATTGGCAGTTGAGAAGCCGAAATAATCCATCACCTGGTTGCCCGGGCCTGATGCACCAAACGTATCAATGGACAATACTTTGCCGCTCGGTCCCGCATAACGCTCCCAGCCGAGCGAAATGCCCGCTTCAATAGCGATGCGATTCGACACCGAATCAGGGAGAACGCTTTGCTTGTAGGCTGCTGATTGACGCTCGAACAGCTCTCTGCTTGGCATAGCCACGACGCGAACGGATAGGTTCTCCTTCTCCAGCTCAGCTTTAGCACTAACAGCAAGCGAAACCTCTGAGCCTGTAGCGATCAAAATAACGTCTGGCTTCTCGCTTGTTTCTGTCAGAATATAAGCGCCTTTAGCCACTTCTGCAACGTTGCCTTTCGTTGCTTCGTAGATCGGCAGATTTTGTCTGCTCAGCACGAGCGCAACCGGACCGTCATTTTGCTGCAAAGCATAAGCCCATGCGCTAGACGTTTCATTGGCATCCGTTGGACGAATAACCGTAAGACCCGGAATCGTGCGAAGCGCCGCCAAATGCTCGACCGGCTCATGCGTAGGACCATCTTCACCGACAGCAATGGAATCATGCGTAAATACATACGTAACCGGCAGCTTCTGCAAGGCAGCTAGCCGAATCGAAGGGCGCAAATAATCGCTGAATACGAAGAAGGTGCTGACGAATGGTTTTACGCCGCCATGCAGCGCCATGCCATTGCCTGCCGCTCCCATAGCATGCTCACGAACGCCGAAATAAATATTGCGCCCCGCATACGATTTAACCGCGAACGTCTCTTCGCCTTTAATATCAGTCATTGTGGAATGCGATAGATCTGCACTGCCCCCGAAGATGGATGGAACGGTTTTTACATAATGATTGATCGCTTCACCGCTCGCTACGCGAGTTGAAATCGTCTTGGAGGCATCAAAGGTTAAAATGTCAGCCGCATCAATCGTGACCGTTCCTTTGATGACCTGAGCCAGCTCCTTGCCCAGTTCTGGATATTGCGCTGTGTAGGAAGCAAGCTGCTTATTCCATTCCGCTTCTTTAACCGCGCCCTCAAGCTTCAACTGCTCATAATGAGCTTTGACTTCAGCCGGAACAGTGAACTCCTCTTCATACGGCCAGCCATAAGCGGCTTTCGTCGCCACGGCTTCTTCTTTGCCAAGTGGATTGCCATGCACTTTATTCGTGCCCGCAACTTTACTGCCGTAACCGATAATCGTCCGAATTTCAATGAGTGTTGGCTGTGATTCGTTGTTCTTGGCAGCCGCAATCGCCTCAGCGATAGTAGAAATGTCATTGCCGTCTTCTACACGGAGGTATTGCCAATTCGCGGATTCCGCTCTTTTTTGAATATTCTCCCCAAAAGAAAGATTTAATTCTCCGTCGAGGGAAATATCGTTCGAATCATACAATACGATCAATTTGTCCAGCTTCATATGGCCAGCCATGGACATCGCCTCGTAGGAAATCCCTTCCATCAAACAGCCGTCACCCACAAGCGCATACGTATAATGGTCGATGATTGGAAATCCGTCCTGGTTAAATTTTGCAGCCAGATGCGCCTCTGCCATTGCCATACCGACAGCCATAGCAACCCCTTGACCAAGCGGGCCAGTCGTCGCATCTACACCATCCGTATGCCCAAACTCAGGATGGCCCGGCGTCTTACTGTTCAATTTGCGGAATTGCTTCAAATCCTCAAGCGACACCTCATAGCCGGATAAGTGCAGCAGGCTGTAGAGCAGCGCCGAGCCATGCCCCGCCGAAAGCACAAAACGATCGCGGTTGAACCATTTCGAATGACCGGGATTGTGGCTCAGAAATTTCGACCATAACGTGTAAGCCATTGGAGCTGCCCCCATAGGAAGACCTGGGTGACCGGAATTGGCGCTGTTAATGGCATCAATGGATAACGTACGAATCGTGTCAATCGCTAACTGATCAATAGGTTGTGTGATAGGCATATGATTGTCCCTTCTCTGTTTCAGATTGTTGTTCCAGCTTAGTATCGAACCACCAGTGGTAGCCGTCTTCCGCTAGCAAAGCATCGGATTCCGCCGGCCCGTAAGTGCCAGCAGCATAATGATGGAGCGGAACCAAATTTTCATCAAAGGCTTCCAAAATCGGCTGAACCCAAGCCCATGACAATTCAACCTCATCCCAATGCGCGAAAAATGTCGGATTGCCGTTCAGCGCATCGTAAATCAAATTTTCATAAGCTTCAGGAAGCTCTTCCTTGTTCGGGTGAAAATCGATTTGTATCGGCTTGAACTCGCCATTTTGCTGCGAATCCTTTGAGTTGAGCTGAAGCGTAATGCTTTCATTGGGGCTCATTTCAATGACGAGCAGATTAGGCGCCACACCGTCTTCGATTTCGGAAGGCGCTTGTTTGAGCGGCTCCTTAAATTCAATGACAATTCGCGTCGACTTTTCTTTCATTCTTTTGCCGGTACGAATATAGAAAGGCACGCCCCGCCAAAAATAATCGTCAATTTGCAATTTAGCTGCAATAAAGGTCTCATTCATCGACGTTTCGGCAATACCTGGCTCCGACTTATAGCCGACAACCGCCTTGCCTTGAATATCTCCAGCGCTGTACTGTCCGCGAATGATGCTCAGACCAACATCTTGCTTTTGCAGCGGCTCAAGAGCCTCCATCACCTGCTTTTTCTTGAATCGAACCTTTTCAGCATCGCTTTTCTGCGGCAGCTGAACAGCTGTCATCATAAGCAATTGCAGCAAATGGTTCTGGAACATGTCTCTAAGTGCGCCGACATGATCGTAATAACCGGCTCTTTCCTCTACGCCTACCGTTTCATTCGCTGTAATTTGCACGTTGGCAATGTAATGATTATTCCAAAGTGCCTGAATGACCGGATTCGTCTGCTGCAAAGCTTCGAGTCTTTGAACCATCGGCTTGCCGAGGTAATGATCAATGCGGTAAACTTCCTCTTCCTTGAAGGAGCGGCTAAGGCTTGCATTCAAATCGCGGGCAGATTGCAGGTCATGACCGAAAGGCTTCTCAATGACGAGACGTTTCCACCCTTTCGCTGATCCAAGCCCGCTTGCCTGAATGTTGGAAGCAATCGTTTCGAAAAACTCCGGCCCAACTGATAAATAAAACAAGCGATTAGGGGCAAGATTTAAAGCTTGTTCCCGCTGTTCAATCATTTGAAGCAATTGCAAATAATCTTCCTTATGGTCTATGTTTAGAACCTGGTAACGGAATGCTTGTAAAAAAGCCTTCACGCTCGCCTCGTCCTTTATTTCCCGTCTGGAAAAATCACGGAGAGATTGCTCGACATTCGCCTGAAAGATTTCATTCGTCAGCTCTCTTCGTCCAAGGCCAATCAAGGAGAATGCTTGCGGCAGCTTCTGCTCGATGAACAAATTATACAAAGCGGGGTAGATTTTTCTTTTTGCTAAATCCCCTGTCGCTCCAAACAACACAAAAGTGGTTGGCTCCATCTTCCGTTCTCCTTCCAATTCGTTAGCTATGGTTTCTTTTTCTTAGTTACACTATAATACGTTTAAGAGCCATACAAGTAATTAATATATTAAAGAGGAGGTATAGACGCTGTCTATGATCAATAATTACGAATTGTACAAGGTTTTTTATTGGGCCGCCAAAACAGGGAGCTTAACGAAAGCCGCCAACGCTCTGTACCTCACGCAGCCTAGCGTTAGTCATGCCATTAAACAGTTGGAGAACAGCTTCGGCATCACCTTGTTTTATCGAAATTCCAAAGGAGTCGCGCTAACACAGGAGGGTACGATTTTGTACTCCTACATAGAGCAGTCGCAAATATTAATTTCCCTTGCCGAGGAGAAAATGGCTGCGCTGAAAAATTTGGAGAGCGGAGAGCTGCGGATTGGCGGCAGCGATTCGCTGTTCAAGCATTATTTGCTGCCGTATTTGGAAAACTTTCATTACATGTATCCCGAAATCAGATTACATCTCAATCATGGCACGACGCCGGAAGTTATTTCTTTCCTGAAGGAAGGCAAAATTGACCTCGGCGTCGTTCGTATGCCGATTGTCGATTCCCAGCTAGAGGTGCGCGAGAGCATTCAATTAAAGGATTGTTTTGTTGCAGGAGAGCGCTATGCGGAGCTGAAAAATGACATTTTGACGCTGGAGCAGCTGCTCCAGCATCCCGTCATTCTGTTTTCCCGCAATAGCCGGGCGCGAATGGCTATTACGGAGCTTTTTCAAAGCTATGGTTATGTATTGAAGCCCGAAATCGAGGTCGGAAGCGTCGATCTGCTGATCGAATTTGCCCGGAGAGGTCTAGGTATTTCGTATGTAACGAGGGAATTTATATCAAAGGAGCTGGAGGAAGGCTCGCTCTTCGAAATTCAATTGGACGTTCAGCTGCCTCCATCCCATGTCGGAATTATGAAAATGCGGAATTTGCCGCTGTCAAGCACAGCGAGCCGATTCATTGAGCTTGTGCACTAGAGCTTCGTCATCGCTGCTCCGCATGCGAGTGCGAGTGAGCGATGTAGAAAATGCCCATAAAGTAAAAGCCAATGAGAGCATCTCATTGGCTAACTCAATCTACCATTTGCTGTATCATGCAGCTTACCCCTGTAAAGCATCAACTCTCGTTTCACATAATCATGCTTGCTATTGCGTAGGACCATTCCAAGACATGATGCCGCCTCTAAGGTGGGCGAGCTGGCTGTATCCGCTCCGGCTCAACAGCTTGGCGGCTTGCTTGCTGCGCATCCCGCTTTGGCAGTATAAATACACTTGCCGATCTTGCGGGATTTCATCCAAACGCTGTGAGAGCTGACTTAGCGGAATATTAACAGCGCCTGCAATATGCCTTCCTTTAAACTCATGACTTTCTCGAACATCTATCAGCTTATTGCCTTTATATTCGCTTTTAAACTGTTGCGCTGTTAAATTACGCAGGCCTTTGACCGATGCGAATGATTGGTACAGCGTCCATAGCAAAAACATGGCCAGCAATATATATATTACAATCATTAATGCTCACCTACCTGCTTTTTATTAAAAGCTCTACCGCTTCCTTCACTAATTTACTGCTATCCCTGCCTGCTTCCTGCTCTTCCATAATACATTGCTCCAAATTAACCGCCACTACTAGAGCCAGCGTTTTATCAATCGCACTGCGTACAGCAGACAGCTGACTCACGACATCTTTGCAATTTTTCCCTTCTTCCATCATCTTGAGCACGCCGCGCACTTGCCCCTCCGCCCGATTAAGGCGTCTTTTCATATCATCATCGTATTTCATGCAGTAGCCCCCTATACGTATATAGGTATATTATAACCTTAATGGGGAATGGAAGCATCAAATGAACAAGTTCACCTTGGCATCCGCAGCGTCCCCCAAATAGGCTGCAACACCGGCATAGTCAATTCCGTCCATTAATTCTTCCTTTTGCAAGCCTAGCAAATCCATTGTCATCGTACAGGCAACGAGCTTAACCCCTTGCTCTTGAGCGAGCTCAATCAATTGCGGGAGAGTAAGCACATTGTGCTTTTTCATCACATGCTTGATCATTTGGGGCCCTATTCCGCCAAAATTCATTTTCGAAAGTCCGAGCTTATCCGCGCCGCGAGGCATCATTTTTCCAAACATTTTCTCAAGTATACTTTTCTTAAGTGTAATCGGCTGATCCTTCCGAAGCGTGTTCAGTCCCCAAAAGGTAAAAAATATCGTCACCTCGTGATCATAAGCTGCCGCTCCATTCGCAATAATAAATGCTGCAATTGCTTTATCAAGTTCACCGCTAAACAATACAATCGTTGTTTTCTCATTATCAGCCACGCAGGCCACCCCTTCTCGTTAAGCTTTACTTACTTCCTTTTTTTACCATAAACGTATACACTCCGTTTGCTTCTTTAGCTTCTAAAAGCTCATGGTTGGTTTGCTTCACCCATGCTTGAAAATCGCTCATGGACCCTTTGTCGGTTGTATACAGTTCCATCGTTTGGCCACTTTGAATGGAATCGATTCCCCTCTTTGCTTTTACGATTGGCAAAGGGCAAGCTAGTCCTTTAGCATCAATTACAATATCCGCCATTTGATTTTTCCTCCAGTGCATTTCATTTTGTTTTTCAATTGATTTTTC
This sequence comes from Paenibacillus sp. KS-LC4, assembly GCF_036894955.1. NCBI lineage: Bacteria > Bacillati > Bacillota > Bacilli > Caryophanales > Paenibacillaceae > Paenibacillus > Paenibacillus sp. KS-LC4. The sequence goes on along the minus strand of NZ_CP145905.1, from coordinate 3,005,558 downwards.
ATTATTCGTCGCGTTCTACAGGGCCGTCCCACATCGACATGCCAGGAATAACGTTGTTGACTTTGGAAAATCCTTGCTCCACGAGAAGCTGGCACGCTAAATCGCTTCTGGTGCCTGTTCTGCATACGACAGCATACTCTTCCTCTGGAGACAGTTGACCGAGCTTCTGCTCCAGCTCACCCATCGGAATGGATATGGCCCCAGGGATGCGTTGGAAGCAGTATTCTGCCGGCTCACGGACATCCAGCACCTTAATGCTGTCGCCAGAGGCTAGTTTTTTGCCAAGCTCTTCATTGCTGATAATAAGCGGATGCTTAACCTCGGGCTTCGTTTCGTTTTCCGAAGCTTTCCGTATAAAATGCCGGAAGACAGCTCCCTCCTCTTTCACTCCAATATAGAGATGGCCAATTCTAGTCGTCCAACTCTGCAAATCCGCAATCGAGCCTTTATCCGTTGCACGTATTTCAAGCACTTCGCCCGGCAGCATGCCCTCCATTGCTTTTTTTGTTTTCACAACCGGCAGCGGACAAGCTAAGCCTTCACAATTTAATAAATGATTGGTTTGAATGCTTGCTGACATCATTACACACCTCTTTATTTTTATTTATAAAACACTAATACCCGTATGGGTATCTAAATGTTCAAAAAAATTTCTCTTTCTACCTATCATGAATAGCGCAGCGGTTCGGTCCCATTTCCATTTCGCGCTGCTCCGCTTCGTTTGGCGTGATTCGCCCCATATTCGTTTGACGTATTTCCTGATAAGCATTTGGTTGAGGCGGGAGTTGCTCCGTTACTGCAACCCTGAACTCATCCTCGCTGTTGATGTTTAGCCCCGCATTAGATACAAACAGATCACCGAGTCGAGCTGAAACTTTGCCTCCTGCTCCTAGCTCCGCAGCTTTACCAAAGTGAGCAGGCAGAACAATGAGATCGGGGGATAAGTTTTTGTACGTTTCATATAATGACGTTCTTAAATCCGCAACCCAGTCCGCCGCTTTGCCTGCCAAATCTGGACGGCCAATGGATTCTACGAATAGAATATCACCGCTTAGCAAATAGTGATCGTCGACAATAAGCGACGTGCTCCCAATCGTGTGTCCCGGCGAGTAAATTGGTTTAATAATGATGCTTGTATCCCCTACCTGAATTTGTTTTCCTTCCTCCAGCGCCTCATACGCAAAGGCAACCTCGTTCGCATCCTTAGGCGGCAACCAATATGTGGCGTCATTCATATTCGCTAGATGCCTTCCTCCGGATATATGATCGGCATGCAAATGTGTGTCGAGTGTATGCTTAATTTGAACACCCTTGTCTTTCGCGAATTGATTGAAAACATCGGTCATTCGCAAGGTATCGACCACTGCCGCTTCACCATTCGACACAATCATGTAAGAGAGGCAGCCTTTACCCATGCGGACGAACTGATAGATTTCGCCCTTATCCTTTAGATCCCCAACCTTAACGGGCCACAAATATTCGCTCCACGCCTTCATTCCGCCTTCCAAATAGTGGATACCATTCATTCCAGCCTCCGCCAGCTGCTCGGCAATAAATATAGAGGAGCCTTCCTTGGAGCAGACTACGAGAATATGTTGATCGCCCGGAATTTGTGTCAAAGCAGGCTCAATCCCATCTAACAAATCAAAATAGGGTATATTGATGATTTCTGTTTTTCCGCCCTCGATCCTCCAGCTGGCAAATTCCGTCGTGTTGCGTACATCCAATATGAAGAGCTCCTCATTATTTATAATCTTCTTCGTTAGCTCTTGAGCATTCATCGCCTGTATTGCAGTAGTCTCCATCGAAGTATCTTCCTCCTTAAAATGCTGCAATTATGATTCGTTTATAAAAGCGTTGCCCACTTTCACATACCCCATAGGGTATTTAAAAGAAAAAAATTTATACCCCATGGGGTATAAAAGCATAATACCGTGTATATGTTCCTCTGTCAACAACATTTGAATGAACGGCTTATGCTAATAATCTTGCAAGCATGTTCGAATGTCGGCAAAGCATCAAACGCCATGCAGAGTCCGCATACGATAATGGATTAAAAAAGTAAAAGCCCAAAAATGTCGTAAAATCAACATTCTTGAGCTCTAAACATTACAGCATCTGATTTAACACTTTAGCCTGCTCATCCAGTTGCCCGGCCGCTTCGCCTATTCCGGCAAAATCGCCAACAGCCTTCCTGATCTCCTGCTGACTGCTGAAAATTTTCTCCTTCGTGCTTTTGGAGCTTCCACTTACCTTTCCAACCTGCTTCGAAATCCCCTCCAGGGAGTGCTGAATTTCGCTCGCTGCCTCCTGCACATGCTGGGCAAGCTTTTTTACCTCCATCGCAACAATATTAAACCCGCGTCCATGCTCGCCGGCATGCGCCGCTTCAATTGCTGCGTTTAAAGCGAGTAAATTGGTCTGTGAAGCAAAGTCGCGTATCGTCTGAACGATGCCCCTCACAGCTTGTGTTTGCTGCTCCAGCGCTTGCAGAAAATCAATTTGAATTTCATTATCGTTGACAACATGCTCGATGACAGAGGCGACTTGCTTACTGCGATCGACGCCTATTCTTGTCCGTTCCAGCAGATCGGCTGCCATTAGCTGCAAATCGTTCATAATTTGAGTGACGGCTTTTTCTCGGGCCGAAATGTCTGTCGCTACTTTTAGAACAGCCACTGCCTTGCCCTCTTCATTAAGCACAGGCATATACGTCGCTTCAAGGAGGATGCTGCTGCCATCTTTCGCCACGCGAACTATTTTTTTCTGAAAAGAGATGCCTTGCCGCAAATTATCCCATAGCTGCGTGTATGCATAGCTATTTGCAAAATCGGACTTACAGAGCTCTCGGTGATTTCTACCGGACAATTCTTCAACCTGATAACCTAGAGCCTGAGCAAAATGCTCATTGGCCCACAATACATCTCCTTGCAAATTAAACTCAATCATAGCTAAAGACTGCTCCAAGGCAAATATTACCGCTTTTCCTTCCAGCACCTGTGTACTTTCTCCAATACGCGTCCTCACGTTATCCAATGTTATTCCCCTTCCCACAGCACAACCCGGTTTTTCCCATCTCTCTTGGCTTCATAAAGGGCCGCTTCAGCTTTAGCAGTCAGCAGCAAGCCGTCAACGGGCTTTGTTGGAGCAATAATCACAGCTCCGATACTGACGGTTACAAAGCCATTCGTTTCACTGTTGGAGATCGACTCCAATTCCACGATGACAAGCTCTTCACTTTTATGCACAATACAGAAAAAGTCGGACGGTTTCCCGCCGACTTCAATCAATACAATTAGATCATTTAAGTCTGATGTGTCAGAGGCTTTAAGCTCTCGTTCTATAATCCCTCTAACACAAGAATCCCCAATTAGCGCTGACAATGGGCTTGCAAACAATTCCTCCGGGGCGAGTCCCAGCCTGTCATTCGTGTTCCGGCTGCATGGTACAATTTCGTTATTTGCATCCAGTCGGGCCGCCAGCAGTACACGATGCGGCTGAATGTAACCCGGAATATGTATAGGCTCCTTATCGCAATTCGTCAAGTCCAACGCTTCTTGGGTGATAAAGTCCTCACCTGTCTATAACGTGCGGTTCAAGGCAGGTGAATCACTCTTTCTGTTAAGCATTAAACCAAGCCTCCAGAGTCAAAAACGTTTGCTTCGCTGACTCAACAACTTGATTAGCGTCCTCTTCCGTTAATACAGACTGCGTGACCATTTGGCTAAATTCTGCCCATTTGGCCCGAGTTTCAGAGCCATAAGCATTAAAATAAGCCGTTCCCTCGCTAACCTCCTCTGTAAGCGGCAAAAATTTGCGGACCTGCTTCGTAATGATTTGGCCGCCCATTGTAGAGCCTTCAATGACATACATATAACCAAGCACGGCCGCGACAGTAGCGAGCTCAGGAGGCTGCTTGCAGCCGGGAAGCTGCTGCACTTGCTCCTCGCTTAAGCCGAGTGCAAGCAAATCGCGCTCCAACAGCGGAGTTTTCGCACGGCTTTGAATAAACTCGCCAAGCTCCTGCACGTTTTGCTTATGTAATAAAGCAGCAATATGGCGCTCAATAGGCTGAATAAAACCGTAAAACTTCTGTAGGTAAAGGGAGTAGTCCATTACGTTTAACGTTTGATTCATGATGGCTTTGGCAAAGCGGTTATCTTCGATCTGCTTGTGATTCACAGCAGTCTCTTCCTTCAATCGGGCCATGACGTTCATGGGGGCGCTCACTCCTATCCATTTGTAGGCTCTTCGCCTTCAAAGAAGAAACACTTGTCTGCATAAACAACACTGTGCTTCACGCTGATAATGTAAGTTCTCATCGTATGATCAATACGTAATTATAACTGAGAAAATTAATATTATCAAAGTGTTTCTTCATGGATCTCTGTCTAAGCACACAATCGCTGAACGTTATATCATTAGTTGTCGTAAGAAAAATGATAGTGGCCTGAGCCGAGCGTAAGCGTCACACTTCCTGCTTCTTCATGAATTGCGGTTATGCCCGCCGCTTGGGCAAGCGCAGCACCATTTTCAAGCACGCGGGCTGCCGATTGCGCCCCTGGAAGCTTGAGCGTTGCAGAGGCATTGCCCGGCACCGTCACCTGAATTTCCATTTGTCCCGCTTCTGTGCAGCGCCAGGAGGATACGACCATTCCATACATCGTCGTAAGCCTCGCTTCAGCCCATGTCAAACCCGGTCCCGGCTGCGGGCTGATTTTCACATGCTTGAATCCCGGCTGCTCCTCATCTGGCTGAATGCCTGCCACGTAGCTGTACAGCCATTCTCCGATAGCGCCATAGGCATAATGGTTGAAGGAGTTCATATCTGCGCTCCAGAAGCTGCCATCCTCCTTGATGCCATCCCAATGCTCCCAAATCGTCGTGGCGCCTTTCGTAATTTGATATAGCCAGGATGGATAATCCTCTTGCAGCAGCAAGCGATAAGCCAGATCATTGCGCCCAGCCTCGCTAAGCACAGGATTTAAATACGGTGTTCCAACAAAACCTGTCGTCAGATGGTCATTTTGTTCCTTTAACAGCTCCGCAAGCTTATGCTCGGCTTTCTCTTTCGCTGTCCCCGATACGAGGCCGAAGCGCAGCGCCAGAACGTGCGCCGTTTGTGTCGGGACAGACAACCGCCCGGACGGGGTCACGAACTCATGCTGGAATGCAGCAATAATTTTCTTATGCCAAGACGCAAGTCGCTCGTGGTCCGCAGCCTTCCCTAATGCTTTAGCTGCTTTTGCAACAAGCGATACCGAATAAGCGTAATAAGCTGTTGCTACAAAATCTCTATCGGTTGCCCCGACATAGCTGCCCGCCTTGGAATCAAGCCCGAGCCAATCGCCAAAGTGGAAACCGGTATTCCACAAATAAGGATCGCTGCCCTGCTCAAAAATATACTGAATCCATTGGTTCATGCTGTCATATTGAGCCTCCAGCAGCCTTGTATCGCCATACGCTTCATACAGCGTCCATGGACAGATGACCGCCGCATCGCCCCAGGCCGCGGAGGAATGACTTATATCCCCCCAGCCTTCGGAAAACTCAGGCTTCAGATTAGGAATGTAGAACGGAATCCCCCCTTCTGGCGTCTGGTCAGCTTTTAAATCTAGCAGCCATTTCGTGAAAAATGGAGCAACATTCATCACATAAGAAGCTGTTCGAATGAACATCTGTGCGTCTCCCGTCCACCCAAGCCGTTCGTCTCGCTGCGGGCAATCGGTCGGCACATCGACAAAATTACCTTTTTGTCCCCAGACGATATTGTGATGCAGTTGGTTCACCTTCGGATCCGAGCATTCAAAAAAGCCTGTACGCTCCATATCCGAATGCAGCACAATGCCGCTAAAAGCCTCAAGCTTTATCGGCGCCTTAAAGCCTGTCAGCTTTACATAGCGGAAGCCTTGAAAGGTGAAATGCGGCTGAAAGGTCTCCTTCCCCCTCCCCTTCAATGTATACTGGATGCGCTGCACGGCATTGCGCATATTCTCCGTATAGAAGTTGCCAGCCTGATCCAGTACCTCAGCATGCTGCAATTCAACCAGTTGTCCGGCGACTCCTTCAACCTCAAATTTCACCCAGCCGACCATGTTTTGGCCAAAATCAAGCACCGTATCGCCGTCCGGCGTATGAATGACAGCAATTGGCTTAAGCGTTTCGGCAGTGCGAACAGGCTCATTTACCTGCTGAGTAATTATTGATTTAGACTGGGCAATGATTTCAACCGAATGCCAGATGTCTGAATCTGTCGCTTGCCCGTTATGCCATTCCAGCTCCAGCCGGGCGTCGTAGCGCTCGCCATGATATATCTCCGACATCAGAATTGCGCTTCCCGTCGCTTGCCAATTGCTGCCTGACACGACAACGTCCTCCGTGCCGTCCTCATAGCTAATATGAAGCTGGAAGAGCAGCGCCGTGCGCGAGCCATAGGTTTCTTTTTCCTGCTTCCAGCCTAGCTCTCCTTTATACCAGCCATTACCTAGCAGTGCGCCAATCCCATGCGTGCCCACGCTAAGCTGCTCCGTTACATCGTACACCTGATATTGCAGCCGTTTGCCGTAGCTTGTCCACCCTGGTGTAAAATAGCAGTCGCCAATGCGATTGCCATTCCATTGCAGCTCATACATGCCTAGCGCTGTAGCGTAAATCCGTGCGCTTTTGACCGTTTTTTCAACGGTGACAAAGGTTCTGAGCAGCGGACAGCGCTCCGCATCCTCTTCCCTCGCAGCCAAATGGGATGGCGCGCTAATCCACTCCGCAGTCCACTGGCTGTAGTCCATGAGACCGGTTTCAAAAAAGGCCGTTTCTGACCAATCACTGCTCTCCAAAGCCTGCCCGCCAATCCACACCTTTACCCGGTAAAAATAACGCGTGCGCGCTTGCAGCTCGATTTGATCCAGCACGACATGAACAGATTGACCAGAAGCGTTCCGGCCAGAATCCCATAAAAGATGCCCAAACGCTGGATCAAGTGATACTTGCAGCTGGTACGCCTGCTGCTTAATGTCTCTTGCCTCCGCTTGAATTTGCCAGCTGATTCTTGGCTGTAGCACGTCAATGCCCAGTGGATTATCCAAATATTCACATCTGACTTTAACGATCTGGATCATGAGACGACCTCCTCTAATCAGGAAAAGCTGCTGTTCATTACTTACCCTGTTATCGTATAATTATAGCGACCATAACCAGAAAAAAACCTTGTATAAAGGCCAACATATCCCGGTTATTCAGCCATCCAGTTAAAGGGGGAGCATAGCTATGAAACGACCTGTGCAGTGGTTTAAAGGCGAGCATTTTTTTGGCGAGCAGCTTCTGATTTTTGTTAATCGCTGCTCGGAGGATTTTAATCTCCCTCTCCATGCCCATGATTTTGTAGAGTTCACCTTCGTTGCCGAAGGAAAGGGCTTTCATCATATTGGCGATGATATCGTTGCTGTGAGCAAAGGGCTATTTTTCACCATACCGGTTGGCGTTCCACATGTGTTCAGACCTTCTACCTCCGATCCATCCGAGCATCCGCTCATCGTATACAATTGCTTATTTGCGCCGCAGCTGCTGCAAGCGATGTCCACCTTTTTTGTGACCGATCCACTGCCGGCCTCTTATTTAGAGGAGCTGCAAAGTGATCAAGCCACCTATCATACGATTCAAGACCGCGATGGCTCCATAGAAAAGCTGCTCGTCGCCATGTATCAGGAGTTTTCCTTCTCGGCAGCTGGCGCAAGCACATACTTGTACACCCTTCTCGTGCAATTGGTCATTACCACTCACCGACTGCGAAGCGACGAACACCCGTTGATTATAAAAGATGTCTCTCACTTCAACATGCTCGTTCAGTTTATGGAGCAGCATGTCCATGAGGAACTGACACTTGCGATGCTGGCCACACGCTCTGGCTGGAGCGTCCGACATTTGCAGCGGTTATTTGTTCAAAATACCGGGCAAACCTTTGGAAGCTATTTGAATCAGCTGCGCATACAAAAAAGCTGTGAGCATTTACGCTTAACACAGCTTAAAATTAGTACAATTGCCGCAATGGTCGGCTATAGCCACATCGACTCTTTTAATGCACTGTTCAAGAAGAGGGTCGGTCAGACACCGAGCCAATATCGCAAGCAGTTTAGATGAGGCCATTAGTTCGGTTTACAGCAGGGCTTCAATTGTCTTGCAGCGGCACTGCGGTCAAGCTTGTTCTACCAGCCTCCTATCCCAGCTATTGCTTAATCCCTTCGAAAGCGCTCGTTATTAATGACTTCATGATCTTGTCCTCTAGCCCATCTCCTGTCACTAACAACCGATAGAAAATCGGCCCATATAGTAAATCTATACTCAATTCGACATCTAGCTCACGCTTCAGCTCCCCGCGCTCAATCCCTCGCATGAGCAGCTGCCGCGCTTCGGCGCGGCGTGGGCGGACATACTCCTCTCGTAAAGCGACTGCAAGCTTATCATCAACTTGTCCCTCTCCAATAATTTCCGTAATGACGCTTCCTTCACGACTTGTTAAAAATCGAGATAATTGAGTCGCATGGAGCAAAATATCTTCAAAGACAGAACCCGTATCCGGTATCGGCAGCCTTTCACTTATCGCATACATAAAACCCGCCATCACAACGGCTCCTTTATTAGGCCACCATTTGTAGATGGTCGCTTTACTCACCTGAGCCTGCTCAGCAATTTTATCAACAGTAACGCCGCCAAATCCAATTTCAAGCAGCAAGTTGTAGGAGGCTGTTAATATTGCACGCTCCGCTTCTACGTTGCGAGGTCTCCCTCTTTTTGCATTCAATAGTTTTAGCTCCTTTTGTAGACTTTTCTTTACATTATATAAAATTTTGGGCGCGTTGAAAAAAAACATTTTAAATACTGTACGTATAGTATATAATATAGCCATAAAGATACAAAGCATTGACACCATCCATTTAAACAGAAAGAAGGCCTCTTATTATGAACAGCTTACAGTCCAAGGACAACTCCATCCCGAACTGGCTCATGCTTCTTCTAGCCGCTGCTTGCGGTCTCATTGTCGCAAATCTGTATTATGCCCAGACGTTAATCGGGCCGATTAGCACTTCCATCGGAATACCGCTAGGTGCAGCGGGATTAATCGTGACGCTTACTCAAGTCGGTTATGTCATCGGCCTATTGTTTATCGTGCCGCTAAGTGATTTGATTGAAAATCGGCGTTTAATCATCGCCTCATTAATTGTCGTCCTTATCGCGTTAATCGGAACGATATTCGCCTCTAATACATCGCTCTTCTTAGCTGCTGCTTTATTTCTAGGAATAGGCTCGGTTGCTGCGCAAATTCTCGTGCCCTATGCCACTTTCCTCGCAGCAGAGGAGCAGCGCGGACGCGTCGTAGGCAATGTCATGAGCGGCCTGCTGCTAGGCATTATGTTTGCTCGTCCATTAGCCAGTCTCATGACGGAATATTTGGGCTGGCGGGCAGTTTTTATTTTATCCGCCATCGTCATCCTAATGCTCGCCGTTGTTCTATCCCGCGCCCTTCCACAGCGGAAGCCAGCACCGTCCCTTCAATATGGAGCCTTAATTCGCTCATTAGGCTCGTTATTGAAGGCAACGCCTATTTTACGTCGCCGCGCCTTTTATCAAGCTTGCTTATTTGGCTCCTTTAGCTTATTCTGGACCGTCATTCCGCTGCGTTTAGCTGAATATTTTCATTTAACCCAGCAAGGTATCGCCTTATTCGCTCTCGCTGGTGTAGCAGGAGCCGTAGCGGCACCTATTGCCGGCAGACTGGCTGATCGCGGCTTGACTAAACTACTAAGCGGCATCGCAATTGCCGTCTCTGCTCTTTCCTTTTTGACTGCCTATCTCGTGCGTGGGGATTCTTTCGCCGCTCTGGCGCTGCTGCTAGCTGCTGCTATCGCTCTGGACATGGGTGTGTCTGGAAATCTCGTATTGGGTCAGCGCGTGATCTATTCGCTAGGCAGTGAGATGCGGGGTCGCCTTAATGGATTGTTCATGGCGATTTTCTTCATCGGTGGAGCTGTAGGTTCCTTTTTGGGAGGATGGGCTTATGCTTATGGGGGATGGACGTTAGCTTCCTTGATCGGTATCGCTCTGCCAGTCATTGCCTTTCTATATTACTTAACCGAGGTAAAAGAGTCATCAGGAAATGCCTAATGCTTAATATGGCTTAGCACAAAAAAAAGGGGAAGCGCTGCTTGAACCAAGCCTGAAGGAGCAAGTCAAGCGCTTCCTTTTTTGTACACACACTCTCTCTGGAGGCTGCTCTAGCAGTTTCCCTTCATAGGCGGTTATAGCTTTTTCTCATATAAATTTGCGCTCCAGCCCTCTGCGTCGTATCTGCCACATAAATTCAAGCCACAGCTAACATAAAAGGCGTTAAGCGATGGATTTTCTGCCATGCAATCGAGCCGCATAAAGGATTTTTCACGCTCGCGAATATAAGCTTCCGACCAAGCGAGCAGTTGAGCGCCAATGCCTTGCCCCTTGATACTGCGCGCTACAGCCAGTCGATGCACATAACCGGCATCCATATGAAATTGCTCTCCCCAGATCGGCTCGTCATCCCATTCGACCGAAAAACAGCCCGCAAGCTCGCCCTGCAAGTAAGCGACGAATACTTCTTTTTCTTTAATAAAATTGTATAAATATTCCATTGTAAAAGCATCCTCGCTCCACTGGCGCAAGCCCTTCGCCTCATAGATCCAGCGGGCTGCCTCCTTGTATAAACGAAGCATTGCTTCAAGATCATGAGGTGCAGCACGATTAATTTCAAGCTCAACTTTCGAGGCAGGCACTGACAAGCTCGGGCCCGGGCTACCCGGACACTTCTCTTCATGCCAATCATATTCAATAATAGCTGCTGTTTGCTCAGCCCACTCTAGGCCGTGCAGCCTTGCCACAACATAAAGTGCAGCGTCCATGCCTGCCGTCACTCCTGCGGACATGATGAATTTCCCGTTATCTACGTAACGAACATTTTCAACCATCACAGCACTGGAAGGCGCAAGCTCGCGAAGCAAATCGAGCGCCCGGCGGTTCGTTGTAATGTGCAGCCCATTAAGCAAGTTCGCTTTGGCGAGCAGCAGCGCACCTGTGCATACAGATAGAACAAGCTCAGCATGCTGTGCCGTTTGGCGTATCCAATTCGTCAGCTTCTCATTGTGCATTTCCGTGCGCGAGCCCATACCTCCAGGAACGATTAATAGATCAGGCTCAGGACAATCGTCGAAGCTATACGCTGGTGTAATCGCAATGCCGCTAAGCGTATGCAAAGCTTCCTTCGTCTCGCCAACCGTGTACACTCTAAAATCCCGGTCTTTTCCACTTGAGATAGCAAATATATCAAACGGACCAGCAAAATCAAGTGTATCCACTCTCTCATAAACTAACACGGCTACATTTCTCGTCTGCTTCATTTTTCCCTCTCCTTAAAAAAAGAAAAGTATTTGGTCAGGTGACCAAATACTTTGCCCAGGCGAACGGCTGCTATGACATATGCGCTCCCCCGTAGTACTCTACGTTTTCGCCAGTTACGCATACCAAATAATTAAAGCAAGTATAGCTGATATCCGTTAATTGTCAATAACTAAAGCCGACTTTTTTCTAAATTGGCAGCGGATTTCCTTCGTGATTAGCAAACATAAAACGGCTGTCCAGCATGCGGCGCTGCTCCAATAGCCCAATGATGCCACGCGCGCTATCGCGCGCATCCAGCGGCGCTTCTCCACCGCCCATATCCGTCCGCATCCAGCCAGGATGAATGCTCAGCATACGCTGCAATGCCTGATTCATTCGTGACATCCAGCTCCACTAGCGATAGCCGCTCGCCATACTTTTCTACAAGTACCGTCAGCTTGACATTCGCTTCATTAGGGTTGCGGACACCTGCCACAACCGTATGCCCTCGCGCAAGCGCCGCGCTCGTCAGCTCATAGCCAAGTCCTCGCCCTGCCCCTGTAATTAAAATGTTCATGCTCCCAGCTCCCTTTATTTGATTTTTTGCCCGAAGCAAGCCTCTGCTTCCTTGAGCGACTGCTCCAGGCTGCTGCGCAGCTGTACCATCCACATCGGTTCGTTGTTCCATGCTTCTGCCATCGCCCGCTTTACACGAGCATATTTGTACAGGCTATTAAACCGCTTGCAGCCAGGCAGCATTGCCTCCGTCTCCACATTCCATACAAACTCGGACGTATAGCCGTCTATGAAATGCTGCTTCTTAAGCAGCCAATCCTCTGGAGCAATAAACTCCTGCAGGTTATCCAGCGCTACATAAATGTCCATCGCATACCAATGATACATCGCATCATCAAAATCAATGACATGGCAGCAGCCGTTGTCCGAATCATAAAACACATTATCACATTCGAAATCATAATGAATAAGACCGAAATACGTATTAGAAACCGGCAACGTCTGAAAATAGCTCCTGAGTTGCTGCACCTCGTTAAGCGCCGCTGTTTCCTTCGGGAAGGCTGACAGCTCCACCTCAATCCACTCCAGTACCTCTTTATACGACCAGCGGCGATAGGTCTCAGGAGAATAAGCGCTAGACAAGCAGTGAAGCTGACCTAGCGTCTTCCCATAGGTAAATAGGGCAGCAGCATCGAAACCGCTTTGCTCAAAGGCTTGCCCAGGCACACGCTTAAATACGGAAGCTGTGTAATCTCCCCAGGGTGTTGCTGCTTCCACAAGCACAGCTCCTTGCTTCGATGCAATCGCTTCCAGAACGTTGAAGCCATTGTCCTTCAAGTAGGCGATAAATGCAAGCTCCGCTAGCGTATTGGCCTTATTTTTCTCCAATTCCGGCGCAAAGCGCAGCAGCCTTGTATTTCCTTCAAACCGAAACGGATAAATGGCGTTGGACGATATCCGGTAATAGTTAAACAGATCAAGCGAATCCTCGTCATAACACCAATTTTGCAGCAGCATCTCGGCCAATTCGACATTATTAAACAAATATTTGAATTTTATCATTTATTTTGCAGCCCCTTTAGCTCAGTTTGCGCTATTTTAGCGCGCAAAAAAACCGCAGGCATAGCCATGCGGTTTTTAACATC